>NZ_JBHXSA010000005.1:0-141132 GCF_042716475.1 Streptomyces sp. NPDC058671 | reverse complement strand
AAACACCACCCCCGCGCCGTGGGCGTGCGCCCCCCCCCCCCAACCCCCCCCCGGGGGGCAATTCGGTGGGGGGGCCGCCGGGGGGCCCCCCCCCCACCTCTCTCATTCTCTGGAGTCTCCCCGTCATGCAGAACGCGAACGCACCTGAGTCGTCGCTCATCGGGGAGGAGTACGAGGTCGAGGTCGGCCCGGTGGCCCACGGCGGCCACTGCATCGCCCGCACCGAGGAGGGCCGCGTCCTCTTCGTCCGCCACGCCCTGCCCGGCGAGAAGGTCGTCGCCCGCGTCACCGAGGGCGAGGAGACCTCCCGCTTCCTGCGCGCCGACGCGGTCACGATCCTCGACCCCTCCAAGGACCGCGTCGAGGCCCCCTGCCCCTTCGCGGGCCCCGGCAAGTGCGGCGGCTGCGACTGGCAGCACGCCAAGCCCGGTGCCCAGCGCCGCCTCAAGGGCGAGGTCATCGCCGAGCAGCTCCAGCGGCTCGCCGGCCTGACCCCGGAGGAGGCCGGCTGGGACGGCACGGTCATGCCGGCCGAGGGCGACAAGCTCCCGCCGGGCGAGGTCCCGCAGTGGCGGACCCGGGTCCAGTACGCGGTCGACGCCGAGGGCCACGCGGGCCTGCGCAAGCACCGCTCGCACGAGGTCGAGATCATCGACCACTGCATGATCGCCGCCCAGGGCGTCTCCGAACTCGGCATCGAGAAGCACGACTGGGAGGGCATGGCCTCCGTCGAGGCCATCGCCGCCTCCGGCTCCGGCGACCGGCAGGTCATCCTCACCCCGCGCCCGGGGGGCCGCCTCCCCTTGGTGGAACTGGACAAGCCGGTCTCGGTGATGCGGGTCGACGAGAAGGACGGCGGCGTCCACCGCGTCCACGGCCGCCCGTTCGTCCGCGAGCGGGCCGACGAGCGCACCTACCGCGTGGGCAGCGGCGGCTTCTGGCAGGTCCACCCGAAGGCCGCCCAGACCCTGATGCTCGCCGTCATGCAGGGTCTGACCCCGCGCAAGGGCGAAACGGCCCTCGACCTCTACTGCGGCGTCGGCCTCTTCGCGGGCGCCCTCGCCGACCGGGTCGGCGACCAGGGCGCGGTCCTCGGCATCGAGTCCGGCAAGCGCGCGGTGGAGGACGCCCGCCACAACCTGGCCGACTTCCCGCGCGTCCGCATCGAACAGGGCAAGGTCGAATCGGTCCTCCCGCGCACGGGCATCACCGACGTCGACCTGATCGTCCTGGACCCCCCGCGCGCCGGCGCAGGCAAGCAGACGGTCCACCACCTCGCGAGCCTGGGCGCCCGCCGCGTCGCCTACGTCGCCTGCGACCCGGCGGCCCTCGCCCGAGACCTGGCGTACTTCGCGGAACGCGGCTACAAGGTCCGGACGCTGCGCGCGTTCGACTTGTTCCCGATGACCCATCATGTCGAGTGCGTCGCGATCCTTGAGCCTGCTGAAAAGGGCCGCTGACCTGGCGTTTCTCCGAGTGTGCGTTATGGGCGTTACGTGCGTTAGGTGCGATATCTTGACGCATATTCGACGCACGTGACGCACGTTTGACGCACGGACGGTGCGATTTCTGATGGATCGTCACGCGTGATTGCCGACTGCCGAATGGAGCCCTCAGCTGAGTGGTCGTGGGCACCTTGAGGTGGCTGGGGCGCTGGCTCCCGAGCTGTCGGCTGCCCCTGCCTATTCGCTTCTCGGTAGTGACGTTCCGTGACGTTAGGTGGGGTGTCCGGTGCGTGTTGTGTCAGGGGCCGTAGGGGCTCCAGTGCCCGAGGAAGGGCCTGAGATCGTCGGCTCGTGGTTCGGGGATGTCGGGCAGTCGGGGCGGTGTGTTCAGAGGGTCGAGGCGCTCCACGCGGGCTGCTGCCCAGTCGATCCACGCTTCGGCTTCGGTCCTGGTCTGGCCTGGGGGCGTGGCCTTGACCCGGGTGCGTACGGCGCTCACGTACTCCGTCAGTCGGATGGCGTGGCGCCATGCGGCTTCCTGCGCTTCGAAGTGCCTGACGCGGTATGCCTCGGCGTACTGGACGCGCGCTTCTTCCATGGCGGCTTCCCAGCGGACGCGTTTCTGACGCGCTGCTTCGATCTCGTCGAGACGTCTGCGTTCGGCGGCTTCACCGCGAAGCGTGACCTCCTGCGCGATCTCGGCGAGCTGATCTTCGAGGGTGCGTCCGGGGGTGTCGGACCATTCGCTCGCGCGGTGCGGCTGGCCGCCGCTCAGGGCGAAGCGGAGGCGTTCGGACGGGGCGTAGTCGAAGCGGGGATCCTGATCCAGGAGTTCCTCTTGGCCTCCGCGAGTTCCTTCTCGGTGGCGACGTGCTCGGTCCGGTCCTGCTCCTGGAGGACGAGGAACCCTACTGCCTGGCCCTGTGCGGTGATGGTGAAGTGGGGGTCTGCCCTGCGGCGGCGATGGGATGGGGGTGCGAAGCCGGTCTGTCCTGCCGAACTGGAGTGTCCTTCGTTCTCGGTGGCGGTGATCAGCGCCTGGATAAGCCTGAGGGCGCGTGCTTGGACGGACTTGGTCAGGCCCAGCGGCTGGGGTTCGTTCTGCATGGCCCGGACCACGCTGTGCGGCCGCGCGAGCCGTGAGGGCACAGGGACGGGTTCGAGGACGGCCAGACGCCAGGCGGGGATGTCGACGAGCTTGATTTCATAGCCGCCACGGCACCAGCCCCCGTACAGCTCCTTCGTCTCTGGGATCCTTCCGGACCTGCGTGCCGCGGCGACGCGGGAGGGCCACTTCTCCAACTCCGGACCGCTGCCGCTCTTGATGATCCGGCCGCCCGCCTCCGTGAGCTCTTGCAGTAGCTGTTCTGAGAACGTCATGCGAGGTTGTGGGGAGGAGCGTGGCAATCGAGCGGGGGTAGGAATTTCCTGAGCTTGGGCGGGCGGGGGTTGCGAAGGGGCTGGCTGGGTCTTCCGTGGGCGAGTCTCACGGGGAGGGTATGTGCCGTGCGCCAGGTAGTGCTGGCCGGCACTCGTCAGGGCGACGCTCCATTGCCCGCCCTTCCGGGAGACCGTGACCAGACCCCGGTTCTGCAGTGCCTGGCACGTGGTCTTGTACGAGCTTGTCTCCCACACGCCGGCAGGGCACCCGGCTGCCACCCACTCAAGTACCGCAAGCTGACGTTCATTGACTGGCCGTTCCAATGGTCTGCCCTCGACTTATGGCTGTCATGACGGGGTGGGTGGTGTCAGTGATCGTGGTGCAGGGCAGGTGCTGCGTGGAGGGTTCACCTGAAGCCGTATCCGATGTCGCCTTTGCCCCCCCCGGCAGAATTCGACCCGCACACCTCTGGAGGTCGTCGTGGCTTCCGATGGTTTCCCAGGTTAGCGGGATATCTGATGGCTTGTCAGGGTTTCTGTCTCATGCATGTCCCGTGAGAAAGTAATGCCCTATCGGTCATCTCATGCTTTCCCGCCCTGTGTTGAGAGTCTGGCGCGACGTGGCGGACGCTGCGGGGCGTCGGCGGGTGCAGGGGTGCATGCATCGGGCTTTGAACTGAACGAGTGGGCGGTCGGGGTGCGTGCGGCTGAGTGTCTCCGACCTCCGGGAACACGGCGGCCCCCGGTAGCCGTAGGGTCGTATGTCGGTCGAGTGCCGGGTGCGCCCGAGGGTGTACGTGATCGTGGGGCGTTATTTCTGGCCAGGGGTCCATTTCATGCCGAGTCGGTACGCGCGGGAGATCACGTCCTGGACTCCGGGACCGTCCGCCGGGGTGAACCATCGCACCTCGCGTCCGATGACGAGTTCGCCCTTCTGGCGCTTGATGAGGGCGATGGCGCACGCGTGTGCCCGCGGAGGGCATTCGTCCAGAACCACCTGGAAGCGGTCGCCGCGGTCGGAGGTCAGGGTCACCACCGCGTCGAGGCCGCGGAAGTCGCCGGACCCTTCATAGATGTAGACGAAGAGCAGGAGTTTCTGGAATTCGGCCTGGTGGTCCAGGTTGATGACCAGGTTCTCTCCCGTCTCCCGGGCCCCGGTCCGGTCGTCCGTGTCGAGCGCGACGTAGGGGAAGCGGTCCACCGCGCCGAAGGCGTTGCCCAGCGCCTGTACCACGGTCTTGGAGCCGTCGGCGCAGCGGATCATGCAGCCGAGGTCGAGATCCACCTTCCTGGCCGCAGCCGAGCGCAACGACGCCCGGACCCGGCCGAACAGACCACGCGCCTCGCCGGCCGCCCTCTGGGCGGCGGCCTGCGGCGAGGTCCAGTTGAGGTTGACCTTGATCAGTCCCGAGGTCACGCCGTGCTTGTCCAGGGAGACCGTGGGCGAGGCCTTCGTCAGGTTCACGGTGGTGGGCTTGGTCATGCGGCACCTTTCGGGGAAGGTCCTGGGAGCCGGGGTGGTCGACGACCATACAGGCGGGGCGTGAGGCACCGCAGAGAATCGGTTGTTGACGGCCTGACACGAGGATGGGCTGGTTGGCCAGGGCGGCCGTTACTGTGGGGCCGTTTGGGGAGGCTGAGCCGGAGCGGAGCGCGGTGAGTCGTGGGCGGTCTTACGGAGGCGAAGCTGAGGGCGCTGGCCGGGGAGCGTTCGTTCGAGCGTGGGCTCGCTTATGCCGACGAAGTGTCCGGGGTCGAGTTCGGTGACGGCTGGATCAGGGCGTCGGTACGCGGCACGGAGCGGTACGAGGTGGAGCTGCTTCTGGGCGGGCGCAGAAAGCCCGCGGGCACGTGCGATTGCCCGTACGGCCAGGAGGGCCACTTCTGCAAGCACCTGGTTGCGCTCGGTCTGACGGTGATCGCCCAGGAAGCCGACCTGCCTCGCCGGCGGAAGGCTGCCCGGGACAGGACCCGAGACCTCGACGCCTGGCTGACCGGCATGTCACGGGACGATCTGCTTGCTCTTGTACGGGAAGAGATGGCCGAGGACCGGAGCCTGCGGAGACGTCTGGAACTGCGGGCCGCGAGCGCCAGCGGCGACGTGGTCGGGATCCGTTCCCGTATCCGCGAGTTGCTCGACAGCGGCCCTTTCGCCCGGTATGGCTACGTCGAGTACGCCGACGTTCACGCCTACGCCGACCAGGCCGCCCAGGCGGTCGGCGCGATCCGGTCACTGACGGCCTCCGGCCGGGCGGCCGACTCGATCGCTCTGGCCCGGGAGACGATCGGGATGCTGGCCGCCGCAGTCGAAAGCGTCGACGACTCCGACGGCCGGTTCGGGGAGATCGGCGTCGGCCTGGCCGACGCCCACCATGACGCCTGCCGCGCGGCCCGCCCCGACCCGGAGGAACTCGCCCACTGGCTCGTGAGGCACGCGCTCGACGACGCGGCCGACCTGACGGACATCGACCCGCTCGACTACGAGGACCTGCTCGGCGGGCGGGGGATGGCCGCCCTGCTCCGGTACGCGACGGAGGCATGGAAGGCGAACCGCACCGGCTGGGCCGAGAAACACCTCATGCAGCGCCTCGCGAAGTCGGGACGGGACATCGACACGGTGATCGCCGTGCACGCCGCCGACCTCGCACCGAACGGTCACACCCATCTGCTCATCGCCCGCGAGCTCGACACCGCCGGCCGCACCGTCGAAGCCCTGGAATGGGCCGAGCGCGGCATCCGGGAGACCGAGGACCTCGCCACCGTCGACACCGCCCTGATCGACCACCTCGCCGACCGCTACACCCGGACCGGTCGGCCCGCCGACGCCGTCACCCTGCGCCGGGACCACTTCGCGGCCCGCCGCACCCTGCTCGCCTACCAGCAGCTGCGTGCCGCGGCCATCGCCGCCGCGTGCTGGCCGACCGAGCGTGAGAAGGCGCTGGCACTTCTCCGAGCCGATGCCGAAGGGGTGGACGCGCGCGGTGGCCGGGTCCTCGTCGACGTCCTGCTGGACGACAAGGACATCGACGCCGCCTGGAGGACAGCGGGCGAGCACGGGGCCCACGACGGCCAGTGGCTCACCCTCGCGGACCGGTCCCGCCCGATCCGCCCCGCGGATGCCCTCGCCGTCTACCTCCGCCTGGTCACCCCCCTCACCCGCGCGACCGGCAACCATGCCTATGAACAGCTCGTCACCCTGCTGCTGGGCATCCGTGACTGCCACCACCGCCTCGGCACACCGGACGACTTCACCGTGTACATCACCGACCTGCGCGCCGCCCAGAAGCGGAAGCGGAACCTGATGCGACTGATGGACGACCACGGCCTGTCGGGCTCGTGACGACCACCGTCGCGCCTGTGGGCGCCTTCGGGGAAGCCGGTACAGGACGACAGAGGACCTGCATAGACTGCCCTCCGGTCGGGGGAGGTCCACCTTGCGGAATCGTGGGGTGCGGACCGCGAGGGGGAGGCGTGACACCGTGGAACCACTGAAGGACGACGACCCGAAGGAGATCGGGGGTTTCGCCCTCGTGTGCCGGATCGGCACCGGCGGCATGGGCCAGGTGTTCCTGGGCGAGTCCGCGGCCGGCCACCAGGCCGCGGTGAAGGTCATCAAGCCCTCCGTGCTCGACGAGGACACCCGGGCGCGTTTCCTGTCCGAGGTGGAGAGCCTGCGCACCGTCTACGGGCCTTTCGTCGCGGCCTTCGTCGGCGCCGACGCGAAAGCCGATCAGCCGTGGCTCGCGGTCGAGTACGTCCCCGGACCCGATCTGCGCACCCTGGTCGCCGGTCAGGGGCCCCTGCCGCTCGCCGAGACCGCCAGCCTCGGAGCACTGCTGGCCGAGGGCCTCGGCACGGTCCACGAGGCAGGGCTGCTCCACCGCGACCTGAAGCCGCAGAACATCCTGCTCTCCCCCTACGGCCCCAAGGTGATCGACTTCGGTCTCGCCGTGCTCGCGGAACGCCGCACCGCCCTGACGGCCACCGGCTTCGTCGTCGGCAGCGTGCTCTGCATGCCTCCGGAGCAGGCCCGGGGCGAGCAACAGCTGGACCGGTCCGCCGACGTGTACGCGCTGGGCGCGGTGCTGTTGTTCGCCGCGACCGGGCACTACCCGTACGAGGGGCCGACGTGGCAGGCCGTCGCCCTGAGGATCGAGGACCCGGCGACCCCTCCCGACCTGACCGACGCCCCACCGGAACTCGTGCCGCTGATCACGGACATGCTGGCACTGGACCCGGATGCCAGGCCGGCACTGCCCGAAGTCACTGAGAGGCTGGTGCGCGTCATCCGTGCACAGGGTCTGACCGCCCTCCAGGCCAAGCGCCGCCTCTCAGCTCTGACGCCCGAGATCAGCGTGCCCCAGCTTCCCGCGCCGGCCCCCGAACCTTCGGCGGGAGCCGACGCACCCGCCTACACACCCGCCGTCATCGACCAGGCGGCGGCCGAGGACGACGAGCAGGCGGGCCCGGCTGGTTCCGCAGGGGCCGGGCAGCACGCCTCGGAGGGAGAGCCCGGTGCGGATGATTCGGACGACGGCGCATCCGCCCTCCCGGAGTCCTCGCCCGCGCAGGCGGAAACCCGCCCGCGCCCGCGAGGCGGGACGACCGCTGTCCGGCCCTCCGCGCCCTTGAGGATCGCCGAGCGGATTCGTGCCGGCTACGCCCGCGAGGCCCGCTTCTGAGCAGGCGCGGCCCCCGTGCCCGATCTCGTACGTCCCGCTTCCTCCCCGTGACAGACTTGCGGAGGCGAGAGCGACGACACACGCAAGACGAAGGGGCCGTGAGTGACCGACCAGGGGGCGACGCAGGAGGGGACCCGGTTCCCGCCGGGCGCGCAGATCCTCGTACGGGACGAGGAGTGGCTGGTCCGCAACACCACCACGACCGATCACGACGGGGAGCGGATCGAGGCGGTCGGCGTCTCCGAGTTCGTGCGGGACGAGGAGGCCGTCTTCTTCAGCGGCATCGACACGGTGGAACTCCTGGACCCGGAGAAGACCGTCCTCGTACCCGACACCTCCTCGTACTTCCGGCGCAGCCGCCTGTTCCTCGAAGCCGTCCTGCGCAAGACGCCGCTGCCCCAGTCGGAGCGGGGCCTCGCCCTCGCCGACCGCTTCCTCCTGGACCCGCTCGTCTACCAGCAGCGCCCGGCCGAACTCGCCCTGTCCATGCGCAACCTTCGCCCCCGGGTCCTCATCGCCGACGTCGTCGGTCTCGGCAAGACCCTGGAGATCGGCCTGACCCTCGCCGAGCTCATCCGTCGGGGCCGGGGCGAGCGCATCCTGGTGGTGACCCCGCAGAGCATCCTGGAGCAGTTCCAGCACGAGCTGTGGACGCGATTCTCCATCCCGCTCGTACGGCTCGACTCGCTCGGCGTCCAGCGTGTCCAGCGCGAGCTGCCGGCCGGGCGGAACCCGTTCACGCACTACAAGCGCGTGATCATCTCCGTGGACACCCTCAAGAACATCGGCCAGTACCGGCACCACCTGGAGCGGATCCGCTGGGACGCTGTCGTCATCGACGAGTCCCACAACCTGATCAACCCCGGTAGCCAGCGCCGCGCCCTCGCCGAGATCCTCGCTCCGCGCACGGACGCCCTGCTGCTCGCCAGCGCCACCCCGCACAACGGCGACAAGCGGTCCTTCGCCGACCTGATCTCGCTGCTCGACCCGGCCGCCATCGCCGACCGCGACCACTACGACCCGGCGGAGGACCTCGGCCACCTCTTCATCCGGCGCACCAAGATCAGCCCCGAGGTCCGGGACGAGATGGGCACCGAGTGGCCGGACCGGGGCCCCACCGTCTCCCTCCACTGTGCCGCCACCGAGGCGGAGGAGCGGGTCTTCGCCGAACTGGCCGAGCACTGGATCCCCGCCCCGCCGACGAGCACGGAGTTCGGCACCGCCGGTCAGGACCCCGTCTCGGTCGCCGTCGAGCCGGTCTTCGCCTACAACCTGCTCAAGACGTTCCTGTCCTCCCACGTCGCCCTGGGCGAGACGGTCGCGAACCGCATCTCCTCCCTCACGGACCGGGTCCGCAAGGCCGAGGAGAAGGGGCTGCGGCCCGACCCCGCCATCGCCACCGAGCAGGCCGCCCTCGCCCGGCTCCAGGAGATCGTCTCCGGCATGGGCGACGGCACCGCGCCCGGCGACTCCGCCAAGCTCGACGCGCTCGTCGCCCAGCTCAAGGAGATCGGTGTCGGCCCCCGGTCCACCATGCGGGCCGTGGTCTTCTCCGAACGCGTCCGCACACTGACCTGGCTGGCCGAGGTCGTCCCCGCCCGCCTGGGCTTCCCGGTCGGGGCCGACGGCACGTCGAAGGCCGTGGCCGTGATGCACGGCGGCCTCAGTGACGAGGAGCAGGGCAAGGTCCTCGAGGCGTTCGGCCTGGCCGACACCCCCGTCCGGCTGCTGTTCACCGGAGACGTGGCCTCCGAGGGCGTCAACCTGCACCGTCAGTGCCACCACCTCGTCCACTACGACATCCCGTGGTCCCTGATCCGCATCGAGCAGCGCAACGGCCGTATCGACCGGTACGGGCAGAAGTACGAGCCACGGTTCCATGCGCTGATCCTCACCTCGGCCGTCCCCGGCGCCAAGGACGACCGCACGGTCGCCGAGAAGCTGCTCCTCCGGGAGGAGGAGGCGCACAAGCTGGACGGCACGGCCGAGGCCGTCTCGGGTCTCTACCGGGCCGAGGAGGAGGAGCGCCGGCTGATCAAGGAACTGGTCAGGGGTGGCACGGTCGAGGAGTTCCTGGACTCCGCCCCCGCCGACGACACGGCACTCGCCGACCTGTTCGGCCAGGTGGACATGATCACCGATCAGGAGCTGCCCGCCCGCGCCGACCTGATCTCGCTCTTCGACGGCGACACCGCCGACTTCGTCGCCACCGCCCTCGACGAGGTGTACGAGGAGCGCGCCGAGGACCAGATCGCCCTGTCGTCCGGCACCGACGCCCAGGGAGGGTCCTACTTCTCCCTCTCCCCGGCCCTGGCACCCGACCTGCTGCACCGCCTCAAGGCCCTACCGCCCTCCTATCTGAGAGAACAGCACGTCGCCGAACGGATGCTGGTCACCTTCGACCGGGCCCTCGCGCAGCGCAAGCTCAACGAGGCCAGGGACAGCAGCACCACTATGTGGCCGGACGTCTCCTTCCTCACCGACATCCATCCGGTGGTGGAGTGGCTGACGGACAAGGTCCTGGTCGAGTTCGGGCGCCAGGAGGCCCCGGTCATCACCACGCCCCACGTAGACGGCCCGGTCTTCCTCGTCCAGGGCATCCACTCCAACGCCCTCGGCCGCCCGACCGTGGTCCGCTGGATGGCCGTGACCGGTCTCCGCCCCGACGGCACCGGGACGCCCGAGGTACGCCCCATGGCCGACGCGCTGCGTGACGCGAAGGTCGGACCGAGGCTCGCCCGCACCGGAGGTCCGCGGGACCCGGCCCGGCTCCAGACCCTCGTCCCGGCCGCCGTCGCCGCCGCCCGCCACCACCTGGACGCGGGCAGGGCAGCGTGGGAGGAGCAGATCAGCGGGCCGCTCGCCGCCTACCGCGACCACGTCGCCCAGTGGCGTGCCGACTCCCTGCTGCCCGGCGTCACCGGCCGCCGCGAGCGCCTCGTCGAGGAGACCGCCGACGAACTGGCCCGGCTCCTCGACCAACTCCACACCACCGGCCGCCCGCTGCTGCGGGTCCTCGCCGTCCTCGACCGCCCCGGCGCCCCCGACGCCTCCGGAGCCGAGGCGGTCGCACCCGCGGCCGGCGCCCAGGACCCGGCCCCCGCATCCGACGCCGCCCACCCGTCCGACGCCCAGGCGGAGAACTGACGTGACGTACGACTCGCTGGTCAACCACGGCGACTACCTCTCGCCGCACTACCTCGCCGAGGTCCTCCCCAAGGACCTCAAGGCGAAGGACGGCCTCCTCACCCGCTGGGCGGCCTTCGAGGAGACCGAACGCCGCCGCCACGCCGACGCCGTCGCCGACGCCGCCCGCCAGGGCCTCGGCCCCGGCTCCGTCCCGCCGCGCGTCCGCACCCCCCGCGAGGGCCTGCGCGCCCTGTACGGCTCCTACTTCGCGGGCCGCGCCGCGCTCGCCGAGGACGCGGCGGCGCTCGCCGCGCCCGACGCGCTCGCACCCGAGGGGTGGCGGAAGCGCTACACCGAGAGCCACCTCGACACCCTGCGTGCCCTCGGCTACACCGATGCCCACGAGCAGACCGTGACCGTCCACCGCGCTGACCGCGAGTACGCCGTCCAGGTGCTCCACGCCGAACCCGGCCTGTACGCGGTCGCCTGCGGCTGGACCACCGAACCCGACGCCGCTCTCGACCCGGACGGCGCCGGCCGCCTGCTCCACCCGGTGGAGACGGAGACGTCGGCGCCGGACCTGCTGGACGCGAAGGCTCTCACCGACTTCCTCTTCACCTGCGACGCACCTCCGCGCCACGTCCTGCTGCTCGTCGGCGGAGTCGTCGTCCTCGCCGACCGCCTCGCCTGGCCCGAGGGCCGCTATCTGTCCGCCGACCTCGACGCTGCCCTGCACCGCCGCGACGACCGCCACGGCGGCGAACTCGACATCCTGGCGGCGCTGTTCGGCGCCGACGCGCTGCGCGTCCCCGCCGAGGGCGGCACCGCCCCGCTCGCCGCCTTCCTCGACCGGTCCGCCAAGCACGCCGTCGGTGTCTCGACCGAACTCCGCGAGGGCCTGCGCCTGAGCGTCGAGTGGATCGCCAACGAGGTCCTGGACCGCCTGCGCGAACCGGAGAACGGCGTCACCCCCGCCGACCTGGACGACCCGGCCCGCCTCGCCAAGGAACTCAGCCGCGAGTCGCTGCGCTACCTCTACCGCATCCTGTTCCTGCTGTACGCGGAAGCCAGCCCCGCCCTCGGCATCCTGCCCTCCGACTACCCCGAGTACGAGCAGGGCTACGGCCTCCAGCGCCTCGGCGACCTCGTCCTGCGCGACCTCGTCGGCGAGCGCTCCCGGAAGGGCTTCCACCTGTACGAGTCGCTCGACCTGCTCTTCGAGAAGGTCGAGAAGGGCCACCGCCGCTACGGCACCGAGCCCGAGGACCTCGCGGCGGAGGCGGCGGCCCGGGAGGCGACGGAGGCCGAGAACGAGGCGGCGAGGCTGCTCGCCGACGGCGAGATCACCCAGGCCGAGTACACCGAGCGGGTCCGCGAGGCCGACCGCGCCCGCCGCGCCGCCGCCCGCAGCACGAGCGCGGGCCTGCGCTTCGAGGCCCTGCGCTCCGAGCTGTTCACCAAGGAGGCCGTCCGTCTCATCTCGGACGACCAGATCGAGAACCCGGAATACAGGGGCGGAGAAGGAGAGAAGCGCCGCCCCTTCCTGGACACCCGGCTGCGCAACGAGACCCTGCACAAGGTGCTGCGCCGCCTGATGCTCACCAAGGGCAGGGGGCGCGAGCGCGGCGGCTTCATCTCGTACGCCCAGCTCGGCATCAACCAGCTCGGCGCGGTGTACGAGGGCCTGATGTCCTACACCGGCTTCATCGCGGAGGAGGAGCTGTACGAGGTCGCCAAGGGCGGCGACCCGTCGGGCGGCAGCTGGATGATCCCCGCATCCCGGGCCGGGGACTACGACGACGCCCTCTTCGTCAAGCGGACGAACGAGGAGACGGGCCGCCTGGAGCGGGTGCCCCACCCCAAGGATTCCTTCGTCTACCGCCTTGCCGGCCGCGACCGCCAGACCTCTGCCTCCTACTACACCCCGAAGTCCCTCACCGAGGTCACGGTCGAACTCGCCCTCAGGCACCGCCTCGACCAGGACGGCACCACCCCGGCGAAGGAACTCCTGGAGTGGAAGATCTGCGAACCGGCCCTCGGCTCGGGCGCGTTCCTCAACGAGGCCATCGACCAGGTGGCCGCCGAGTACCTGCGGCGCCGGGAACGCGAGCTGGGCCGCCGGATCGACCCCGAACTGCGGCAGATCGAGCTCCAGAAGGCCAAGGCGTACATCGCTCTGCACAACGCCTACGGCGTGGACCTCAACGCCACGGCGGTGGAACTCGCCGAGGTCTCCCTCTGGCTCAACTCCATGCACCCCGGCATGCGGGCCCCCTGGTTCGGCCTGCACCTGCGGCGCGGTAACTCGCTCATCGGCGCGGGCCGCAAGGTCTACCGGGCGGACGTCCTGCCGGGCGGTGGATGGCTGGCCAAGAAGAACACCCTCCCGCCGAAGGACCTGCCGTTCCGGGACGGGCCGCTGCCCGACGGCGCGGTGCACCAGTTCCTGCTGCCCGCGATCGGCTGGGGCGCGGTCGCCGGAGAGCCGGAGGCGAAGAAGCTCGCCGAGGACGAGGCCAAGGCGCTGGGCCAGTGGCGCAAGGGCGTCCAGAAGGCCCCGAAGGGACCGAAGCCGTTCCAGGAGCGCGGCGACGAGACCGCCGAGGCCCGGCAGAAGCGCTACGACCGCTGGCGCAAGGCCGCCGACAAGACCGAGCTGGGCCGCCTCCAGGGCGTGGCCCGGCGCGCCGAGTTCCTCTGGTCGCTGGTCGCGACCCGCCTCGAACTCTCCGAACGGGCGGTGTCCCGCCGCGTCGACGTGTGGGGCGCGGACTGGCTGGAGCAGTCGGCGGAGGCGGAGGACAAGCAGAAGGTCCTCGACGACCTGACCCGGCACGGCACGCCGTACTGGCGGCTGAAGACCGTCATGGACGCCTGGTGCGCGCTGTGGTTCTGGCCGCTGGACAAGACCGGCGAACTCGACGGTACAGACCCGGTGTACGGCACGGGCGGCGCGCTCGTCGACGAGTCGTCGGTGCCGGGGCTGCTGGGCGGTGGGACGGTGGAGCCTGGCGCCCCGGTGGCGTCGGCGGCGCCCGTGGAGCCGCCGTCCGGCCCCGCGCCCGGGGACCAGCTGTGGCGGACGGCCGGCCTGTTCGACGACCCGGACGGGGAGCAGGAGGAGCTGGGCGAGGGCCTGGGCACCGGCGCGTCCGGGCGGAGCGTCCCGGCCGCCCGCAAGGCGGTCAACCGCGCGCCGGAGCGGACGACGGTCCCGCTCCAGAGCCTCGGAGACTGGCTGGACTTCCTGGAGAGCCTGCTGGGCAGGGTCGACATGCCCGAGCAGTCGCTGCTCTCGGGCATCGAGAACCTCAGCCCCGACGAGGCGCTGGGACTCCTCGCCGACGTGGAGGACCGCCTGGAGGGCTTCCTCGGCATGCGCCCGGCGACGCAGCTGCCGTTCCGCTACCCGTGGCTGAACACGGTCGAGGACATCGCGGGCACCACGGAGAAGGACATAAAGGCGGAGGACGGCCACGGCTTCTTCCACTGGGAACTGCACTTCGCGCACGTGTTCCGGGGGGCGGGGGGCGGGTTCGACCTTCAGGTGGGGAACCCGCCGTGGGTGCGTCCGAGATGGGAAGAGGACGCGGTTCTGGCGGAGCTAGATCCGTGGTTCAAGTTGGAGGAGAAGCCAACCGCAACGTTGTGGCGTGAGCGAAAGGAAGAAGCGCTGGCCCTCGCTGGGGACTTGACGTACTTTTTGCGGGAGTTGGCATCCACTTCTGGGATGGCGGAGTGGCTCGGGTCAGCGGTTACATATCCAGTCCTCACGGGAACGCATCCGGATTTGTATCGGGCGTTCATGTGCCGTGTATGGGGAAACCTCGGAAAAGTGGGGCTGGCCGGTCTCATCCACCCAGATACGCATCTGGGGGGTTCGCGGGATGGGAGAATCCGACAATCCGCGTACCGTCGACTTCGGCTGCATGCTGGGTTCGTGAACGTTGGTAACTGGGCGTTTGAGGCCAGCAGGAATACGGAGTTTGGGATTCATGTTTACGGAACCCCGAAGAGTTCGATCAGGTTCGATAGCCTGAGTCGTTTGTACGGCGTGGACCCGCTAGTCGCCTCTCTCGTGCATGATGGAGAAGGGGAGGTTCCCGGAATGAAGCACGGTGGTAGCTGGGATCTCCGCCCCCATCGTGCACGGGTCGTTACGGTTGACGAGTCTATGCTCACGGAGTGGCAGCGCCTGACTGGCGATGCAAGCACCCCAGCGACGCAAGCGGCGCTACTGCAGCCGATCACTACAGCAGAGCAGTCGGCGATCAAGGCTTTGTCTGCTGTTACGGAGCGAATTTCAGAACACGACCTGCAAGTAAGTCGGGGATTCCATGAGACAGATGGGAAGCGAAAGGGGTACTATGCGTGGAACACCTCCGATCCGTCGTCGCTTTCAGAACTCATCCTTCAAGGCCCTCACTTCGGAATTGCTGCTCCTGTAAGTAAGCAGCCCATGGTGCCGTGCCGAGGTAATCACGACTGGGTTGCCTTCGATTTGGTAAATCTTCCTTCGAACGCCGTGCCGCGGACAAACTATGCTCGCCCTGAAGCATTCTCATTTATGCGGTACGAAGGCGAACAAGATCGGTGGCTGGACCGAGCGCGGCTTGAGGTCGACTGGGAGCCCAGCCTTCAGGATTGGGAAAATCGAAGCGACGT
Organism: Streptomyces sp. NPDC058671; assembly: GCF_042716475.1. Taxonomy (NCBI): domain Bacteria; kingdom Bacillati; phylum Actinomycetota; class Actinomycetes; order Kitasatosporales; family Streptomycetaceae; genus Streptomyces; species Streptomyces sp. NPDC058671. Next base: position 125,831 of record NZ_JBHXSA010000005.1, on the reverse strand, counting down.
ATTGACGGCGGACGAACTGCGGCTGCCTGAGGCAGAGCAACGGGAACTGTTGCGGCAACAGCTATGGCTATTTCGGCCGTACACGCACTTCTATCGCCTAGTTTGGCGCCGAATGATTCCGTTTAATACGGAGCGAAGTCTGTTCGCGGCACTGGTTCCCCCTGGTCCCGCCCACGTGAATACAGTGAGCTCGCTCGCGTTGAGTGATAACCGCTCGACCGCGCTGGCGTCTGGTTTCTGGGCCTCTCTTCCGCTTGATTATCTCCTTCGCATTACTGGGCGTTCAGATTTGCAATTGGCTGAAGCCAAGAAAATGCCGCATGCTGATCCTGCCCATCCTCTCTCCGGCCCTCTCCTCCTCCGCACCCTCCGGCTCAACTGCCTCACCGACGCGTACGCGCCGCTATGGGCCGAGCTGTACGACATGACGTGGCCGGGCTACGAGGATTGGGCGGTGGAGTGGCCCGGTCTAGTGCCCCTCGCTGGCGGAATCCAGAAGACCTGGGAGTACGGCACCCCGCTCCGTACCGAGTACGAGCGCCGTGCCGCCCTCGTGGAGATCGACGCCCTGGTGGCGGTATGGCTCGGCATGAGTGCTGACGAGCTCATCGCCATTCACAAGGCGCGGTACGCGATCCTCGCGGATCGCGAGTCGAACATGTGGTTCGACGTCACGGGGCGGCAGTTGGCGCAGGACTCGTACGCCCATGGGCACGGCCAGACCAAGGAGCACTACGAGCACTTCCTCGCCTACCAGAAGAAGGAGCGGCCCGAGCCCCCCGAGGGCTACACCGCGCCCTTCTACAAGGCGAACCGCGAAGAGGAGATGCGCGCGGCGCACGCGTACTTCTCCGCGCGGCTCCAGGAGGCCGTCGACAAGGGGAAGTGGACGCCTCCCACGGTGTGAACGACAGCGCCCCGCGCCGGACTCGTCCGGCGCGGGGCGCTGTCGTGAAGGTCAGCCCTGGGCGGCGTACGTGACGAAGTCGTCCCACGCGGTGGGGGAGAGGGCGAGTTCGGGGCTCCGCTGGTCCTTGGAGTCCCGGACGTGGATCGCCTGCGTGCCCTTGGCCACCTCGACGCAGGCGTCACCCTGCGAGCCGCTGTAGCTGCTCTTGAACCAGGCCAGTTCGGACGTGCTCATAGCGCTCCTCGCAATCGCTTCAGCAGGCCCAGGGAGTCCTCTGGGGTCAGGGCCTGTGAGCGCAGTTTCGCATACCGTTGTTGGAGCAAGCTGATCTCTTTCGCGTGGGCGATCAGCCGTCCGTTCTGCTGGCCCTCCGAATACCCGAACCACCGGTTCTCGGGCGTCTCGGCCAGCATGATGGGCCCATCCAGCCCCGCATGCGTCGGCCTCCGCAGTGGCATCACCTGAAACTCCACGTTCCAGTTCCGCTCGATCAACCCCACCAAGTGGTCCAGCAGTTCCCGCGTCACCGCCTCCCCGCCCGTCCACCGCTCCAGCACCGCCTGCTCCACGATGAAGCTGAAGGCCGTCGGCGGTTTCCGCGTCACCGCCAGCAGTTCCTGCCTCGCCAGCCGTGCCGCGATCCGCTGTTCCAGCTCCTCCGGGTCCGGCAACGGGGGGACGTCCAGCGAGACCGCCCGTGCGTACGCCTCCGTCTGCAACAGGCCCGGGACCACCCGGCATTCGTACGTGTACAGACTGATCGCCGTCGCCTCCAGCCGCGCCCACTGCCGGAACCAACTTGCCAGCCCCGCCTGCCTCGACAGGTGCGGCGCCGCCTTCCGTAGTGCGCCCGTGCCGCCGAGCACCGGTTCGGCGCGCTCCACGAAGTCGCGGTCCGGCATGCGCCGGCCTTGTTCGACCGAGGCGACCGTGTGCTTGGAGTAGCCGATCAGGGTGCCGAACTCCTCGCGGCTCAGGCCCGTGTGTTCGCGTAAGGCCTGGACGACCGCGCCGAAGGTGCGCAGACTGTCCGACGCCCCCGGTTCCGCGCCGCCCGCCGCCGCCCCCGTACCGCCGTCCGTGCTCTCGTAGGCCACCGCCGGACACCTCCCGTGCCACCCGCCGCCGTACCGCTTCGACCCCGGCCATCGTCACGTACGGTCACGCGTACTGTCCACCGAACGTGCGCGTACGCTGACCCGGCGTACGCGCGGCGGCCCTGGTGAACCCACCTCACCCAGCGGCACCTTGGGCATATGACAGCACCGTCGACCCCCACCACCCACGCGGCACCCGTCACCGTACGTGTGTTCACCCAGCGCTTCAGCTCCACCCCGCGCGGCGCCCGGCTCGCCCGCCGGCTCGCGCTGCACCAGCTCGACACCTGGGGCGTGCCGCACGGCAGCCCGGCGTCCGACACCGCCGCCCTGCTCGTCGCCGAACTCGCCGCCAACGCCGTCACGCACGGCCGCGTGCCCGGCCGGGACTTCGAGCTCGCCGTGAAGCTCCTCGGCAGGACCCTGCGCGTCGAGGTCTCCGACACCCGGGGCGAGCGGCGTCCCCCCGGCCCCGGAACGTCCCGCCCCGTACCCCGGTCGCTCGCCGAGGACGGCAGGGGCCTGCTCCTGGTCGAAGCGCTCGCCGACCGGTGGGAGGTGCTCGACCGCGTCCCCGTCGGCAAGACCGTCGTCGCCGAGCTGGACCTGACACACTGACCGCCGCCGAAGGCCGGACACGTGGGACGCCCCGGGCGGCGGCCGGGCGGTCGCGCTGACAGCCCCCGTCGCCGTCTATAGGCTGACGCCGGGCACGGCATCGGACCGTGGCGGGCGACGGAGGGCGACGGGCGGCATGGCGGAGGCCGAGGACGACGGGCACGGCCGGGGCGCCGAAGGGAGCCGTTCGACGGAACCCCGGGGGTACGCCGTGGCGGAGGACGTCGACCAGCCGGACTCGCTCCTCCTGTCGCTGGGGCCACCGATCGAGATCGGTTCGGACGGCCGGCCGACCGGTGTCGAGCTGGAGCTCCCCGCCGACGAGGAGGGCGAGGAGCGCGGCGAGTACCGGGACGCGGACGGCATCTCCGCCCCCTTCCGGCCCGAGAGCATCAGCATCCGCACCGAGACCACCACGGTGGACCTGCTGCTGTCCCGGATGCGGGAGGGCATGCTCGACCTCGCGCCGGACTTCCAGCGCCGGTCCGGCATCTGGAGCGACCGCGCGCAGAGCCGGCTGATCGAGTCGCTGCTGCTGCGCATCCCGATCTCCAACTTCCACATGGCGCAGGGCGACGAGGACAAGTGGGCCGTCGTGGACGGCGTCCAGCGGCTCACCGCCATCGCCCGGTTCATGGAGCCGAAGCTCACCGGCCTGGCGCCGCTGGCGCTCCGGGGCATGGACTACCTCTGGCAGCTCGACGGCAGCACGTACCAGGACCTCACCGGCCGGCTGAGGATCCGGCTGCGCGAGACCCAGCTCACCGTCCACATCATGCAGCAGGGCACCCCGGAGGAGGTCAAGTACAACGTCTTCTCCCGGATCAACACCGGCGGCATGCCGCTGAAGCCGCAGGAGCTGCGGCACGCGCTGGTGAGCGGGACCGTGCGGACCTTCCTCGCCGACCTGGCCGAGGACCCGGCGTTCGGCGAGGCCACCCGGTGGAGCGTGTCCGACGAACGGATGGCCGACCGGGAGATGGTGCTGCGCTTCCTCGCGTTCCGCCTGACCAATCCGGCCGCGCACACCGAGAAGGACTTCGACAAGTTCCTCATCGACGCCATGTACCGGATCAACACGCTCACCGAGGAGCGGCGGGAGCAACTGGCACGGGAGTTCCGGGTGGCCATGAGGTGCGCGCGGGACCTGTTCGGCGAGCACGCCTTCCGTAAGTGGCGTGGAGGGAAGCGCAGCTCCTCCGTCATCAACAAGGCGCTGTTCGAGACGATCTCCGTCAACCTCGCGCTACTCGACGATCACGAGCGGAACAGGCTGGTAGCGTCGCGGGCGAGGGTGCACGACCGCTTCTTCGACCTCATGGCCGACTGGGACTTCGACCGTTCGATCTCCGTGGGTACCGGGGACCCGGCGAGGATCCGCACCCGTTTCCAGGAAGTGGCACGACTGTTCCGAGGGGTGGCCGAACAGTGATCGACCGATTGACGCTGCACAACTACAAGGCGTTCCAGCACGTGGAACTCCCGCTCGGCCCGCTCACCCTCCTCACCGGACTCAACTCGTCCGGCAAGAGCAGCGTCCTCCAGTCCCTCGCGCTCCTCCGTCAGTCCCACGAGTCCGGATACCTGGCCGTCTCCCCGCTGCTGCCCGAGGCACGCCGGGCAGGGCTCCGTACGAGCGTCGTCAACCAGGGCTTCCTGCTCAACGGCGAACTCGTCGGCCTCGGCACCGGAGAGGACGTCCTCCACGAGGACTTCACGGAGGACGAGCCCCGGATCGGCCTCGCCGTCGACGAGGGGCCCTACCACTACGGGTGGACCGCCGCCTACGAGCCCGAGCAGAACCTCCTGCCCCTGCTCGACGTCGAGCTTCCCGACACCTCCGAGGGCGGACAGGAGCGGCCGGCCGGGCCCGAGGCCGTGACCCCGGCGTTCTTCACCGCCCCCTTCCAGTACCTGCACGCCGATCGCATCTCGCCTGCCCAGTTCTACCCGCGCGACCACCAGGTGGCCATCGGCCGGGGCTTCCTCGGCGTGCGCGGCGAGCACACGGTCAACTTCCTGCGCCACCACCGCGACGACTCGGTTCCCGCAGGTCCACTGCGCCACCCGGAGGCCGCCTCCGATCTCCTGATCGACCAGACCGCCGCCTGGATGGGCGAGCTCTGTCCCGGGGTGGACATCAGGGCCGAGGCCATCAAGGGCACCGACGCCGTGAGCCTCTCGTACGGCTTCCAGGGCACCCTGGGTGCCACCCGGCGTCGCCGCCCCGGCAACGTCGGATTCGGCCTCACCTACGTCCTGCCCATCGTCGTGGCCTGCCTGAGCGCCCGCCCCGGCACCCTGATCCTCCTGGAGAACCCGGAGGCGCACCTGCACCCGCAGGGGCAGACCCGGATGGCCACGCTCGCCGCCTCGGCCGCCGCCCAGGGCGCGCAGGTGATCATGGAGACGCACAGCGACCACGTACTCAACGGAGTACGGCTCGCGGTGAAGCAGGGCCGCGTCACCCCCGCACAGGTGGTGCTCCACTACTTCCGCGGCAACGGAACGGGCGCGGAGGTCGTCAGCCCGCGGGTCAACGCGGACGGTCGGATCGACCAGTGGCCCACCGGATTCTTCGACGAGCTGGAGAACACGCTCGACCAGCTCATCGCCTGAGAACCGCCCGGGGGGCCGGACACAGGCGCACACATCATCGCGGAGGGGGAGACGTGCCGCAGCTGTTCCTGAACGAGAAGTCCTGTGAGACGACGGCGGACCCGGACCGGGTCAACCACGCCATGACCGAGATGGTCGAGGCCGTACTCGCCGTCGCCGCCGTCGACCGTCAGGGCACGGCACTGATCACCCAGGCCGACAGTCTGCTGGCCCTGCAGCTCGCTCCGGGCCATCCCATCGGTAGGTGGATGGGAGCTCCGGGCACCGACGAGGTCCTGCGGCTGCGGCTGAAGAGGCTCGACGACAGGTCGCCGTACCGGACGGTCTTCCCCGAGGGGGAGACCTTCTCCGACGTCGGGTACCAGTACGACGGCGAGACCGTGGAAGGGCTGGGTTACGCACACCTGCTGGGCGGTGTCGGGATCTCCCTGCCGCTGGAGGACCGCTGGAACACCGACCGGATCACACTGGTCCAGGAACGGCTCACGGACGACGAGGACACCGATTCCGTCTCCACCGAGGTCGAGGTCCGGCACGCGGCCCACGCCCGGCACGTCGACACCCATCTGAAGTGGATCGAGCGAGGCGCGAACACGGCCCGGCAGAAGGCCGTCGAAGGCCTGCGATCCGGTACCGAACTGTGGGAGCGGTGTCCGGAGCTCTTCCCGCTCCTCCAGTTCACGTCGGACGCCGAGCGGCATTTCGCCGTACTGCCCGAGGTATGGGTGCGGCCGGTGGGCGAGCGGCTCGGGGAGCTCCAGGACGCGGTCAGCGACTGGGACCCCGAGCAGCATCCCATCGCGCCCCAGTGGCGTTCCGATGTCCGCACCGAGTTCGAGATGCGCCGGAAACTGTGCTGGTTCCCCGACACCGACGGCGAGAGCCGGCTCTTCGACTGGCACTGCGAGTTCCTGCCGAAACCGGGCCGCATGCACTTCCGCCTGCTCCACGAGGAGCGCACCCTGCGTGTCGCGTACGTCGGGCGGAAACTCGGCAACAAGTGAGCCGCCCCGGAGCCCGCACTGCCGCCCCGGCTAACGTAGACCGGTGACCGGCCGCCCGCCGGCCCCACCAGCACCATCCGCACCAAGGAGGACCCGCGCGTGCGTCCCACCCTCGCCGCCGACCAGGTACGGGCCAGTCTGAGCCAGTACCTCGCGACGACGTACGCGCTGGCCGACGAGTCCACCCGCCGCGCCCTGGAGGGCTTCCTCGGCGACGCCGAGGACGGCATCTTCCGCGGCCCCTACCTCCGCGTCCGCACGCCGTTCAGGACCGCCGAGGGCGAGGACTGGAAGCGGCACCTGGCCTGGCACCCCGACCTCACCCCGTACCGCCACCAGGAGCGCGCCTGGGAGCGGCTGTCCACCCTGCACGGCCCGGCGCGGCCCACCCTCGTCACCACCGGAACCGGGTCGGGCAAGACCGAGTCGTTCCTGGTCCCGGTCCTCGACCACTGCCTCCGGGAGCGCGAGGCCGGCCGGGAGGGCGTCAAGGCGATCCTGCTCTACCCCATGAACGCCCTCGCCACCGACCAGGCCCACCGGATCGGCAAGCGCCTCGACGACCCGAAGGACACCCGGCTGCGCGACGCCGGCGTGCGGGCCACGCTCTACATCGGTGACAAGCCGTCCCAGGAGTTCAAGCAGGCCAACCCCGCGATCGCCGTCGACCGGGATGAGATCCGCCGCACCAGGCCCGACATCCTGATCACCAACTACAAGATGCTCGACCTGCTCCTCCAGCGGCCCGAGGACCAGCGGCTGTGGCAGGACTCCCCGCTCGCGTACGTCGTGCTCGACGAGTTCCACACCTACGACGGCGCCCAGGGCACGGACGTCGCCATGCTGCTGCGCCGCCTCGGATCGGTCACCGGCCTGGCCGAACCCGGTCGGCCCCTGGGGCCGGTCTGCCCCGTCGCCACCTCCGCCACCCTCGGCGAGAGCGGTCCCGACGACAGCGGTTCCGCGGCGGCCAGGCGGGGCGAGGCAGGGCGACCCGGCATGCTGGAGGTCGCTGAGCAGGTCTTCGGCGTGCCGTTCCCGCCCGACGCGGTCGTCGGCGAGGACCGCCGCTCGGTGAAGGACTTCACCGGCAAGAGCGACTTCTCCCTGCCGTTCCCGTCGCCCCAGGAGGTCGACGCCCTTGGCGACCCCACCCGCGACCCGGGAGTCATGGACGACCTCATCGCGGCCTTCACGGGCCTGAGCGGACCCACCCCCGAGGAACTCGGAGCCGTCCTGCGCCGGCACCGGCTCACCTCCGCCGTCCTGGAGATCCTCGACGGCACCCCCAGGACCCTCGCCGAGATCACCGAGGTGCTGCCCCGCTATGCCTACCACTGGGGCATGGCCGTACAACAGCGGCCAGGCCTCGCCGCCCGTGCTCTCGCCCGCTACCTCGCCCTCCTGTCGTACGCCCGCGACCCGGAGCACCCCGGGCGGCCTCTGCTGTCCGTCGAGATCCACCACTGGGTCCGCTCGGTCTCCCGTGTGCTGCGCGGCATCAGCGCCGCACGCGCCGAGTTCCGTTGGGACGACGAACGGGTGACCTCCGGCGGCGCGCTGGCCCGCGCGGGCCGGACCTCCGGTGCCAGGCCGTCGCCGTACGACGGGGAGGGCCCGTCCGTGCCGCTCGACGCCGCCGGGCAGGCCCCCGCCCCGGCCGACGACAGCGCGCCGCCGCCGGCCCAGGTCTTCCTGCCCGCCGTGTTCTGCCGGGAATGCGGACGCTCCGGCTGGGCCGCGTACTCGCCGGAAGTCGACCCCGCCCACCTCGACCTGAACGCCACGAAGATCCGCCGGGCCTCCGTCGGTCGCGACAAGCGCCGGGTGCGCAACATGATCGCCGCGACCCCCCGGGAGGTGCACGAGGCCGCCTTCGCCACCGGCCCGGACCGCCGGCGCGGTGGTCCCGCCGTCATGGTCCTGGAAGGCACGGGAGGACGGCTCCGGCCGCTGGCGCCCGAGACCGACTTCACCGCTCCGGAGGACGGCGAGGGAGCGAGCAGGCCCAAGCCCCTGCACAACGCCGCCTTCGTCCACGCCGACCTCGACGGTGACCGGGCGGCCGAACGCGACCAGTGCCCGGCCTGCCGCACCTTCAACTCCATCCGCTACCTCGGCACCGGCCTCGCCGCGCTCGCCGCCGCCGCCGTCACCCAGCTCTTCACCGGCGGCGAGCTGGACAAGAACCTGGGAGAGGACAAGACCCTCCTCTTCAACGACTCCGTCCAGGACGCCGCCCACCGCGCCGGATACGTCGCCAGCCGCTCGTACACCTTCTCCCTGCGCGCCCTGCTCGCCAGCCGCATCGGCGAGGACGAGCCGGTCACCCTGAACGACCTCGCCGCCGACCTCATCGCGGACGTCGTCGACAGCAAGGCCGTGCAGGCCGCCGTCATCCCGCCGGACCTCCACCTCGTCCGGGGTGTGGACACTCTGCTCTCCGGACGCAGTCGCGGGTCCCGCGCCACCTGGGAACTGATCGCGCAGCGGCTGGCCTTCGCCACCGTCATGGAGTTCGGCCTCCGCTCCCGGCAGGGCCGCACTCTGGAACTCACCCGCACCGTCGCCGCCGACGTGCCCCTCCAGGACCCGGACGCAGTGGCCGACCTCGTACGGGAGATCCTCCTCACCACCCCCGGAGAGATCGCGCTGCCCGACGGCTCGGCGCCCGGACCCGACCGGTACACCGGCTTCGTCCGGGGGCTGCTGGAGCGGATGCGGATCCGCGGAGCCGTCCGGCACGCCTGGCTGGACCCCTGGCTCGACCAGGCCGGCGTGCGCCGGTGGGCCATCTGGGGCGGGCGGGAGACCGGGATGCCGGCCTTCCCCCGCGGCGTCTCCGCCCCCGCCTTCCTGCTGGGCGCGCCCAAACAGGGGAGCGAGGACTTCGACGTCCTCACCGGCCGGCTCGGCTGGTACCAGGACTGGGCCGTGCGCTCCCTCGGACTGCGCCCCGAGGCGGCCGGCGTCTTCCTGACCCGGCTGCTGCCCGCGCTCGCCGACATGGGCGTCGTTTCCGCGCGCACGGCGCTCGACGGCGCCACCCGTGTCTACGGACTCCAGCCCGGCCACATCCAGGTCCGGGCCCTCGCCGACGACACGCTGCCCGACGCCACCGCGCACTGCCCCCGGTGCTTCTGGGAACAGACCATCCACCCCGACCTCGCCGACCAGTGGCACGGGCAGCCGTGCCCCCGCTACCGGTGCGGCGGCACCCTCGGCACCGGACGCGACCTCGACAGCGGACTGCGGCAGCGGGACTTCACGGACGACTTCTACCGCCGCATGTACCGCGAGGCCGGCGTCTTCACCATCAACACCGCCGAGCACACCGGCACCCTCAGCCGCGCCAAACGGGAGGCGGTGGAGAAGGCGTTCCGCGAGGGCACCCGCGTCCACTACGCCAACCCGCAGGTGCTGTCCTGCACCCCCACCCTCGAACTCGGCATCGACATCGGCGACCTGTCGGCCGTCGTCCTTGCCTCGCTGCCGAAGGGACCGGCCAACTACATCCAGCGGGTGGGCCGTGCGGGGCGCTCCACCGGCAACGCCTACCTGCTCACCATGGTCGACCGCGGTCCGCGCGACCGCTACTACCTCGAAGAACCCCGGCTCATGATCGCCGGAGAGGTCCTGCCGCCCGGCTGCTACCTGTCCGCCGCCGAGATCCTGCGCCGCCAGTACCTGGCCCACCTCCTCGACCTCGCCGGCGCCGGACGGCTGACCGCTCCCGACGGGACACCCCTGCGGCCCCTGCCCGGACGCGCCACCGAACTCTTCGGTGCCTCGGCCTGGCAGGCCGAGTTCGCCGAAGCCGCGCTCGCCGCCGGCGCACGGCTCGTGCAGGGCTTCCTGGACCTGTTCCCTCCCTACGACGAGGGCCGGGGCACCGGAGTCAGCCCCCAAGCCCGCGCCGCCCTCGTCACGTACGCGACCGACCCCGGCGAGGACGGACTCGGTGCCGCCCTCGACACCGCGTGCAGGCGCTGGGAGGACCGCCGCGCCGAACTCCAGCGCCGGACCGAAGCCATCGACCGGGCCCACGGGCTGCTCGTCGCAGGCGACCCGGACCACGAGCGGCAGGGACGTGAACTGCGGGCCGAGCGCCGGGACGTGGCACGCGTGTCCCGGGAGATCAGCCGTACCACCGCCCACGGAGCCCTCGTCGACCTCGGCCTGCTGCCGAACTACAGCCTGATCGACTCGACCACCGAGCTGGAGGCCACGCTCACCTGGACGGAGAAGGCCGCCGACGAGGCCCGCACCAACTACAGCAAAACCCTGCGCCACAGCCGCCCCGCCCGCCTCGCCCTCTCCGAGTTCGCCCCCGGCAACCACTACTACGTCCAGGGGTACAAGCACCACGTCACCGGCCTCGACATCGGCAGCCCCGGACGCCCGGCCTGGCTCTGGTGGCGTGTCTGCCCCGACTGCGGCCACGTCCGCACCCACCGCGCCGAACAGGACCCCTCCCCGTGCCCCCGCTGCCGGTCCGCGGCCATCGGCGACATCGGCTGCCTGCACAAGGTCCTCGTACCGCGCCGCGTCACCTCCCGCGACGAACGCGACGACGTCCGCGTACGCGACGACAGCGACGAGCGCGAGAGGCGGCACTACACGATCGTTCCGGCCGTCGACATCGACGCGCGCGACATCGAACAGGCCTGGAAGCACGAACACGCCACCTTCGGATGGGAGTTCACCCGCCAGGCGCGGATCCGGCACATCAACGTCGGAGCCACCCGCGTCGACGGCGGCACCACCGACTCGACCTTCGCCGGGCAAGAGGTCCGCCTCAACCCGTTCTGGGTCTGCGACGCGTGCGGCTTCGCCGACCCGGACGGCGGCCCCGCCGCCCACGACGCCTCCGACGCGACGGCCCACGCCCGGTACCACCGACCCTGGTGCCCCCGGCGACGGGCAGCAGCCGACCTCGCACGGCGAGGCGAGCGGGTGCTGCTCGCCCACGAACTCCGCACCGACGCCCTGCGCATCCTCATCCCCGCCGTCACCGCCCACACCAAGGAACGGCTCGCGTCCTTCAAGGCGCTGCTCCTGGCCGGCATCGCCCGCAGCTACGGCGGCGACCCCGACCACCTGGCGGTCGTCACCGACTCCATGCCCGAGGAAGGCGGCGACAGCCCGCTCCGCCGCCACTTCCTCGTCCTGTACGACACGCTGCCCGGTGGCACCGGGTACCTGCACCGTCTCGCCGGCCGCGACGGTCTGCGGGGCGTCCTGGAGGACGCACGGCAGGTGATCGAGACCTGCGTGTGCGCGGGCGAGGGGCGGCCCGCCTGCCATCGCTGTCTGCTCCGCCACGTCACCGACGGCGAGTACGAACTCGTGAGCCGCGAGCACGCCCTCGACATGCTCGGCGAGCTGTTCGGCCGCACGGCGGACCGCTGGAGCACCGAACCGGTGGCCACCACGCGGGACATCACCCTCGTGCACCAGGTGGAGAGCGAACTGGAGGCCCTCTTCCGGCGCGGGCTGCTGGAATGGGCCGACCGCATGGACGACGTCAGCGTCCGCACCGCGTTCACCGCCGACGGCACCAGGGACACCAACCTGCGCTTCACCGCGCCCGACGGGACCGTCCGCGGCTGGGAGATGGAGACCCAGACGCCGCTCGGCTTCACCCGGCCGGACGTGGTCTTCCGTAGCACCGACGACGACCGCAGGGTGGCCGTCTACCTCGACGGCTACCGCTACCACGCGAGCCCCGGTCACCTCACCGCCGAGGAGGACGCGGCGAAGCGCACGCGGCTGCGCGCCGACGGGTGGCAGGTCTTCCAGCTCACCTGGGACGACGTACAGGCCTGGACAGGACGCTCCGTGCCGCAGGCCGACCCGGTGTGGAAGCCCTACCCGAACACCGCGCAGAAGACGGCCATGGACGTCCACCGGCGCATGCACGCGGGCGACACCCGCGACCTGACGCGCCTGGTGTGGGCCAACCCGGTCGAGACGCTCATCGGATACCTCACCGACCCGGACCCGGAGGCCTGGCGGCGCCGCGTCCAGAGCGCCCTCGCCGGCTTCGCGGCCGTCTCGGCGACCAGCCGGGCGCTGGCCGACGGCGCGGAGACCGGGCGCAGGATCAGCGAGGCGCTGCACGGGCGACGGCTGGCGGGAGGGCAGGGAGCCGTCCAGGTCATGGCGACCCGGGACGCCTCGGGATGCCCGCTCACCATCGCGCTCGATCTGCGCAGGGGGCAGAGCGGAGCGGTCTGGACGGCGCTGACCGTCCTCGACGACAGCCCCGACACGGTCGCGTCCGACGAGACCGCCCATCGCAGGCGCTGGCAGGCGTGGCTCTACTGGAGCAACCTGATCCAGTTCCTCGACGCGGGGGAGGGGGACGGGGTCCAGCTCACGACCGGCATGCTGCCCGGATTCGACCCGGCCGAACTGGCGGTCACCGGCGGAGCCGGATGGCTCACCTCCCAGCGGCGCGCGCACACGCCGGCACCGGAGGCCCCCGAGCCGTCGGTGGACCGGCAGGGGCCTGCGGCCGCCGCGCTCGTCCGTGATCCCGGCTGGGACGAGGTCATCGAGTTCCTCGTCGAGGATCCGGGGCTCGACGCGCTCGCCGGCGCGCTCGCCGACCGGGGCGTTCCCGCTCCCGAGGCTGGCTACGAGCTGGGAGCGGCCGCCTGGCCCGCCGAACTCGCCTGGCCCGCCCGGCGCGTGGGCGTCGTCCTCGCCCACCGCCCGGACCCCGGGAGCAGCCGGGACATCGACGCGGAACAACGGGACGCGGCCTACCACGACGCGGGCTGGAAGGTTCGCACCGCGACGGAATGGGACGCCGACGAACTCGCCACGCTGGCGCGAGGCGACGCGGACGGAACCACGAACGACCACGGGGAGAACGAGCGATGACGGTCACCAGCACGCCGCGGACAGGCGTGACCCTGCGCCTGCTCGACAAGGCGGACAAGGAGATCGTCAAGCTGGACCGCGCGGTCCTCGGGGCGTTCTACAAGTTCCAGCACGACTTCCGCCGCAATCCCGACGCCGGCGGGTTCCACCTCAAGCAGTTGGAGGGCCACGACCGCCTCTGGTCGGCGCGCGTCAACCGGGAGTGGCGGGCGCTGATGATCCGCCTCGGCGGTGACGACTGGCTGCTCGTCTCGGTCAAACATCGTGGGCATGTCCACAAGAACCTGGACCGGTTTAACTACGGCATCAACCACATCACCGGCGCCATCGAGTACGTCGACCTCCAGGTCGTCGAGGAGAGCCTGCTGCGCCGCGGCCTCACACCGCCCGCGGCGCCCGCGCCCGTGTCCGCGCCACCCTCCGCTCCCGCCCCCGAACCGGTCGGATCGCAGCCGCCGGAGGAGCCGCTCTTCGGCGCCTACACCGACCGACAGCTCGCGGACCTCGGTGTCACCGAGCCCCTCATCCCCATCGTCCGGAAGCTCACGACGGACGACGAACTGCTCGGCCTCGCCGAGTACGCGCCCCGCCACACCGGGGAGGTCCTCCTCCGGCTGCGTGACGGCGTCCCCTACGAAGAGGTCATGGAGCAGGTGACCGCCCCCGTCGCGGTGGCCGAGCCCGAACGGAACCTCGACGCCGACGACTGGCAGGCGGCCGTCGACCGCTCCCAGACCGTGGTGATCACCGATGACGAATCCCTCCAGAGCATCCTGGAGGAGGGCGACTTCGGCCGCTGGAAGATCTTCCTCCACCCCACCCAGGAGAAACTGGTCCGACGGCGGTACTCCGGCCCGGCCCGGGTCGGCGGCGGGCCGGGAACCGGCAAGACGATCGTCGCCCTCCACCGCGTCTGCCATCTGGTGGGCCAGCTTCCCCCCGGCCACACCAAGCCCGTTCTCCTCACCACCTTCAACCGGAACCTCGCCGCGGACCTGCGGGCCCGGCTGCTCTCCCTCGGCGGACCCGACGTCCTGGCGCGCGTCGACATCGCCCATGTCGACCAGCTCGCCACCCGCATCGTCAGCGAAGCCGACCCGGGCAACGCGAAACGGCGGATCGACGACACGTCGGCCCTACGCGAGTGGCGGGAACTGCTGGTGGAGACCGGGGAGACCCGCTGGAACGCCGAGTTCCTCAGCGACGAGTGGAACCAGGTCATCCTCGGCCAGGCCGTGACCTCCCGGAGCGACTACTTCACCGCTCGCCGAGCGGGGCGGGGCCGCAGTGTCACCCGCGCCGAACGCGCCGGCATCTGGCAGCTGGCCGAGCGCTTCACCCAACGACTGGAGACCAAGGGCCTGGAGACCCACCGCCAGGTCGCCGAGCGGGCCGCACGACTGGAGATGGCGCGCAAGTCCCGCATCGACCGGCGTGCGGAGGAACGCGACGAGCGGGGCGGCCTGCACAACCTCCATTTCGAGGCCGGCTCCGGGGCCTGGCTGCGCTACCGATACCGGCACATCGTGGTCGACGAGGCGCAGGATCTCAGTGCCGCCCACTGGAAGATGCTGCGCGCCATGGTGCCGTCCGAGCCCGACGACATCTTCCTCGTCGGAGACACGCACCAGCGGATCTACGACAACCAGGTCACCCTCGGCAGCCTCGGCGTCCACATCCGCGGCAGGTCCTCCCGGCTGACCCTCAGCTACCGCACGACCCGGGAGATCCTGCGTGACGCCATCCGGGTCCTGGGCGACGCCGACTACGACGACCTCGACGGTGACACCGACACGCTCGCTGGCTACCGCTCTGTCCTCCACGGCACGGAACCCTCGCTCCGCGGTGCACGGAGCTGGGACGAGGAGATGGACCTCGTCGTCGAGCAGTTGCGGGCCTGGCACGACGTGCCCCGGGAGGCCATGGCGATCTGCGTCCCGACCAACGACATGGTCACCCAGCTCGCCGACCGCCTCGCGCGAAGCGGGATCACACCTTCGGAGATCACCCAGGACGGGCCGCGGGGCGACCAGGGTGTCCACATCGGCACCATGTACCGCTTCAAGGGACTGGAGTACCGCTGCCTGATCATCGCTGGAGCGGCCGAGGGGCTTGTACCCCGGGCCTCTGTCGACGCGTGGGAGCACACGGATCCGAGCCGCCACCGGCGAGAACTGCACCGCGCCCGGTCGCTGCTCTTCGTCGCGGCGACCCGCGCCCGCGACGCGCTCGCCATCACCTGGCACGGCGAGCCGAGTCGCTTCCTCGCACCTCTTCTCCCACCGAGGTGAGCGGAAGCCCCACTTCCCTGCTGCAGGGGTTGGGCAGGGCGGCGGCGTCGAAGCGGCGCATCAGGGACGGCTGACCGCGGTGGTTCGCGCACGGGGCGCCGCCCGGTCCTCGAAGGCACCGCTGGTTCCCTCGCGGGAGTGGATCTCGCGCAGGCCGGTGAGCAGGGCGATCGCGATGGCGTCTGGGTCGGCCTTCTTCTCTACGATCGCCGGTCGACGTCCTGCTGTGCCGCTCGACGTGCTGCGCGAGCTCGCCACCGAGTCGAAGAGGGGCCCTGACGGCAGGCCACCGGTCCCCACTACGCGGCGCCGGCCGTGACCCCCGGGTGTGAGATGACTCGGTGCGGGCCACCGACGCGGATTCCGGTAAGTACCCCGCCGCCACTCGCCTGACGAGGAGCGGACTGACGGCCCCACGCGTTCACCGTGGGGCCGCCCGAGCCTGCCGGGAAAGGCGTCAGACGGCTGGGTCGTGATCCACGAGCTTCAGGAGCTTGAGCAACCCGCCCGTAGCGGCCAGAGCCGCGGCATCCTCAGCAGGCGCGTCCACCGCCCAGTGGGCAAGGTCGTTGCGGTAGTCCCGCACGGTGGCCAGCCGCCGACTGATGTCCTGCTGCTCGAAGGGCCACCGCAGCTTGTTCCAGCAGTGGGCGTCCTCTACCAGGAAGACGTACTGGCCGAGGCTGAGATGCTGACCGCGCTCCATCGTCCTGCGGATCTCCCTCGGCAGCTCGTCGGTGGAAAAGTGCCTGATCAGGCGGCGCAGCCGCCGTTCCAGCTCCTCCAAGAGAATGAACGGCTCGATGCGCTGCTTCAGCTGCCCTGCGAGGTCGGTCGAGGTCAGAATCCCGATCACCGCGTTCTCGCCATCCACGATGATTGTGAAGCCACTCTGCTGGATGCGGTCCATCCGGTCGAAAAGAGCATGTTCCACCCGAGCGGTCTCGGGATGCGGATCCAGGGCGTTGGCCACCGTGGCAGTCCTGCCGCCCAGCTGCGTCCTTGCGATTCCCTCCCAGGTGATGACCCCACGCAGCACGTTGTTGTGGTCCACGACCGGAAGCTGGGAGAAGTCGCTCTCGATCATCGGGGTGATCGCCTGGCTCAGCGCATCGCCCATCCGGACCGTCACAACCTCCCGAACGAACGGAAGGTTGCCGATCCGCCAGGTCAGGTCACGGTCACGCGGGCCATCGGCTTTCGAATGCGCCTGCTGCTCGTCCCCTCGGACCTGATCATGGATGCCTTCCCCAAGGCCGGTGGACCCTGCCGCGGACACGGTGACGAGGCCGTCCAACTGCACGTCGTTGAAGTGAGGATCCACCCGGAGGCCGAGCTCCGCGAGGTTCTGGTCCACCAAGTCGATGACGTCGGAGGTTCGCCGCTTCCACCCCCACAAGCCGATCAGGTCACGGGCGGTCAACTGCCTGGTGCCGCTGTCCCGGACATCGCTCACCAAGTCCTCCGGGCTGTTGGGCGGCTCGCCGTCACCCACGTAGCCCGGGTCCGTACCCGTCTCTGCAAGAGCCTGCACGCGTACCGCGGCGTCGCGCCGACTCAACTCGCTGACCGTGAGGAATGCCCCCATGCTGTCCCGCAGATCACCCCGAACGGCAGCTCGCTCCAGGACCGGGCGGACCCAGTCCATTTTCCGCACGTGTCGGAAGCCCGGCGGCGCCGCGGCCCGGTATTCGTACGGTCCGGTCAGCAGGCCCAGGGCCACGACCGACAGATGCTTGCGCGGCATGACGACGTAGTCGCCGGTCTCCATCGCGATGAAGCGCCAGAGCTGGCGCTTCCAGTTGTCGATGGTGCCAACCGACTCCCCCGGGTACGCCTTGGCCAGCAAATCACCGATGTCGTCGGATGAAGAGCAGTCGCTGAGGTCGCCGAGCTCCTCCCAGCCCACGATCGCCAGTCCCTCGGAGAGCGCGGCCTGCTCCCGTTCCCCTGACTGTCCGCCCCGTACCGTCCAGGCCCGCACCATGCCCGCCCCCTCGTCAACCGTCCAGATGCGCACCCGAGTGTTCCGGGTCAGCGGACTCGGTACAAGCGAGATCACAGTCCAGACGTCCCCACATGAGCCTTACCGAGAGGCTTCCAAGCCGGCCGGGGCATCGCCGACGGGCGATGCCCCCAGGGGAGCTCGACACACGAGGCGCACTGCGAGATTCCGCGAGGGACGCGGGCTCCGTACGTGTGTCCCGCTCCGAGCCCTCATCGGCACTTTGGCCGGACGGCTACAGCCGCATTAGACCTTGGTGACGATGACGCTACCGCCACGGAGGGTGACGAGGTCCTCTGAGGTGGAGGTGAGGATAGTGACCGGCCCTGGGGCGGCCAGGGCCGTGGCGGCGAGCATGACGTCGATGGTGTGCCTGTGGCCGGCGGCCGGTCTGGGAGACCCCAGCGGATGCTGCGGCGTGCGTCGAGAGTCGCCCGTAGCGCCCGTAATGCACATTGACCTTGAGTCCGATTTACGTCGCGTGAGTCTCTGACCTGCGATTTTCTTCCATGTGTTTTCCGTTGACCTGTTCCCGATGACCCACCACGTGGAGTGCGTCGCGATCCTTGAGCCTGCCGAAAAGGGCCGCTGACCTGCCGTTTCTCCGAGTGTGCGTTATGGGCGTTACGTGTGTTAGGTGCGATATCTTGACGCATATTCGACGCACGTGACGCACGTTTGACGCATGAATGGCGTGCTGTCTGATGGGCCGTCATGCGCGGTTTGGCGGCTGTCGGCGAAATCCACGGGCGGGGGCCGATGGTCCCCCGAACGGGCAGGGAGGCTGGCCGCCGAGCCGTCGCCTACCCTGTCATCGCGCCTCTCGGCGCTGACTCTCCGTAGCGCTCGTGGGGTGTTAGGCATGTGCCGCTGCAGGGCTTCAGCCTCCGCGGGAGGGCCTCAGATCGTCGGCTCATGGTCCGGCGTATCTCAACGTCCTCGACCGCTTCGGCGATCCAGCCAGCGCATAGCCGGTCTTTCCTCAGGCGTCATGAGATTTGACTACTTGATCAGGCGTCTTGCCGCTACCTAAACACGTCGGTTCTCGGGCCGGCGCGGGTGGGATGTCGTCCACATCGTCGGCCGGTCACCAATGGGTGCGCCGGGCATGTTCGGCCCGCTTGGCGGCTACGGCCTCTGGCTCGACGAGGCCGTGGGTCTCTGGAAGTCGGCGATCAGCCCGTTCGAGCTGTAGGTATGCATCGAAAGGTCGCGCGTAGTGCCCGTAGTGCACACTGCTCTTACGTCCGATACGCGCCGCACGTGGCGCTGACCTGCGGTTTTCTTCGACTTGTTTGTGTAGATCTGTTTCTTGGGACCCACCACGTGGAGTGTGTCGCCATCCTGGAGCCCGCCGAAAAGGGCCGCTGACCTGCGAGTTCGGCAGGTGTGCATTATGGGCGCTACGCGCGTTATGGGCGATATCTTGACGCATATCTGACGTACGTGACGCACGTTTGACGCACGAACGGCGTAGTTTCCGACATGCCGTCATGCGTGGTTTGGTGGCCGCCGGCGGAGCCCTCAGTCGGGTGGCCCGTGGGCCCCTCGAAGGGGCGGGGAGACCGGCTGTCGAGCCGTCGGCTGACCCCGCCCTTGCGCCTCTCGATGCTGACGTTCCGTGACGCCGGGTGGGGCCTCAGTCGGGCGGCGTGTCATGGGTCATAGGGGCTCAGTGTCCGAGGAACTCCCAGGAATCTGACCGTGCCGAATGACGGCTGGGGAACTGAGCAGAGGAGGTCCAGCAGCGCATCCTTGGCGATACGTATCCCGAGGGCCGCGGCCAGGCGGGCGCCGGGACGGCCCGCCAGGCACAGAGCGATCGAGGTGAGCATCGACCGCAGTACCTGCGTCTGCCGGGCATGCGGCCCGGCCAGCCCCTCGATCTGCTCGGTGAACGTCACGGCCGGGCACCGGCTGCTTAGGCACTTGAAGCGGCGCACGGTCAGCTCGATGACTACCGGGCTGCCGGCCACGGGCGCGGGCGCGTCGCCGAGCCGGCGGACGTACCGGCCGTGCACCCGCCACGATGGCATGCCGCATCCCGGGCAACTCACTGGCAACGTCTGACACCCCGAGCGGAGCGTGATGACCCCGGCCGTTCGCTTGATCGACTCGATGACAACACCGGACAGATGCGGCAACAATCGCCCCAACACCCCTGAACTGCACGCCCGGAGACTGCCCAGATCAGCCCTGCGACATCACAAGATCCCCGACAGGGCCGAATTGCGCAAGCGTCTAGACTAGGAAGGGACTGCGTTAACAATCAATACCCTTCGGGCAAGCGAACCGGGGCGAGGGCCCAGTGCATCAGCGGCGCGTGAGACGTGGGTCGAGGGATCCCTCCGCGTTGCTCGTGTGGGCGTAGGGGCGCAGAGTTGTAAGTGTGGGTTGTAGCGCCGGTAGGCGTCTGTCGATCGACTGCCGCGTCGTCGCCGACGTCCGGCATGCCGCCGGCGCCATGGTTAGTCTGTCCGCCCGCCCCATGGGATGGGAGATGGGCGACCCCTGACGGGGGTTGGGATGACCTCGGAATCGAAGTTGCGGAATGCCGCTCTCGCTCTCGCGCTCCTCGTCGTTGCCGCGGGCCTTGGCCTGGTAGCGGTTCAGCTTCTTGGGCGGAGTCTGCAGGAGGGCGGTGCCGGTCTCCTTGCCCTCGGACTGATGGCCGCCGCCGCAGGGGCCGCGGCCGGCGGTTATGCGGTGTTTCGCGTGGGGCTGGCGTTGACCGGCCCACGCGATTCGGGCCTCCGGAAGGGTGTGATCTTCGGCGTACTGGCGGGGTTCTCGGAGGTCGGCCTCGTCTGGCTCGCAGTCGTCTTCGCCGTCGATGGCCGACCAGGACCAGCGTGGCTCGCGGGCGGAGTCGCACTTGCGGTCCTGCTGTTCTGGACAGGCCTGGTCATCCGAGACAGCGGGATGGGAGGTCACGAGCTAGCCGTCGTCGTGGGCGGCGTCGCTCTGTCCGGCGCCGCCTTTGGCTGGCTGGTAGTCCGTCTGGCGGCGGATGACCGCCCACTGGTCGCGTGGCTCATGGCCGTGCCAGCCCTCGGCCTGATCACGCTCATCTACCGCTTGCGCGATGCGGACGACCTGGACGGTTGGCCCGGTTGGGGGCTGATCTTGCTCTTCACGGCAGGTCTGGGCGCGGTCGCGGCAAAGCTCGCTGTCGACGGTCATTCCGTCGCCGCAGGGCTTGTCTGCGGGCTCTGGCTGATCGGGATACTCGTTGGCTTGCGTTTGCTGGATTTCTGGTCCTGGTCCGACCTGACCTCGTCCAGAGGCCTGCGCAGGAGTGGTCCGGAACCCATCGGACCTCCTCCCGGAGGCATGGTGCCGCTGTGGGCGCGCGCCGTGGGCTTGATCGTGCCACTGGGCGCTGTCGTGTGGGCCGAACTCGACAATGCCGGACGTCCAGGCACCGGCTTGGCCGATGTGCTGGTCGGCGTGGCCGAAGTGGCGATCGCGGCCGCAGTGTTGTTGATGCTTCAAGGGCTGGTCCTCGGCTGGCTGCGCCCAGGATGTGTGCCGCTCCTTGTGGAGGCGGCTGCTAAATACGTGCGGCAGAGGGAACCGTCGCGGTACTACCCGAACCGTGACAGAGAGTGGTCGGATCGCGAGCGGCACTTGCGGGGGTACGAGCCGTACATGCGGGAGCACGAGCCCCACTTGCGGGAGCGCGAGATGTACGCCCGGCCCCCGCACGGGTGGGAGAGCGATGACCTGCACCAGGAGCGGGCGCGGTCCGAATGGGAGCGGGCACGGTCCGAACGGGAGCGGGCGTCGCGTGACCAGGAACGAATCAGGGAGGAGTTCTACCGGTACGGCCTTGCCCCTCGGCCCACCGGGCTTCTCAGCCGTTTGGTCCGTCCGCTTTCTCCCGCAGGTGGCAGTGCCGCCGCTGTCGCGGCGGCACTTAGCACCGGCCTGGTCGTCGATAGGGTG
Organism: Streptomyces sp. NPDC058671; assembly: GCF_042716475.1. Lineage (NCBI taxonomy): Bacteria > Bacillati > Actinomycetota > Actinomycetes > Kitasatosporales > Streptomycetaceae > Streptomyces > Streptomyces sp. NPDC058671. The sequence goes on along the minus strand of NZ_JBHXSA010000005.1, from coordinate 104,448 downwards.
TGGCCGCGGATCGAACTGGTCGCCTCGCTCGAGGTGAAGCGTGAGGCGCACCGTAGGGGCAGGGACGTCGCGCTGCTGCGCGTCACGGCTGCCAGCGCCGTCTGTGCCGGGCTGAGTTGGCCGTTCGCGGCCGGTGTCGTCGCCCGGTCCCAACCTGGCGGCGGCGGCTTGGCGATGCTGTTCATCGGGCCGTTCCTGATCGCTCTGGCCGCGCTGGCGCTGGGCCGGCGGCGGATCGTGGAGGCCTACGAGCACCGCGTGAGCGCCGTGGAGGTGTACCGCTTCGATCTCGCCGAAGCGGTGCGCCTGCCCCCGCCGGGCAGCAATGCCGAGCTGATCGCTCTCAGCGACGTACTGGAGGGCCATGGGGGATACGACCGGCCGCTCGTCTGGTCCGGCGCCGAGACCGCTGCTGCCGTCGAGGTGTCCGCCGTCAGCCGCGAGAGCCTGGGGTCCGAGGTATCCCAACGGGTACTTCGGGAGGTCTGCGAAGTGCTGCGGGACGAGCACGAGGCCCTGGCCCAGCGGCTCACGCCCGGGCGCCTCGGCAAGAAGGATCTGGGCAGGCTCGCACAGGAGGTCGCTCAGCACACGTCGAAGTCGGTCGGTGAGCGTCTCGGACGCCAGGTGGCGGACCTGCAGGAAAGATCGGCCCAAGGGCTGCGGCAGGTGCTGCGCGAGGGCATCGAGGAATCCGTCATCGGGCCGCCGTTGGCGAACTTCACCGGCTATTTCGCTCTCCAGCTCGCCGACGGTCACAAACCTGCGGCGGACGGAGCGGCGGATATCCGGCCGACTGGCGGAGCGGCCTATGGCACGACCGTCGTCGCGTCTCCTGGGCAGCGCCTCGGCCTGGTCCTTTTCGTGGTACGTGACCCCCGTGCGCGGGGTGCGGCTTCCACCCAGCAGACCGCCCCCGACCGGCAGTTCTTCGCCCTTGAACCCGTGAATGTCGAAGGAGGCAGAGATGTGCCGACCGTCGACTTCGAAGCCATGGTCGACAGTCCGACGCTCACTCCAAGTCCTCAGCGACAGACCCTGCGGACCCAGACGGAGGCACAGACGGTCTTCCGCTTCCAGATGCCGGACGAAGAGGGCAGTCACGAGGTTTGGTTCCAGCTGTATCAGAGCGGCCGGCTCATCCAGGTGATCGCTGTCTCTATCGCGGTACGGACCGCCGCCCCAGCCGACATAGGGGAGGCCTCAGGATGACCGGAAGCCTGGACGCTGACGTCACCGTGCATGTGCACCGTGCCGAGAACACACATATCGCCTTCCGAGCCCTCAACGGCACTCCGACCCTCAACATGACCTTGGCCCAGCAGGGGGTCCTGGACGAGGCGCGGCGTGCGCTCGATGCCGGCCTGCTTCGGCTCAAGGACGTGCTACCGGCTCTGGAGGTGGAAGAACGGGACATTCCCGAGGTCTTCGACGCCCTGCACCGGATCGGCCGGCGGCTTGCCGGCCTCCTCTTCGGTCTTCAGGCCGACGTCATCCAGGGACTCCAGACCTTCTGGAACAGCGCGCTGCCCTACGGCCGCAATCCAGACCTGCCGCCACCGCTCGTGGAGTGCATTGGCGACAAGGACACCTTCCTCCCCCTCGAAATACTTCCGCTCTACCGGATGCATCCGAACGTCCCCAGAAACCGTGAGGAACTCATCACCGAATGCCGCACGCTGGTCGGCTTCTCCTGCATGGTCAAGCGCACGATGCTGCTGACCGCTCCCCCCTCAGGCCTGCACCTGGAAGTCACCCCCGACGGTCGGCTGCCCCTGCGATTTCTCCAGCATGAGCAGCTCGAGGGCGCCCGGAAGGAGCTCGGCTGGTTCACCTCCACGGCAGCGCACCAGGTGGAGGTCGACGGGCCGTACCCCTATGGCGACACGGCGGCGGCCACCTTGGCAGAGCAGATCTTCGATCCTCGGCGGTCGCTCGCCGGTGAACTCCGGGACATGCCCGACCAGATTCTGCACTTCGCCTGCCACTGCTACGCGAACCTCGACACACCGCTCGACAACGAGATCGAGCTGAACGGCGGTGGTCAAGAGCTGCGAGTGCAGCTCGGCGCAATCATGGAGGACCTGATTGGGATGAAGTCCCGCACCGGCCAGGACACCTGCGAGATGCCGCTCGTCGTCATGAACGCCTGTGGTGCGGCACGCATGCACGCGACCAGCGCCCTCTCCTTCCCCTACCTCTTCCTGATAAACGGAAACCGCGGCTTCATCGGCAGCGAGATCGAAGTGCCGGACGGGGTGGCAGCGGAATTCTCCAAGGCCCTGTACGAACCGTTTCTGCTACGCCGACTGCCGCTCGGTCGGTCGGTGTTCGAAGCCCGTAGAAGCCTGTTGCACACGTACGGGAATCCGTTCGGCATCGCATACGCCGCCTATGCGGACCCACAACTCCATGTATGTCTGTGCCGAGCTGACGGAGGATGTCCATGTCTCAGCAAAATGACGAGCCAAAGCCCGCCGACCAGCACACCGACGTAGCGAAGAGCACCGGCGTCGTACGGGTGATTGGGCTAGAGGACAGTGGCGACGACCGCTCCCTGTTCAGGCGTCCCCAGGAATGGCGTATCGGCCGAGCCGAGATTCCCGTCGACGTCTTCCAGCATCGGGTGACCGGGTTCCTTGATTCGATGCGCTCGGTCATCGCCGGGCTTCCGGTGAACTGCGGCGATTTTTACCTCAATGAGGTCACGATCAGCGCCGAGGTCAGCGCCAAGGGGCAGATCTCCCTGCTGGGCTCTGGCGGGGAGCTGGCGGGGTCGTCGAGCCTGACCTTCACGTTCACCCGCGAGCCCCCCGAGTAGCGGCCTGGCCTGCCTGCGGTGTCTCGTGCGGGGCTGCGAGGTCCCGCGGTGCGCCGGATGCTGTCGTTGCGGGAGCGCCGTGGGCTGACCACCACTCACGTGCCCGTGGCGGCGGACGCGCTGAGGGTCTCGGAGGGGCCCGGCGCGGCGGTGCCGGGCGCGGCGGTGCCGGGCGCGGCGGTGCCGGGCGGCCTTGGTAAAGCCGGTCGCGCGGAGGCGGCCCTCATGGCCATTGGGGCGGGGAACGCGGAAAATTTGTGTCAGCATTCCGCACGTAGCGCCCATGACGCACACTAATCGTGTCACGGAGAAGGCCACACAAGGCTCTGACCTGCGGTTTTGTTCAACCTGTTTCGGATAGACCTGCTTCCGATGACGCACCACGTGGAGTGCGTGGCGATCCTTGAGCCCGCCTCAAAGGGCTCCTGACCTGCCGTTTCTCCGAGTGTGCGTTATGGGCGTTACGTGTGTTAGGTGCGATATCTTGACGCATGTCTGACGCACGTGACGCACGTTTGACGCACGGACGGCCCGGTTCCTGATGGGCCGTCATGGGTGTTTGGCGACCGCCGAGTGGAGCCCTCAGCTGAGTGGTCGTAGGCATCTTGAGGTGGCTGGGGCGCTGGCTGCCGAGCTGTTGGCTGCCACTGCCCCATCTACTTCTCGGTAGTGACGTTCCGTGATGCCAGGTGGGGTGTCCAATGAGTGTTGTGTCAGGGGTCGTAGGGGCTCCAGTGCCCGAGAAGGCCTCAGATCGTCGGCTCGTGGTGCGGGGCTGTCGGGCAGTCGGGGCGGTGTGTTCAGCGGATTGAGGCGCTCCACGCGGACTGTCGCCCAGTCGATCCATGTTTCGGCTTCGCTCCTGGCCTGACCTGTAGGTATGGCCTCGGTCCGGAGTCATCGGAGATGGCCCGGCGTCGTGCGGCGTGCACAGTCGTATGCCGGAGAAGCTGAACCCCTCGGGGTCTGCGGCCGTACATAGCGCCGAGGTCGTCGGCGCTCCAAGCGGGTGCGTGTGATGGCCGGTTTTCATCCAGACGGCAGTCTGTCGGCCTCCTTGTCATGATGCCGACGCCATTCTCTAAGGACCGTAGACCTATGACGATGATCAACAGCCCACTGCCGGAGGGCGACCGCGAGATCGCCGGCGCGGCCCTCCAGGCGACCTTGGTCGACCTGCTCGATCTGTCTCTGGTGGCCAAGCAGGCCCACTGGAACCTGTACGGTCCCCGCTTTCGACCAGTCCACGTCCAGCTCGACGAGGTCGCCGCGATCGCCCGCGACCACGCGGACATGGTGGCCGAACGCGCGGCCGCGCTGGGAGTGAGTCCGGACGGGCGGGCGGGCACCATCGCGGGTACCAGCGGCTTGCCTGCCTTCCCGTCAGGCTGGACGAAGGACGGCGACGCCGTCGACGCTCTGGTGCACACGTTCTCCGCGGTCATCGGGAGGGTGCGGGAACGAATCGAGGCGACTGGTTCGGTGGACGCCGTGAGTCAGGATCTCCTCATCGGGCTGACGGCCGAACTGGAGAAGCAATCCTGGATGTTCCAGGCGGAGAACCGCGTCTGACAAGGTCGCGCGTGCTGTCGGACGGGGTGACCGCCGGTCGCCGACTGCGCCCCCGGAGGCGTGCGGTCTCCGGAGGGGGCGCGCCTCGTGGGCAGCCCGGGTGAGGGTGAGCGGTCCACGCCGACCGGCGGACGGAATGCCGTGCCCGGCCCGGTGGTGGAGCTGGAGGAGCATGGTCGGAACCCGGTCGGCAACCACCGGCCAGTACGTCGCACGGGTACCGAAGCCCTTTGCCGCGGCGGGAACACGAGCTCGGTCCGGTCCCGTTCCCGCCGCAGCGGGCCTTCTCGACGACGAGCTCGGAGGTCGCTCCGAGCTCTCCGGTTCCACGATCCGTCCCCGGCATGCCTGCCTGTCGGGGACGGTAACGGTGCGACGACAGCTGTGTCCGGTGGACGAGATGGTTACCGACGGACGGATCGTCCTGCGCGAAGCGACCGTCGAGGCTGCGGTCGGCAGTGCCCTCCTTAACCTGCTTGCGCGTCTTCTCCCGTCGCTGTCGAAGCCCCCTCGAACGCGAGCGAACCGATGTGCGAGGGGACCGGGAACGCGCCGGCACCATCCGTCCGTGCCGTGACTACATGCCGAGCACGCCTTGCCTCTCCAAGGCCTTGCGCAGTGCCCGCACGGCGTAGAAGGCGCGGCTCTTGACGGTGCCGGGCGGGATGCCGAGGTGCTCGGCCGCCTGGGCCACGCTGCATTCCAGGTAGTACATGAGGCGGATGACGGTCCGGTGCTGCTCCTTCAGCTCCCGCATCGCCTCCAGCACCGCGTGGGAGGTGATCGTGGACTCCGTGCCGTCCCAGGAGGTGTCCAGGTCCTCGACCGCCATCAGATCCAGTGGCCGTACCTGCCGGGCCCGGTGGTGGTCGATGACCAGATTCCTGGCCACGGTGAACAGCCACGGCCGGATGTGTTCGCCGCGGGCGCTCAAGAACCGGGCGTGCTTCCAGGCGCGCGCCGCGGTTTCCTGGAGGACGTCCTCCGCCCTGTGCCAGTCACCGTCCAGCAGCCGCGCGGCGTACCGGACGAGCAGAGGGCCGTACTGCTCGTAGATGTCTCGTACGAAGGCGTCGCAGTCGGTGTCCGAAGCGACGTGCCGGGCGTGTGCCCGAGTCGGAGCGAGGGTGGCAGTCCCCGTCTCCATGGTCCCGTTCATGGGTGGTGCCCAATTCTGTTCGAGTGTTCCGTGGCGTGCTCTCCCACTTGCGCGGGGGAGTGGCTCAACACTCGGCGGGACCCCTTCGCCAAACCTTGTCGTCTCCTTGTCGCGCCGCTTGCCGGACCATGCCGCCGGCTCTCGGCACGCCGTCGCGTCCGCCGATGGGGGCGCTCTGCGGCGCCTACGGCGCTCAGGGCTCCCGGACCCGACGAGAAGGACCGGGGCAGGGCGTTCACGGCGCGAGCCGACGAGTTCGGCGTCGATGGCGTCCCGTGCGTCCGCCCAGGGCCGGTGGTCGTGCGAGGACACACCGGTCTTCCGGTTTCCCTCGGGACTTCGCGCCGGCGGGCTCCTCCCGGCCGAACCCGGTGGAGCGACGGCTCGCCGCGCTCGGACGGAAGCAGTTCCTACCGCCGCTGATCCTCCGCCCCGGACGACCGGCGCGCAGGATCAGCGCCTGCCGGAGCCGAAGCCCTGTGGTTGCCGGCACCCTTCTGCGGCGGGACGGTTACGGAGCCCGCAGCCATGTCCAGGGCGGTGAGCCGGTCCCGGATCTCCTGGGCGCTGTGGGACAGATCCTGCCGTTCGGCGTCGGCGAGCGCGCTGACCCAGTCCGTGCGCGCGGCCTCCTGGTCGCCCATGGCCAGACGGGTGTCGCCCCGTCGCATCAGCGAGCCGACCACGTTCCTGTGGTCCTCCAGTTCCTCGAACGCGTCCAGCGCCCGCCGGTAGGTGGCCGCCGCTTCCTCGTACCGGCCGAGCCGATGGAGGGCGTAGCCCACGCTGTCCCAGCACTGGGCCTCCTGCCACGGGGCGTCCAGGCGCTGGTAGAGGGCGATGGCCTCCTCGCCGTACACGAGGCCTCTCCCGGGCCGCCCCAGGTTGGAGTGCAGCCAGGAGAGCCCGTTGAGGCACTCGGCCGTCCACAGCCGGTTCCCCGTGGATCGGGCCAGCGCGAGTCCTCGCTCGGCGGGAGCCAACGCCTCCCGGTGCCGGCCGAACCGGAACAGTGCCATCGCCGTCACGAACAGGGCGCGAACCTGTTCGCCGGCCACGCCGAGTTCCTCGAAGAGGGCGGAGGCGCGTTCCAGGTGATCCAGAGCCCGCCTCCGGTGGTCCAGACCGATGTGGATGCTGCCGAGGCCGCGCAGGCAGCGCGCCTCCTTCAAACGGTCGCCCTGGCGCTGTGCCACTTCCAGGGCGGGGGTCAGTGCGGTGATCGCCTCGGGCCAGTACTCCTGGCGGCACAGGTGCTCCTTCAGCGTCCACGCGAGGCCGGTGACCCGGCGGTCCAGCTTCTGGCTGACGGCAGTCTGCAGCAAGCCGGCCAGTACCCGGTGTTCGGCGGTGAACCATCGGCGTGCCTGTTCGATGGTGGCGAACGTCTCAGGGACGACGCCCGTGCCGGGGGAGCCGAGGTCGAGTCCGGGCAGTGAGTCCTGCTTGAACAGCAGGTTGGCTTCGTAGGCCGTGAACATGTGGTGGTCCAGGACCCGGAGGGTGGCTGCGTGGCGTTCGTCGGTGTCGTCGTGGGTGTGGGTGAGTTCGGTGGCGTAGCCGCGCAGCAGGTCGTGGAGGGTGTAGCGGCCGGGCAGCGGCTGTTCGACGAGGCAGGACCGGGTCAGGTCGGCGAGGAGACGGCGTGTCCGGTGGAGGGGGAGTGCGGTGAGGCCTGCGGCGGCCGGGGCGGTGATGTGGGGGCCGGGGTGGAGGGCGAGGAGCCGGAAGAGGCGTGCGGCGGATCCGTCCAGGGACCGGTAGGACCAGGAGAACACGGTGCGGACGTCGGTGGTGGCGTCGGAGGCGGCGAACGCGTCCAGGCCGCTGTGTGCCCGCAGGTCGTCGGCGATGGTGCGGAGGGGGAAGGCGGGTTCGTACTCGGCGTGGGCGGCGGCCACGGCCAGCGCCAGGGGCAGTCGTCCGCACAGGCGGATGATGTCGGCCACGGCGGCGGGTTCGGCGGCGAGCCGTTCCGTCCCCAGCCGGCGTGCCAGCGTCTCGTGGGCCTCGGACTGTGAGGGCAGTGCGAGGGTGAGGGGTTTGGCGCCTTCCGACGCGATGAGGCCGGTGAGTCGGTTGCGGCTGGTGATCAGTGTGAGGCAGCCCGCTCCGCCGGGGAGCAGGGGGCGCACTTGTTGCTCGTCGCGGGCGTTGTCCAGGACGAGGAGGATCCGTCGGTCGGCGAGGAGGCTGCGGAAGAGTGTGCTGCGGCCGGGGGTGTCCTCGGGGATGTCCTGGGCGGGGACGCCGAGGGCGGTGAGGAAGCCGTGCAGGGCGTCACCGGGTTCGACGGCGGGTGCGTGGGGGTGGAACCCGCACAGGTTGACGAAGAGCTGTCCGTCGGGGAAGGAGGAGGCGATCTGGTGGGCATGGTGGACAGCGAAGGTGGTCTTGCCGACACCGGGAGCACCGCCTATGACGACGACGGGAGCACCGGCCGGGCCTGGGTCTCCGCTCACGGCGGACAGCCAGGCGCCTTCCGTCTCCCGCCCCGCGAACACCGCCAGATCACCGGGCAACTGCGCCGGACGGACAGCCCGTGGAGATCTGCTCCTGCCGTCGCCCGCGACCGGTTCTCTCCTCGTACCGGACGGTGTCACACCGGTGGTCGGCCCGGACCGCGTGACATCGTGGACCGCGCCTGCCGGCAGGGCGTCGGCGGATGCCGTCTCGTCCTGGTCGTCCACGGCCTCGACCCCGGCCGGACGACCCGAATTACGGCTGCCCGCGAGGGCGGTCGCCGTGCCCGTCGTGTTCGCCGCGTCGGTCGATCGCAGAGGTGGCAGGTCGTGGCGGAGGATGCCGTGGTGTAGGGCGCGCAGTGAGGGCCCAGGTTCGAGGCCGAGTTCGTCCGAGAGGTGTCTGCACAGGTCCGTGTAACGCTGTAGCGCCTCGGGGTGCCTGCCGGCCAGGTACAGAGCACGCAACAGCAGATCCCAGCCGGTCTCTCGCAACGGGTGCTGCGACGTCAGTTCCCGCGCGGCGTCCACGGCCTTCTGCGTCTGTCCGTCCAGGAGCAGGGCGGTGGTGCGGAGCTCCCGGGCGGTCTGTCGCAGTTCCTCCAAGCGGGCGGCCTCAGGAGTGGCGAACAGATAGGGGGCGGCGTCGGCGAGCGCGGCACCGCGCCACATCTCCAGAGCCCTTTCGGTCTCCTCCACGACGCGCGAGGACCGGCCCCGGTCCATCGACCGGCGCGCCTGGGCCAGGGCTCGCTCGAAGCGTACGGTGTCCCGGCTGTCCGGCGGGATGTGCAGGGCGTAGCCCAGGGGCTCGGTGACCAGCACTTCGAACGAGCGCCGCCCGCGCAGATGCCGGGGTTCCAGAATCGCGCGGACCTTGCTGACGTGGGCGTGCAGGGACGCCATCGCTCCGTCCGGTGCCCGTCCCGGCCGCTGTGGCCACAATTCCTCGCACAGCGTCTCGGGAGCGACCGCATGGCCCTCGGCGAGCAGGAGCCGGATCAGCAGCAGTCGCTGCCTGCGCCGCCCCGTGTCCAGCACCGCGCCCGCCCGCCGCACCACCAGCGGACCCAGCACCGCGAAGTCGAGCGACTCCCCCACAGCTGTCACCGTACCCCCGGAAGAGCCGCCCGACGGCGGCACTGCTCACACGCGCATGTCCGTAGGCGCATGATCGGTCCGCTCCCGCGAGGGCCACCGGTCCGCTCGCGCGGACAGACGCGCCGTGGGCGCGACGACCGGCGCCGAACGCCTCCCCGTCCACGCCCCGTAGGGCCGCTGCCGCTTACGCGCAGTCCACCGGAACGGGGAAGGAGGAGCGGTGCGGGTGACCGGAACGGAGGACCCCCTCGTCCACCTCCCGCCTACCAAATGGGACATTAGCAGGGCGTCGACCGGTTCCAGGGACCGCGTGGAGGCGGGACGGTCCAACGCCGCGACGGGCGCCCTCTCCGGCCGTGGCGCCTACGGCACCGGGCCCACCGTTACCAGGGGTGGCTGTTGGCGGAGAAGGGCGTACGGGCGGAGGGAGCTCGCCGGACCTGAACCCGGCGCGTGCCGCGAACGTAGAGGCGAAAGACACGTCCGTGCGGGTCGCGTGCCCAAGGACGGGCCGTCGGCTCGTGCGACCTCTTTCCATCACAAGGGGACTTCATGACCCGTTCTCACCCGTACTCGAAGTTCCGCAGAGGGGTGGCCGCGACCGCCGCCCTCGCCGCCTCGCTGCTGGCCTCCGGGGCCGCTCCGGCCACCGCGTCCGGTTTCTCCGGGCAGGGATCCGTCAAGCACTACGTGGCCCTCGGCGACTCCTACGCCGCAGGAACGGGTCTGCCCCAGCAGACCGACACGAAGTGCATGCGCTCCACGGGAAGCTACCCGGCGTGGATCGCCGAGACGTACAAGCCCTCCGTCTTCAAGGACGTCACGTGCGGCGGAGCGACCACGCGCTCGTTGTGGAACCAGGAGGGGGCGGCCGCACCCCAGGTCAACGCCCTCACCCAGGACACCGACCTGGTGACCGTCACGCTCGGCGGCAACGACCTCGGCTTCTCCGACGTGCTCACCAGGTGCGTCCTGGCCGGTCTCACCACTCGGGAGGGAACTCCCTGCCGGGACGTGGCGGCCAAGGAGGTGGACGCGGGTTTCGCGAGGCTGAGCACGCGTCTGCCCGACATGCTCACCGACATCAAGCGGCGCAGCCCCCGAGCGCGTGTCGTCGTGGTCGGCTACCCCAATCCGTTCCCCCTCGACGGGAGCGCCTGCGGTTCCTCGGTGCCGCTGGCCAAGGGTGACGTCATCTGGCTCCACCAGACCACGAACCGGCTGAACCTCATGCTGGAGATGTCGGCCCTCCTGAGGCAGGCCGAGTTCGTCGACACCTCTTCGGTGTTCCGGGGCCACGACATGTGCCGGCCCCCGTCGGGACAGTGGATCAACCCGCTGCTGCCGCGGACGTCCGGCTCCGCCCACCCCAACGCCATAGGTCACCTGATGACAGCCGTCGAGGTGCACGAGAGGCTCAAGAAGTAGCCACCGCCCTCCGGGGGCCGGAGCGACACTCCGGCCCCCGGAGACCGGGACATGGGCGCCGAGCCCGTACCTGAGGAGCGGCCGTGACGGCCGTCCCGCAGGCGGTGGCGGGGTGCTGGTGACGGACGGCCTCCGTACCCCGCGCGGCCACACTCGACGTCACCCGTCGACCTCCGGCGCCTGATGTCTCTGTCCCCTGCCCGTGCCGCCCGGGCAGGGGCGCCCCTTGCTCCGCGGAGTTCTCCCCCGTGACCGCCCGGACCGGAACGGGTGCCGAAGTCACCGTCGTCGGTGAACCGCGGTACGGGGTTGCTCGTAGGAAGCAGTGACGTCCGGGCACATGAGAGCCCTGACCGGACGTCGGCCCTGTCGGCTGTTGTGGCGGCAGCCGGCAGGGCGGCAGGGCCGTTCAGCCCCCGGGGCCGCCACCGTCCGATCAGCCCGGACGGGGTTCCACGCCAATTTTATTTGTACGCAACGCAGTTGGCTGAAGCTCAATGATGTGCCGTGTTTCCCGTCGCGGCCGGGTTCGCCCTGCCGGCCCCGCTCCATCAGGGCGACAGCCCTCACACAGAAGGACATCGAAGATGCGCATCACCCGACCGACCAGGCCCGCCCGTCCGGTCGCCCTGCTCGGCGTCGCGGCCGTGGGCCTTTCCGTCACGGCCGTGACCCTGCCCGGCACGGCCGACGCGACGCCCCGCCAGCCGGTCCGGCCGACGATCGTGCTGGAGCACGGGGCGTTCGCCGACGCCTCCAGCTGGGACGGGGTCGTCGAGCGGCTGCAGCGGGCCGGCTACCCGGTGGTGGCCGCCGCCAACCCGCTGCGCGGGCCGGCCACCGACGCCGCCTACCTGCGCAGCGTCGTCGAGCACATCGACGGCCCGGTGGTCCTGGTCGGGCATTCCTACGGAGGCACCGTCATCAGCCAGGCCGCCACGGGCCTGGAGGGAAAGGTCAAGGCTCTCGTCTACATCGCCGCGTTCCTGCCCGACGCGGGCGAGAACTCGCTGGGGCTGACGAACAAGTTTCCCGGCAGCACCCTCGGCCAGGTCATCGCTCCGGTGAACTACGCGCTCCCCGACGGGGCTTCGGGAGCTGATGTCTTCATCAAGCCGGACAAGTTCCACCAGCAGTTCGCCGCGGACGTCCCCGCGGACAGGGCGAGGCTCATGGCGACCGGGCAGCGTCCGATCGCCGCCGCCGCGCTGGAGGAGAACTCCACCCGTGCCGCCTGGAAGACGATTCCCTCCTGGTCGCTGGTCACCACCGAGGACCGGAACATCCCCGTGGCGGCCCAGCGCTTCATGTCGGCCCGGGCGCACGCCCGTACGACTGAGATCGACGCCTCGCACGCGGTGTCTGTCTCCCGTCCCGACGCCGTCGCCCGCATCGTGGAGAAGGCAGCTCGTACGGTCCGCTGACCGGTACCTGCCGATCCGGGCAGAGGAGTCGTTCCGGCAGGTGCTTCCGCAAGCGGAATACGCGGTCGGGTGCGCGTTCCGCCGGCGTCCGTTGCGGATCTGTCCCCCCAAGAGGTCACTGATGCGCCTTGCCTTCCGGCCGCGTCAGTAATCCCTTCTCGGCCAGACCGTGAACCGCGCCCACCCCGTCACCGTTTCCAGGCTGGCGGCTGCGACGCCGGTCACCCGAAGTCGCGGCCCGCACCGACCTCCGTCCGTACCCGAACCACCATCCCGCACCACAACACACAACGAGAGGCAGCAACAACCATGCCGTTCATCACCGTCGGCCAGGAGAACTCCACCACCATCGACCTCTACTACGAGGACCACGGCACCGGGCAGCCGGTCGTGCTGATCCACGGCTACCCGCTCGACGGCCACTCCTGGGAGAAGCAGGCCGCGGCCCTGCTGGAGGCCGGTCACCGGGTCATCACCTACGACCGGCGCGGATTCGGCCGCTCCAGCCAGCCCACCACCGGCTACGACTACGACACCTTCGCCGCCGACCTGAACACCGTCATGGAGACCCTCGACCTCCACGACGCCGTCCTCGTCGGGTTCTCCATGGGCACTGGCGAAGTCGGCCGCTACCTCGGCACCTACGGCTCCGCCCGGGTCGCCAAGGCCGCCTTCCTCGCCTCGCTGGAGCCGTTCCTCCTCAAGACCGACGACAACCCCGAGGGTGTCGACGGGAGCGTCTTCGAGGGCATCGAGCAGGACGTCACCGCCGACCGGTACGCCTACTTCAGCGCGTTCTACCAGGACTTCTACAACCTGGACGAGAACCTCGGCACCCGGATCAGCGAGGAGGCCGTCCGCAACAGCTGGAACGTGGCAGCCGGCGCCTCCTGGTACGCCTCGCTGGCCTGCGTCTCCACGTGGACCACCGACTTCCGTGCCGACATAAGGAAGATCGACGTGCCGGCACTGATCCTGCACGGCACCGCCGACCGCATCCTGCCCATCGAAGCCACCGGCGAGCTCTTCCACAAGGCGCTCCCGCAGGCCGACTACGTCGTCGTCGAGGGTGCCCCGCACGGCCTGCTGTGGACCCACGCCCAGGAGGTCACCGACGCCCTCCTCGCCTTCCTCGCCAAGTAGGGGCGGAGAGGCCGGCCCCTCACCGGCCGGACGGCGCCCCTCACGCGCCCCGTCACCGTCGAGCGGTGACCGGGCGCCGTCTTGAACGCCCGCCGCATCCGGAGAAGAAGGACACACCACGGTGAACACCGCGCCGATGGAGCCGCATACAGGCTCCCCCCGAAGGCGTCCCGGGACGGACTCCGGTGTGAAACCAGACGGCGCCCCGGACGGGCCGCTCGGCAGCCGCAACCGTCCGGGGCGACGGAAGAAGCCTCACGCCACGACGTGCGATCACTCCCGAACGTCCCGACGGGGAGGTCCACCGCCCCCGCGCCGTCGGAGGAAAGGGCGGCCATTCGCTGAACCACCCTTGCCGGAGTTCTAAGCCGCAGGATGCCCACTTCTCGGAGTCGGAAGCTTGTGACCGTGACGGGCGGCCGCTCTCTCCGGCACGGCGGGTGCGGGGTCCGCGTCCATGTCCAGGGCGGTGAGCCGGTCACGGACCTGCTGGGCGCTGTGGGACATGGCACGCTCGTCGGCGCTTTCGAGGGCCTGAACCCAGTTCGCCCGCGCGCCTTCCCGGTCGCCCAGCGCCAGCCGGGTGTCACCCAGCCGCATCAGTGAGCCGATGGCGTTCCTGTGGTCGCCCAGCTCCTCGAACGCCCGTGTCGCCCGCTGGTAGGTGGCCACCGATTCCTCGTAACGGCCGAGCATGCGGAGGGTGTGGCCCAGGATGTCCCAGGCCTGGGCCAGTTGCCACGGCGCGCCCAGGCGCTGGAACAAGGCGATGCCCTCCTCGCTGTACAGAAGGCTCTTCTCAAGCTGCCCGAGGTTGGAGTGGAACCAGGCGAGCTCCATGAGGCACTCGGCCAGCCACAACTCCTCACCTGTCTCCCGGGACAGCTCCAGCCCCCGTTCGGAGAACGCCACGGCCTCCTGGATCCGGCCGAACAGGAACAGCACACACGCCATGACGTAGTGGGCTCGGGCCTGTTCACCGGTCGCGTCGAGCTCTTCGAAGATCGTGACGGCACGTCGCAGGTGGTGAAGGGCTTGCTCCTGGTGGCCGAGATAGCCGTGGATGTGGCCGAGGTGGCGCAGGCAACGGCCTTCTTCGAGGCGGTTGTTCTGGCGTCGGGCCACTTCGAGGGCGGGGGTCAGCGCGGTGATGGCTTCGGGCCAGAATTCCTGGCGGTTGAGATGTTCCTTGAGCGACCAGGCCAAGCCGGTGGTGTGGTGGTCCAGCCCCTGGCCGACGGCGGTGTGGAGGAGGCCGGTCAGCACCCGGTGTTCGGTGGTGAGCCATCGGGTCGCCTGCCCGACGGTGGTGAGGCTCTCCGGGGTGACGCCCGGGCCGGGTGCACCGAGGTCGAGGTCGGGCGGCGTGTCCTGCTTGAGGAGCTGGTTCGCCTCGTGGGCGGTGAACATGTAGTGGTCCAGGATCCGGAGGGTGGCCTGGTGGCGTTCCTGGACGGTGTCGTGGGCGTGGACGAGTTCGGTGGCGTAGCCGCGCAGCAGGTCGTGCAGGCCGTAGCGGCCGGGCAGCGGTTGCTCCACGAGGCATGAGCTGACCAGGCCGGCGAGCGCGCGGCGGGTTCGGACGAGGGGCAGATCGGCGAGGCTCGCGGCGGCGGGGGCGGTGATGTGGGGGCCGGGGTGCAGGGCCAGGAGGCGCAGGAGCCGGGCGGTGGGCTCGTCCAGGGATCGGTAGGACCAGGAGAAGACGGCGCGTACGTCGGTGGTGGAGTCGGGGCCGGTGAACGCGTCCAGGCCCTCGGTGTCCCGCAGGTCCTCGACGATGGCGTGAAGGGGGAAGGACGGATCGAGTTCGGCGCGGGCGGCGACCACCGCCATGGCCAGGGGAAGCCGTCCGCACAGGCGGATGATGTCGGCCGTGGCGGCGGGCTCGGCGGCCACTCGGTCGGTGCCCAGGCGTCGTTCGAGGGCTTGGTGGGCCTCCGCCTGTGAGGGCAGAGGGAGGGCGAGGGGCCGGGCGCCATCTGTGGTGATCAGCCCGGGAAGCTGGTTGCGGCTGGTGATCAGCGTGAAGCAGCCCGCTCCCCCGGGGAGCAGAGAGCGCACTTGTTGCTCGTCGCGGGCGTTGTCCAGGACGACGAGGACCTGCCGGTCGGCGAGGAGGCTGCGGAAGAGCGTGCTGCGGCCCGGGGTGTCCTCCGGGATGCGCTGGGCGGGAACGCCGAGGGCGGTCAGGAAGCCGTGCAGAGCGTTGCCGGGTTCGACGGCGGGTGCGTGGGGGTGGAAACCGCACAGGTCGACGAAAAGCTGCCCGTCGGGGAAAGAGGAGGCTACGCGATGGGCGTGGTGGACGGCGAAGGTGGTCTTGCCGACCCCGGGAGCCCCGCTGATGACGACGGCAGAGGCAGCGGTCTTTCCGGACCGGGTCGGCACACCGCTCACGGCCGACAGCCATGCACCCTCGGCCTCCCGCCCCGCGAAAACCGTCAAGCTGCGTGGCAGTTGTGCCGGACGGGTTCGGGGCGGCGGCGTGGTTCCCTCGACATCCGCCGCCGGGTCGCGACTCGCATCGGACCGATCGGCGGCGTCGGACGGTTCGTCCTCGGCCGGACCCACGGACGCGTCCACCTCCGGCGTTCCGGACGCGCTCGGCCCAAGCGGATCGCGCCCGTGTCCGGTCCTCCCTCCGGATACGGATGCCACGCCGAACCTGCTCAGCTCATCGGCTGGGCGAAAGGGCGGCAGGTCGTGGTGGAGGATGCCGTGGTGCAGGGCGCGCAGAGTCGGGCCAGGTTCGAGACCGAGCTCCTCGGCGAGGTGCCGGCGCAGGTCGGTGTAGCGCTGAAGCGCTTCGGGGTGCCGGCCTGCCAGGTACAAGGCGCGCAGCAGCAGGACCCAGCCGGGTTCCCGCAGAGGATGCTCCGCGGTCATCTCCTGCGCCGCGTCCAGGGCCTCGACGATCCGCCCTTGCAGGAGCAGGGCAGTGGCACGGATCTCACGGGCGGCCTGGCGCAATTCTTCTAGACGTGCCGCCTCGTTGACGGCGAACAGGTGGTGCGCGGCGTCGGCGAACACGGGGCCGCGCCACATCTCCAAGGCTGTTCGCGCCTCTTCCGCAACGTGTTCGGGCCGGCCCTGGTCCATGAACCGGCGCGCCCGGGCAAGGGCCCGCTCGAAGCGCACGGTGTCACGGCTCTCGGGCGGCACCCGCAGGGCATAGCCCAAGGGCTCGGTGACCAGCACCTCGCAGGTGCCCTTCCGGCGCAGGTGCCGGGGTTCCAGGACCGCACGTACCTTGCTGACATGGGCGTGCAGGGAGCCCATCGCTCCGTCCGGTGTCCGGCCCGGCTGTGGCGGCCACAGTTCCTCGCACAGCGTCTGCGGAGCGACCGCCCGACCGTCGGCGAGCAGCAGGCGGATCAGCAGCAGCCGCTGTCGACGCCGGCCCGGATCGAGTATCGCCCCCGCCCGCCGTACCACCAGCGGACCCAGCAGTCCGAAGTCGAGATCCTGTCCCACGCCTGCCACCGTACTCATCCGGAATCCCGCTTGCCGACGCCACCATCGGAAGCACATGCATGACCATGACCAGCCGACATGAGGGCGACCCGCTCCCGCTGTGACGAAAACCGGACCCGCGACGCGATCCTCGTCGCGGTGACCCAGCCGCCGAGATGAGCGCTGCTCAGGTGATCGGGGCGGTGGGGACCCCGTCGTCCCCTCCCGCATACCACACGGGACATTAGCAGGACGCCGATCGGCGTGATCCCTTCGGAGGCGGCCATGCGCTGGACGGCTTCCTCGTCGAGGTGGAGCCCCGACCGTGGAGTGCTGCACACGATGTGCGTGAGGCGGTCCGCGACAGGTCCATCCTGAGGCGAGCGCCGGAATCACCACCTCTCCGCAGGCGCCGTCCTGCCACAGGTGCTTCCAGACAGACGTCCCTCACCTGCGACGACGCGTGAACCAGCCTGACATCCGCTCCGTTTGAGTGATCGAACGGCCGGCATCAGGAGTGGAGAGAGAACATGGTCCATGTCGAAGGAACGAGTACCGCCCGGTTCGAACCGGTCCGAGCGGCACTGGCAGCGCACCTGGAGGCAGGCGAGGAACTGGGGGCGTCGATCGCCGTGGATGTCGACGGCGTCATGGAAGTCGATCTGTGGGGCGGGCACGCCGACGAAGCGCGAACCGTCCCGTGGCACCAGGACACGCTGGTCAACCTCTGGTCGACCACCAAGACCCTGAGCAGTCTGGCGGCCCTCGTCCTCGTCGACAGGGGGGCACTGGATCTCTACCGCCCGGTCGCGCACTACTGGCCCGAATTCGCTGCTCAGGGCAAGCAGGACATCGAGGTGCGGCACGTCCTGGCGCACACCTCGGGGCTGTCCGGATGGCAGCAGCCGTTCACCATGGACGATCTGTACGACTGGCCTACCGCCAGCGCCCGGCTGGCCGCGCAGGCGCCCTGGTGGGAGCCGGGCAGTGCCTCGGGCTATCACGTGCAGACCCAGGGGCAGCTCGTGGGAGAGCTCGTCCGGCGGGTCAGCGGCCGTACCCTGACCGATTTCGTCGACACGGAGATCGCCAGGCCGTCGCTGGCCGACGTCCAGATCGGTGCGCGGCAGGCCGACTGGCCGCGCATCGCCGAGCTGGTGGCCCCGGCGCAGCTCTCCGGGATGCCCGCCGGTCTCGATCCAGAGGGAATCTTCATCAAGACCTTGCTCGGAAGTCCCGCCAGGGACGAGCATGTCGACACGCCGCAGTGGCGCCGTGCCGAACTCGGCGCGGTCAACGGCCACGGCAACGCACGAGGCATGGCCCGTGCCCTCTCCGTGATCTCCCGACGAGGCCAGGTGAACGGCCTCCGGCTCATTTCAGAGGAGACGGTGGAGAAGGTCCTCGACGTACAGGCGGACGGGGTCGACCTGTTCCTGGGTGTTCCCGTGCGCTGGGGCATCGGCTTCGCGCTCGCCGATGCGAGGACGATGCCGCACATGCCCACCGGAAGGGTCTGCTTCTGGGTCGGCCGGGGCGGTTCGATCGTCATGATGGATCTCGACCGGCGCGTCACGTTCTCGTACACGATGAACCGGCTGGGCGACGGAATCCTCGGCTCGGAGCGCACCCACGACTACATCAGGCATGTCTACGAAGTCCTGGACTCCACCGCCTGCTGACTTCAGGAACAGGTGAGGCGGCGGTTCCCGAGACGCTCAGGACCCTCGGGGTGGAGTGGGCAGGCGGCATCCGGCCGGCGGGGCGCGACTGGTTCCGGCGCTCCGCGGGGAGCGTGGAGACGCGCCCTCGGGTGAGGGGCCGACAGACGCGGAGGGAGACCGCGACCAGGTCCGAAGAAGGGTGCTCAAGTGGTGAACCGGACCGCCTTTCCCTACGTTGCGCTGATTGGACGCGTGTGCGTCCCTGCGATGCCGCCGTGCGCCGTGGCCCCCGGCGGCACCGCACCCTCATGGAAGGAACGACTAACCAGTGAAACGCTTCATCGCACGCCTCGGGGTAGTCGCGGCGGCCGGAGCCATGGCCGTTGTGCTGCCCGCTTCGTCGGCGTACGCCATCAACCGCACCGACTGCAATGGATTGGGTCTGCTGTCCCTTCACAACGCAGGCGGCTCCCTCTGCTTCGCCAACGCGGGCGTGCAGAGCGTGGCGATCTACGGCGTGGATCAGATCTGGACCGGAGACAACAGGGTCACGTTGGAGTACGTGCCGAGGCTGGGCGCGCCGGCAACCAGCGCGACCCTGGAAAAGTGGCATTTCGGCAACGTCCCCGGTGAGCCCATCCACAAGATCACGAAGATCAGGATCTGGTAGCGCCCGCAGCCGCGAATCAGATGTATGGGCACCAGCGTTGTTGACAGGGCAGTCAGAAACGCCGGTGCGGTGGGGAAGAGGAACCAGCTGGAGGAGTGGCGGACCGCGACGAGGTCGCTTCGAGCGTCGACAGCCGTCGTTGAGCGGTCGGATCAGCCTTCCGGCTTGCCGCGGGCTGTCCAGGCGCTTGCGTCCTGGCCGTATCTGGTGAGGAAGCGCGCGAACTGCAAGCGGTCCGCACTGCTCCAGTGAGCGGTGATCTCCTCGAAGGCGAGACGCTGCTCACTGGCGTAGGCCCTGCGTGCCGATTCTCCCTCGGCGGTGAGTTCGAGCCGGCTGCTGCGGCCGTCCTGCTGGGAGGCGACGCGGCGAAGCAGGCCCTCCGCTATGCATGCGGCGATGGCGCGGCTGGCGACGGGCTGGGCGACGCCCATCTTGTCGGCGACGCCGCCCACTGTGATCCGGCCCGCTGCGTCGCCGACCACGTTCAGGACGATGTTGCGGGTCAGGTCCCCACGTCCTGACCCGACCTGCCTACGCAGCCGGGACAGCGCCGGCCCCACGTTGTCGAGGAGCGAGTCGTCGTCGGCGGGGACAGG
This sequence comes from Streptomyces sp. NPDC058671, assembly GCF_042716475.1. Lineage (NCBI taxonomy): Bacteria > Bacillati > Actinomycetota > Actinomycetes > Kitasatosporales > Streptomycetaceae > Streptomyces > Streptomyces sp. NPDC058671. The sequence continues at coordinate 84,949 of NZ_JBHXSA010000005.1, read as the reverse complement.
TTGTTCTTGGCTCTTCACGCCTCAAATCTACGACACACACGATCGATATGCTTACTGCATTCATATGACTTAAGGTATGGATCTGTAGTCCAGTAGAAGCGAGGCATGGCCATGAGCACCACCGCCATCACCGGCGCGCAGGTCTTCGACGGGGAGAAGCCGCTCGGCGTCACCACCGTTGTCATTCAAGGGGGCAGGATCGTCCAGGTCGGCGGCCAGGCCCCGGCCGAGGCCGAGGTCGTCGACGGGGCCGGGGCGACACTGCTGCCCGGCCTGATCGACGCGCACGTCCACACCGACCGCGACTCCCTCGCACTGGCCCTTCAGTTCGGCGTCACCACCGAACTGGAGATGCAGGGCGCCAACACCCGCAACCGGCGCGGCGCGATCAGCGAGGACGACTCTGTCGCCGACGTGCGCTCCTCGGGCTTCGCCCTGACCCCGCCCGGCGGGCACCCCAGTGAACTGTTCCCGAAGGGCTTCCACCCGGGCAGGCTCGCCGGAGGCGGCCCGGGTGGCGAGGACCGGGGCGAGCCGCCCTACCACCCCGACGCCACCAGCCCCGAGGCCGCGGCGGCCTCGATTCCGCAGCTGATTGCCCACGGCTCGGACTACATCAAGTTCATGATCGACGACGGCAGCGTCGAGGGGCGCCCAGGCCTGCCCATGCTCGACCAGGCCACCTTGAACGCCGGCGTCGCCGCGGCGAAGAAGCACGGCGCGCTGACCGTCGCCCACGCACTGACCATCGACGCCACCCGCATGGCGATCGAGGCGGGTATCGACGGTCTTGCCCACCTGTTCGTCGAACCTCCCACCGACGAGATCGTCACACTGATCAAGGACGCGGGCATGTTCGTCGTGCCGTGCACCGTGCTGAACGCCTCCATGATGGGCGTCACCGGCAGTGAACTGGCCGACGACCCGCGGGTGGCCTCCCGCCTGGACGCCGCGTGGGACGCCACCTTGCGCTCCTGCTTCGGCCACTATCCCCAGGGCAAGCTCCAGGATGTCCTGGACAGCGTCAAGGCCCTCGCCGACGCCGGGGTGGACCTGTTGGTGGGCACCGACGTTTCCCAGCCCATGCCGTTCCTCGGCGGCCTCGCCCCCGGCGCCAGTGTCCACCAGGAACTGCAGCACCTCGTCGAAGCCGGTCTGACCCCCGCAGCCGCCTTGCGCGCCGCCACCGCCACGACCGCCCGCCGCTTCCACCTCTCCGACCGCGGCCGGATCGCCGATGGCCTGCGCGCCGACCTGCTCCTGGTCGACGGCGACCCCACGACCACCATCACCGACACCCTCAACACCCGCGCGGTGTGGCGCCGCGGCACCCGCCTGGCCGCCTGATCCCCCCGTCAGATCCAGGGCCGGGCCCCGAAGGGCCCCCCGGCCGGGAACAGCCCGCCCCCGGCGCCGACGCGCCGTGGAGCGCCGAAATCACGCCGGAGGCCATGGAGTGCACCGGCACCGCCGTCCAGATCCTGTCGGTCCCCTTCATCCCGCAATCGCAGGGCGGCGAAGACGCCGCCCCCTCTGGCAGGGGACGCCTTCCGTCGCGGTGAACTCGGGTAGTCGATGACGCTCGTTCTCGCGTGATCTCCGCGAGCCGTACTTGAGGGGCTCCTGACTCAGGAGCCCCTCCTGGCTTTCCTTCGGGTCACCGGACTGCCGTCCGGCTCGTCCGGTGTGACCCGGCGTCAGTCTCCTCGGGTCCGGGCCGCGGACTGGTCAGAGCTGGAACTCGGCGGGAGACAATCCCAGCACCGCGCAGGCTTCGCGGATGATCATCTGCTCGGGCTGGGAGACATCGCCGTCGGCCCCGGCGACGACGATGCCGGTCTGGATCACCGCCCTCGCCTCCGTCGGCTTCTTGGCGGTCTTGGCGATGTCCTGCAGTGCCTCGGCCTTGCCCTGCTGGAAGTTGTGCGTCAGCTGGTCCACGTGCTTGTTGAAGCGCTGGCGCAACTGCTCCGGCGGGAAGTTCTGCAGCACCTCGTTGCTGAGGATCATCGACTCCACATGCTGCCGCTCGGCGGGGTCCACATGACCGTCCGCAGCCGCGACCAGGGCGCACATCGCCATGCTCGCGTCCCGGTACGCGCCGCTCTTCAGCTCGGTCTTGAGGGAGCCGAGCTGCGTCTTCAACGCACTCACCAGCTGGGCGCGGGGACCACCGCCCGACCGTGCGCCGCGGCTCGGTCCGGGGGTCGCGCCGTGCCCGCGCTGGCCCTGCTGCAGAGTCTGAGCCTGTTCCTTGAGCCGGTCCCACATTGCCATCGACGTCAACCTCGGCATTCCACTGAGTCGGTCGCGATTCCGCTCGCGCGTTCACCTGACCAACGGCCGCTCCCAGGCAAAGGTTCCGCAAAATGCGACCCTCTGCTGCGGGAGTGGTTGATCCTGCCGCTCCCTCGGCGGGTCGGCGGGATCCTGGCCCCCATCGGTACCGCGCCTGACATTCCTCCCGAACGTCGCGCTGCGGTGTGGCAATAATTGCGTTCGCGAGGGGAGAGTTCAGCGGCCCGTGCGGTGAGAGTTATTACAGCAACGGTCGGAGTTGAATTGTCCGACATACGCATCCCGTCCCGACGTGCTACTGTCGATCTCAGTTGCAGTTGTGGTTCCCGAAACTTCAGGTGCCCCCACTCGGTTTCTGCCGGTGGGAGCACTTTCGTATGTCCGGTCTTTTCCGGCGGGGTGATCATCGCGGCGACACGGTGTCCGCGCAGTGCGGATTCCGATGTACTGCCCCAAAGGAGAATTGACATGGCTACTGGTACCGTGAAGTGGTTCAACGCGGAAAAGGGCTTCGGCTTCATCGAGCAGGACGGTGGCGGCGCTGACGTGTTCGCCCACTACTCGAACATTGCCGCTCAGGGCTTCCGTGAGCTGCTCGAAGGCCAGAAGGTCTCGTTCGACATCGCGCAGGGCCAGAAGGGCCCGACGGCCGAGAACATCGTTCCGGCCTGACGCTGACGCGCACTCTGTAGCTGGGGCTCGCATCCTTCGGGGTGCGGGCCCCAGCTGCTTGGGCATTTCCGGGTGCGGTTCGACGGCCGGCTTCTACGTATCTCCCGCGTTACCTGTTCCGGTACATGGGTCCGCGTTGATTTCGGTCCGGCCGGATATGCCTGTTCGTCGTCGGTCCGTACTTTTCATTCTCCGAGCTGCTCAACGTTGCGGGAATTCCTCGATGGGCGAGGAGTTCGCGCTCCCCGGGACGATCACCCTGCGCTGCCCGCCGTCGAGGGCTTCGTCGATCTCGACATGGTCCGAGCAGCTGTCGGCCGAACTCGGCAGGCGGGGTCGCCGCGCGACGTGGACGTCCTGGTCGTCCGTACGGACCGCGTGCACCCACTGGCTTCCCCGCCAGAGGCTCGACGGGGTCATGCACGTTCAGACGCTCGACCACGCGTCGAGGAAGGCCTTCCGCGCAGCGGGATCGTCCGACCCGCGGTCCGCGTGCAGGACGCGCCAGGCGGTGAGTTCGAGATCTCGGAGCCACAGCTCTCCGATGACCTGTTCCTTGAGGTCGGGGAAATGGTCGGACTCGGCGAGGGCCTGACCGATCACCTCTCCGGCTGCGACCCGTTGGGGCGGGGTCATCTCGTCGACGGCGGAGAGGATCTGGCGGGCCAAGGGCGTTCCTTCTCCCGCCAAGGAGCGCAGCACCAGTGCCTTGATGTTGCCGGGAAGCAGGTACGCGGTGCCCGAAGACCTCCACAGGTCCGACCAGAAACGTTCTCCCGCTTTGGTGGGGGCAGGCAGCGCGGCCAGCAGCCCGAGGATGTGGCCGGTGGCCGCATAGCCTTCGGAGTGGGCGGCTGCGACGACGGCGATGCCGCCGACGCGCTCCACGTCGAGTTGACCGGCTTCGAGCTGCGGGGCCAGGCCCCATTGGCGTTCCAGCTGGTGCGCGAGCGTGGCGGACACATGGGGGCGGACCTCAGGGAGCATCGGCGATCCTTGCGCGTAGGCGAGCGGGAATGCCCGTTCGTAAGCCCTGATCGTTCCCATGACCGGCCGATCTACTCGGCTCCGGCCGCCTCGAATCGGTGGGGGATCACGCGGGGCCGGAGTTCACACGGCGGCGGACCTGCCCGTCCCGGCGACATGCGCCTGGTTCTCGACTCCCGGTCCCCTGGATGCTGCCCGGGTGAGGTCTCCTAGCATGATCGCATGATGACTGGTGAGGCCCAGGAGCCCCAGGGCGGGCGAGAGGCCGCGTCCCGCGACGTCGCCGATGCCCCACGCGTCCACGTCACGTCGGCGCGTGGAGAGGGTCGTGAAGACCGGCTGCCCCCCGGACCGCAAGGTGACGACGCGGAGGAGAACGCGCACCCGGTCGCCGCTCTGCTGGAGCGGGCGGCCGACCTGGCCGAACCGATCAAGCCCAGGTTGCGTGGCTGGCTCCACGCCGGCATGGTCCCCGCCGTGCTCATCGCGGGCATCGTGCTCGTCTGCCTGGCGCGCACCCCGCAGGCGGCCCTGGCCTGCGCCGTGTACGCGGTCACCGCCGGGCTGCTGTTCACCACGAGCGCCATCTACCACCGCGGCACCTGGGGGACGCTCGGTGAGGCTCTGCTGCGGCGCCTCGACCACGCCAACATCTTCCTCATCATCGCCGGTACCTGCACGCCCCTTGCCGTACTCCTCCTCCCGCCGGGGCAGCGGTCCATGCTGCTGTGGATCGTGTGGACGGGGGCGTTGGCGGGCGTCGCGTTCCGGGTCCTCTGGGTCACAGCTCCCCGCTGGCTGTACACCCCGTGCTACCTGGCCCTGGGGTGGGCGCCGGCGCGCTATCTGCCGGACTTCCTGCACGCCGGCGGAGCGGCCGTACTCGTCCTGATCGTGGCCGGCGGTCTCCTCTACAGCGCGGGCGCGGTCGTCTACGCCCTCCAGCGCCCCGACCCCTCGCCCCGCTGGTTCGGCTTCCACGAGGTGTTCCACGCCCTGACCGTGGCGGCCTTCACCGCGCACTACATCGCCATCTCCCTGGCCGCGTACTGAACGCGACGGCGCTCGCCCTCCCGGATCGACGGAGACCGCCTCCAGCACCTTCCGTGCGTGGCGCGATGCCTCCGCGGTCGCCCGACCCGTCTCGGCTCGGCGGGCGGCCAAGGGCCACGACCAGCCCGCGTTCGTGACGGTCGAGGCCGGCCCGCCGCCCCGCCGCAGGCCGGCGTTCATCCCCCTGGGCGGGTGGGTGCCGGGCGAGCTGCCCGAGAGCAGCGGGTCGAGTGGCGCGCGGGCCGTGTGAGGGTGGCGGGGTGACCGGCGGGCGGGATCCGACGGGGCATCCGCCACGTGCGCGCGGGCCACCAGCCGGTCATGACCACCTCGCGGATCCCGCCGACCGCACGGCCGGCCCGGACGCGCGCCGGTTCGGCACCGGGCTTCCGCGCCTGCACGCCCAGCTCAGAGGGTCTTCTCCGGGGCGATCTCCTCGATCAGGCCCTCCACGAGCTTCTTGATCTCGTCGCGGATCGGGCGTACGGCCTCGACACCCTGGCCCGCCGGGTCCTCCAGTGTCCAGTCGAGGTACCGCTTGCCCGGGAAGACGGGGCAGGTGTCACCGCAGCCCATGGTGATGCAGACGTCGGACGCCTTGACCGCGTCGACGGTGAGGATCTTCGGGCTCTCGGCGGTGATGTCGATGCCGACCTCGCGCATCGCCTCGACGGCTGCGGGGTTGACCCGGTCGGCGGGGGCGGAACCGGCGGAACGGACCTCGACGCGGTCCCCGGCCAGGTGCGACAGCCACGCGGCGGCCATCTGCGAACGGCCGGCGTTGTGGACGCAGACGAACAGGACGGAGGGCTTCTCGGGCACGACAGGTCTCTCTTGTCTCACGACGACATCAGGCACGAGTGAAATCAGCACCCGGTGGTGTCATCCACCACTGATGTGACAGTATCAGTACATGATGACGTCAGTCGACACTGAGTTGATGCGAGTGCTGGGCGATCCCCTGCGCCTGCGGATCGTGACCCTGCTCGCCCGCGAGACGCTCTGCACCACCCACCTCGTCGAGGAGACCGGTGCCAAGCAGACCAACCTCTCCAACCACCTGAGAGTGCTGCGCGAGGCCGGGGTCGTCGAGACCGAACCGTGCGGGCGCTTCACGTACTACAAGCTCCGCCCGGACGTCATCGCCGCGCTTGCCGGCCAGTTCGCCGATCTGGCCGAGTCCGCCCGTACCGCTGCCGAGAACAAGAGGGCCTGTCCGTGACCCCCACCCAAGCGCCCGCCCCGGCCGAGGAGCCCTCGGTCGTCGCGAAGCTGTCGACGCTTGACCGATTTCTCGCCGTCTGGATCCTCCTGGCCATGGGTCTCGGCCTGGGTCTGGGCCGGCTGATCCCCGGGCTGAACGACACGCTCGCCAAGGTCGAGATCGGCGGCATCTCGCTCCCGATCGCCGTCGGCCTGCTGATCATGATGTATCCGGTGCTGGCCAAGGTCCGGTACGACAAGCTGGACGCCGTCACCGGCGACCGCAGGCTGATGATCTCCTCCCTGGTCATCAACTGGATCCTCGGTCCGGCGCTCATGTTCGCCCTGGCCTGGATCTTCCTCCCCGACCTGCCCGAGTACCGCACCGGCCTGATCATCGTCGGCCTCGCCCGCTGCATCGCCATGGTGATCATCTGGAACGACCTCGCCTGCGGCGACCGCGAAGCCGCCGCCGTCCTGGTCGCCCTGAACTCGGTCTTCCAGGTCATCGCCTTCGGCGTGCTCGGCTGGTTCTACCTCGACCTGCTGCCCGGCTGGCTGGGCCTCGGCGAGGGTGAGCACCTCGACATCTCGATGGGGAAGATCGCGCTGAACGTCGTCATCTTCCTCGGTGTCCCGCTGGTAGCCGGCTTCCTCACCCGCCGTATCGGCGAGAAGAAGATGGGCCGCGAGTCGTACGAGGCGACGTTCCTGCCGAAGATCGGCCCCTGGGCCCTCTACGGCCTGCTCTTCACGATCGTCATTCTCTTCGCCCTCCAGGGGAGGACCATCACCTCGCAACCGCTGGACGTCGTGCGGATCGCGCTCCCGCTGCTCGTGTACTTCGCGGTGATGTGGTTCGGCACCTTCCTGCTCGGCAAGGCGATCGGCCTGAACTACGACCGCACGGCCACCCTCGCCTTCACGGCCGCCGGCAACAACTTCGAGCTCGCCATCGCCGTCGCCATCGCCACCTTCGGCGTGACCTCCGGCCAGGCGCTCTCCGGTGTCGTCGGCCCGCTGATCGAGGTACCGGTCCTCGTCGCGCTGGTCTACGTGTCGCTGGCCTGGCGCAAGAAGTTCGCCGCGGCCAGGCAGTAAACCAGCACGTGACGCACGGCGGCCCAGCCCCCCGACGGGGCGGGGCCGCCGTTCCGAGAAGAGAAGGGAGAGCCGGGCCATGCACAGGCCACTCGACGTCGTCGTCATCGGCGGCGGCCAGGCCGGACTCGCGGCCGCCTACCACCTGCGCCGCCTCGGCCTGGAGTTCGTCGTCCTCGACGCCCAGGCCGTGCCCGGCGGGGCCTGGCAGCACGCCTGGGACTCCCTGCACCTCTTCTCCCCGGCCGCGTACTCCTCGCTGCCGGGCCGGCTGATGCCGCCGCAGCCGGGGCAGACGTACCCGGACGCGGCGCACGTCGTCGCCTACCTCGCCGCCTACGAGCAGCGGTACGAACTCCCCGTCATCCGCCCCGTACGGGTCGAGGCGGTCCGCCCCGACGGCGAGTTCCTGCGGGTGGAGGGGGACGCCGGTACGTGGCGGGGTCGTACGGTCATCAGCGCGACCGGCACCTGGTGGCGTCCGTTCGTGCCCGCCGTCCCCGGCCGTACGGAGTTCGAGGGCGCTCAGCTCCACACGGTGCAGTACCGCAGCCCCGCCGACGTCGCCGGACGGAAGGTCCTGGTCGTCGGCGGCGGGAACTCCGGCGCGCAGATCGCCGCCGACCTCGCCCACGCCACCGACCTCACCTGGGTCACCCGGCGCCCGGCCCGCTTCCTCGCCGACGACATCGACGGGCGCGCCCTCTTCGACCACGCCACGGCCCGCCGCCGCGCCCTCGACGAGGGCCGTACCGACACCGGGGGCGTCGCCTCGCTCGGTGACATCGTCGCCGTGCCCCCCGTGCGCGAAGCCCGCGACGCCGGACTCCTCAAGGCGCAGCCGATGTTCCGCCGCCTCACCCGTACCGGCGTCGAGTGGGCCGACGGCACCCGCGCCGACGCGGACGCGATCGTCTGGTGCACAGGCTTCCGCCCCGCGCTCTCGCACCTCGCGCCGCTCGGCCTGCGGGGCCCGCGCGGCCACATCCCCACCGCGGGCACCCAGGCGCTCGGGGAACCCCGGCTCCACCTCCTCGGCTACGGCGACTGGACCGGCCCCGCCTCGGCCACCCTCATCGGGGTCGGCCGCCCCGCCCGCGACGCCGCCCGGGCCATCGTGGAGCTCCTCGGCCCGCGCTGACGCACCGTGGCCTCCGCCGGCGGGACGGGGGAGCGGCGTCGGCCGCGAAGGCCGATCGCCTCCGCGGAGCCGGCCCGGTCAGCCGACGAGGGGGCTGCGGCGCTCGACGAGAACGGTGTCCCTCCAGCGGCCGTGGTGGCGGCCGATGCGTTCGCGGGTGCCGATGACCCGGAAACCGGCGCGCCCGTGGATGGCCAGGCTGGCGGTGTTCTCGGGGAAGATGCCCGCCTGGATGGTCCAGATCCCGGCCGCCTCGGTGGATTCGACCAGAGTCCTGAGGAGCGCGGTGGCGATGCCCCGGCCCCGGGCGGCGGGGTGGACGTAGACCGAATGCTCGACCACGCCCGCGTACGCGCGGCGGTCGGACACCTTGGCGGTCGCCACCCAGCCCAGCACCCGCCCGTCGTCGTCGAGGGCGACGAAGCGGTGCTCGCGCATCCTGGCGGCGTCGAACTGCTCCCAGGTGGGGGCGGTGGTCTCGAAGGTGGCGTCGCCCTCGTCGATTCCGGCCTGGTAGATCGCGACGACCTCGTCGGCGTGCTCGGTGGTGAGCGGTGTGATGTTCACGGTTGTCCCAAGATCGGCTGCCGGGTCGGCGAGGGCCCTGAACATCACGGCCATCCTCTCCACGACAGCGAGTTCGACAGATGTCTATGTTGACATCTGTCGATGCAGGTGACAAGCTCCAGACATCGAGGACATCGATAAGTATCGAAACAGAGGAGGTCTCGCCGTGATCACCGACATGCGCTCCCCCCGCGCCGAGGCCCACCGCCCCGCGTTGAGGAGAACACCCGCCATGTCCGAGCAGCAGCTTCCCGTCGTCGTCATCGGTGCCGGCCCGGCCGGTCTCGCCGCCGCCGCCCACCTCGTCGAGCGCGGCCTCGATCCGCTCGTCCTGGAGGCGGGCTCCGCCGCCGGCAGCGCTGTCCGCGAGTGGGGGCACGTGCGGCTCTTCTCCACCTGGTCCGAGGTCGTCGACCCGGCCGCCGAGAAGCTCCTCGCGCCCACCGGCTGGGTGAAGCCCGACGCAGCCACCTACCCGTCCGGCGCGGACTGGGCGGAGCGGTACCTGCAGCCGCTCGCCGACGTCCTCGGCGACAAGGTCCGCTACGGCGCCACCGTCACCGGAGTCTCCCGCGTCGGCCGCGACCGGATCGTCGACGCCGACCGCGAGGCCCAGCCCTTCACCGTGCGGATCCAGCTCGCCGACGCCTCCGAGCAGCGGGTCCTCGCCCACGCGGTCATCGACGCCTCCGGCACCTGGGCCACCCCGAGCCCGATCGGCGGCGACGGCCTCCCCGCCCTCGGCGAGAAGGCGGCGTCGGACCGGATCTCGTACCGCATCCCCGACCTCGACAACCCCGCCGCACGCGCTCGTTACGCCGGCAAGCGCACCGCCGTCATCGGCTCCGGTGCCTCCGCGTTCACCGCCCTCGCCACGCTCGCCGCCCTCTCCACGTCCGACGACGGCGCCGGCACCCACGCCGTCTGGGTCCTGCGCCGGGGCATCTCCGGCTCCACCTTCGGCGGCGGCACCGCCGACCAGCTCCCCGCCCGCGGCGCCCTCGGTCTCGCCGCCAAGGCCGCCGTCGACAACGGCCACGCGGACGCCGTCACCGGCTTCCGTACGGACGCGATCGAGCGCGACGGCGAGCAGCTCGTCCTCGTCGGTGACGACGGCCGACGCCTCGACCCGGTCGACGAGGTCATCGTCCTCACCGGTCTGCGCCCCGACCTGTCCTTCCTCTCCGAACTCCGCCTCGGCCTGGACGAGCGCCTCCAGGCCCCGGTCGAGCTGGCCCCGCTGATCGACCCCAACCAGCACTCCTGCGGCACCGTCTACCCCCACGGGGTCAACGAGCTCTCCCACCCGGAGAAGGACGTCTACCTCGTCGGCATGAAGTCCTACGGCCGCGCCCCCACGTTCCTGGCCATGACCGGATACGAGCAGGTCCGCTCCATCGCCGCCGCCCTCGCCGGGGACCGGGAGGCCGCCGAACGCGTCGAACTCACCCTTCCCGAGACGGGCGTCTGCGGCGGCGCGGGCCTCTTCGACGAGCCCCAGGCGACCCCGACCGACGGCGGCGGCTGCTGCGCCGCCCCCACCACTCTCACCATCGGTGTCGGAGCCCCCGCCTCTTCCGGAGGCTGCTGACCACCGTGCCCGACACCCGGGCCGACGCGGCCGCGACCGGAACGGGGGACCGGTCGCGGCCACGCGGCGCACTCTGCGCCAGCCGGATCACCAGCTGGGGAAGCGTCAGCGGTCGGCGGAGCCGTGGCGGACGACGCAGGAGCGGTTGTTCTCCCAGCCCCAGCCGTCGCCGTCGGGGTCGGTGGCGCTGCCCTGGGCGCAGTACCGGTAGCCGTTGGGCGCCGTGTCGGCGGGGCCGCCGCGGACGACGCAGGAGCGGTTGTTCTCCCAGCCCCAGCCGTCGCCGTCGGGGTCGGTGGTGGTGCCCCGGGCGCAGTACGGGTAGCCGTTCCGGGCGATGTCGTCCACCGGTCCGCCGCCGTAGACGGTGGCCTTCTTCGAGGTGGCGGAGATGCCGTTCGCGCCGTGGAGGAGACGGTTGCCCCACGGGGTCAGGGAGGCGGGGTCGAAGCCGTTGACCATGTCGAGGTACTCGACCCCGCCGCCGTTGCCGCTCCACGACCAGCCGAGGTAGCCGATCCGGAGGGACTGGGCCGTCGCCATGATGGCGTTCTCGTCGGGGTTGCCGTCACTGTGTGCGTCGCCGAACTCGCCGATCACGAGGGGGAGTCGGTTGCTGACGAAGTGGTTCAGGTAGCTCTGCACCTCGGCGGCGGTGTCGTAGACGCCGTACATGTGGACCGAGAAGATCGTGTTGCGGTCGGGGTCGGCGGCGAAGACCGAAGCGGCGTTGTCCCGCATGACATGGGCCCAGTCCTGGCCCCAGGCGGGGGCGTCCACCATGAGGGCGTGGCGGAGGCCGGCGCCGCGCAGCTTGCCGATCGCGCTCTTCGTCGCGTTGGTCCACGCGCCCTGGTCGTTGTTGCCGAACGGCTCGTTGCCGATGTTGACGACGACGTAGTCCTCCTGGCCCACCAGTGCGCTCTTGAGGCTGATCCAGTAGTCGGCGGCCCGGTCCAGGGAGGCCGCGGCGGGCTCTTCGCCGTAGCCGGTCGTGTCGTGCGTCTCGAGCACGCAGATCAGCTTGCTCGTCCTGCACCGGTCGATCAGGGAGGACACCTGGTCCGTGGTCGTCCTGGTCCACCGGTCGCCGCTGCTGAGGACGATCCGGACGGTGTTGGCGCCCTTGGCGGCGATGTCGGCGATCGAGCCGGCCCGCTCCGGGTACCAGGCGTGCGCGTGGTTGACGCCACGCATCACGAACTCGTTCCCGTTGGCCTCGTACAGACGCCCGTTGTCGACGCGGAGGCCGGTGGGGGCTGCCTCGGCCTCACCGACGGGTCCGAGAACGGGCAGCAGCAGGCCGGCTGCTCCGGCGATCGCGGCGCCGAGAGCGGTCAGCCAGGTTCTGCGCGATGGCTTCTTCATGTGTCTCCTCAGGGGGATGCTTCTTCGTCGGGACCGCGTCACCGAGCTATGGCAACGTTGTCATCCCGTGGCGCGTCGGCCGCTCGGTCGTATGGCTCGGGATTCTTGACCGGCCGACGAGATCGGGCCGGCGGTCTTCACCATGAGGCACTCCCCGTTCCCCCGAAGTCAATAGGCGGGAAAGCGGCGCTTCGCTTCGGTGGACAAAAGGAGGCGTCGACAAAGCTAAATTCCCACTGAACAAGGGATTCTTGTCCGTGGGGGTTGCTCCGCGGCTCCCCGGGTTTTACGGTCCTTCGTGTTCCGCCCGTCGACAGCGAGAGCCCGTCGGTGAATCGGGTGGCATTCGGGAATTTCCGGCGGCTTCCCGGATCAGGCTCGCTCATGTCGCGGCCGACCAGAGGGACTTGTCCCTTCGTGGCGCGGTGGAATCCGAGAACCGCCACCATCGCTCGGCTGGTTGAGCGCGGTCTGCCGGAACGGCGGACGGGGTGTCGCCCACCGGCCCTCGCGTCCCGCCGGGCCGCCCGGGCGGAGTACCCCCGGCGGTGCGGGCGGGCGGGTAGGGTCGACCACCGGCGACGGACCAGCACAGACAGGGGTGGCGCGTGAAGCGGCCGACCATGGCGGACATCGCACGCCGCGCAGGCGTGTCCAAGGTGGCGGTCTCGTACGCGTTGAACGACCAGCCGGGGGTCTCCGACGCCACCCGCGCGTCGATCAAGAGCATCGCCGAGGAGTTGGGGTGGCGCCCCAGCAGCGCCGCCCGCGCGCTCACCGGAGGGCGGGCGCAGGCGGTGGGGCTCGCCCTGTGCCGGCCCGCCCGGATGCTCGGCGTGGAGCCGTTCTTCATGGAGTTCATCAGCGGTGTGGAGGCGGCCCTCTCGGAGCGTTCGTACGCGTTGATGCTGCAGATGGTGGGGGACCAGGAGCAGGAGATCGAGGTCTGCCGGCGCTGGTGGGGCGAGCGACGGATCGACGGGGTCTTCCTCATGGACCTCCAGGCCGCGGACGCGCGGGTGCCCGCCGTCGAGGCCCTCGGTCTTCCCGCGGTGGTCGTCGGGCCGCCCGACGCCTCCGGTTCGCTGCCCGCGATCTGGTCGGACGACGGCGAGAGCATCCACGAGATCGTGCGCTATCTCGCGGTGCTCGGCCACCGCCACATCGCCCGGGTGGCCGGCCCGGCGGAGCTGACCCACACGGCGGTCCGTGACCGGGCGCTGAGCGCCGCGTGCCAGGAGGCCGGGATCCCCGAGGCCGCCGTGGTCCACACCGACTACACCGGCGACGCCGGGGCCCGGGCCGCCCGCTCGCTCCTGATCGCCCGGGAACGGCCGACGGCCATCGTCTTCGACAACGACATCATGGCCGTGGCCGCGCTCTCCGTGGCGCAGGAGCTGAACCTCTCGATCCCGCGCGACCTGTCGATCGTCGCCTGGGACGAGTCCCCCCTGACCCAGGTGGTCCGTCCCGTGCTGTCGGCGGTGACGCGGGACATCCCGGCGTACGGGGCTCGTGCGGCGAACGCGCTGCTCGCGCTGATCGCGGGCGAGGCGGTCCACGACATCCGCGACGGGTACGCCCGCTTCGTTCCCCGGGGCAGTACCTGTCCGCCGTCGGACGGACGACCGGAATCCTCCTGATCGCAGGGCGGCCGCCATGGGGCGGGCGACCGGAGTCCTCCTGACCCCCGGCCGTCCGCCGCGTCCGGGGCCGCCCGCCTCCACGCTCCGCCTCCGCCCTACTTGGTGGCGCCCTGGGAGAAGCCGTTGTAGATCCAGCGCTGGAGCAGCAGGAAGATGACCAGGGTCGGCACGATGACGAGGATCGCCCCGGCCGAGATGGCCTCCCAGTGCGCGCCGAACGGGCCCTTGAAGCGGAAGAGCGCCGTGGAGATCGTCCCGAGGTCCTCGGAGTGCATGTAGAGGAAGGGGATGTAGAAGTCGTTGTAGGTGGTGATCCCCTTGATGATGACCACGGTGGCGACGGCCGGCTTCAGGAGCGGGAAGATGATCTTGCGGTAGATGGTGAAGGCGTTCGCGCCGTCGAGCCGGGCCGCCTCGTCGAGTGAGACGGGAATGCCTCGGATGAACTGCAGGAAGATGTAGACGGACACGATGTCGGTGCCCATGTAGAGCAGGATCGGGGCCCAGCGGGTGTCGACGAGGCCGAAGCCGCTGATGACCTGGAAGGTCGCGACCTGCGTGGTGACGCTGGGCACGAGGGTGGCGATCAGGAACAGCGCCATGACCGGCTTCTTCGCCCGGAAGTCGAAGCGGTCCACGGCGTAGGCGGTCATCGAGCCGATGACCACGGTGCCGCTGATGGAGAAGAAGAGGATGAACGCGGTGTTCCCGAAGGCCATGAGCATGTTGCCGTCGGTGAACGCCGTCACGTAGTTGTCGAAGTTCAGCCAGTTCCCCGGCAGGGAGAGCGCGCCCCCCGCACCGACCTCCCGGGAGGTCTTGAGCGACGTGAGGAAGACGACGGCGAGCGGCAGCAGGACCACCGCCGTGGCGGCGATCAGCGACAGATAGGTCAGCAGGGTCCCGATGGGGAGGCGGCGGCGTCGGGACGTGCGGGCGGAAGGCGGGACCGCGAGGCGTCGGTCGGCGCGGGCGGAGGGCGGGACCGCGAGGGGGCCGGGGGAGGTCATACGAGGTCCACCTTGTCGTCGGGCACGAGCCGGCGCTGGATCCACGTGACCAGCAGGATGATCAGGAGCAGCACCACGGCCGCCGCCGACGCGAGGCCGGTCTTGTTGAACTGGAACGCGAGCTTGATCGTCTGGATGACGAAGGTCTGGGTGCCGGTCGCGCCGCCGGTCATGATGTAGGGGATCTCGAAGACGGACAAGGAGCCGGAGATCGCCAGGATGACGCTGAGGCTGATGACGGGCTTGATGCTGGGCGCGATGATGTGGCGGAACTGCTTCCACCTGCCGGCGCCGTCCAGTTCGGCGGCCTCGTACAGCTCGCCGGGGATGGACTGGATGGCGCCGAGGAAGAGGACGAAGTTCAGTCCGGTGAAGCGCCAGACCGACACCCCGGCCAGGGAGATGTTCGCGGAGGTGGGGTCGCCGAGCCAGGGGTGGTCGGTGGTCACGCCGAGCCACGCCAGCACGGAGTCGAGGGTGCCGCCGTCCTGGAAGAAGTACAGGAAGACGAAGCCGATCGCGACGCCGTTGATGAGGTAGGGGAAGAAGAGGATCCCCTTGAAGAAGTTGCGGAACCGGAGGTCGAAGCTCAGGATCACCGCGAAGTAGAGGGCGACGGCGATCTGGACCACGGACGCGGCCAGGTAGTAGCCGCTGACGAAGAAGACCCTGAAGAGCTCGGGGCGGGTGAATATCTGTACGTAGTTGTCGAAGCCGACGTTCTCCCGGTCGGGGCTCACCCCGTCCCAGTCGGTGAAGCTGTAGGAGATCATGCTCGCCACGGGGACGTAGGTGAACGTGATCAGGAACGCCAGCGGGACCGCCAGGAAGAGCCAGGGCGTGATCCGGCGGAGCGGCGAGCGCCGCCAGGAACGGGGCTGTCCGCTCCCGGCGGTGGGGCGGCGCCGGGGAGCCGGCCGGCCCCCCGGTTTCCCTCCGCGCGACGCGTGCCCCGTGTCGTCCGTGTCCGTGGCGGATCGCCGCGGCACGGCGGCGCCCCCGGGAGCGGTGTGGGTTGTCTCGGTCATGTCGGCCTTTCGTGTCCGCGACTGCGGAAGGTCCAGGGGCCCCGGCCGGCGTCGGTCCGGCCGGGGCCCGCTCCGCCGTCGGATCAGGAACCGGCGATCTCCGCCGCCTCGTTCCACCTCTTGTCGAGGTCGGCGAAGAAGTCCTCCAGGCTGCCCTTCGCGGCTCCCCGCGCGGTGTCCACGAGCTTCTGGCGGTAGTCCTGCTTGGTCAGGCCGATCTCGGCCGCCTCGTCTATGTCGTTGACCGCGGCGGTCCTGGCCTCGGAGCGGTCGACGAACGTGACATCGTTGTCAACGAAGTCCTTGAGGGTCGCGGGCATGGGCGCGGCCTTGACCGCGGAGACGACGCCCTCCCTCTCCGAGTAGCCGGACTTCTCGGTGAACCAGTCGATCCAGGCGCGCGCGGCGGGCTTGTTCTCGGAGTGGACGCTGACGGCCTGCTGGTAGTCGGACGTCACCGTCGCGCAGAAGGTGCCGTTCTTCTGGGTGGGGAACGGCATGAAGCCGATGTCCTCGGCCTTGAGGCCCGCGTCGGTCGCCGCGCCCTGCATCTGGGTGATCGACCAGGAGCCCAGCATCATCGTCGCGATCCTGCCCTCGGCGAGCAGGGCCTTGGACGTCTCCCAGTTGGTGGTGGTGGGGTCCTTCTCCGCGAGCCCCTGCCGGACGATGTCGTGCAGCAGCGTGTCGATCGTCCGCAGCTCGCCGCCCGCCTTCCAGGGGGACACCGGACCCGCCAGCGCGTTGCCCGCCTGCGAGTCGCAGCTGACGGCACCGATGTTGGCGCTCCACTGGACGAGCGGCCAGCCGTCCTTGAAGTTGGTGTAGTACGGGGTGGCGCCCGTCCTGTCCTTGATCGCCTTCAGGCCGGCCAGGAACTCCTGCGGGGTCTTCGGCCAGGCGGTTATCCCCGCCTTCCTCCACACGGCCTTGTTGTAGACGAAGCCGTTGGCGGTGCCGAACTGGGCGATGCCGTACGACTTCCCCCCGACCTCGGTCTTGTCGGCGAAGCGGTACTTCGCCCCCAGCTCCTTGGCGGAACCGAGCGGGGCGAAGAACTTCGGGTAGTCGTTCTTCGCCACGGCCCCCGGGATGCCCAGCACGTCACCGTAGGACTTCGCGTTCAGCCGGATCCTCACCTCCCCCTCGTAGTCGGTGATGCCGTCGAAGCTCACCTCGACCTTGGGGTAGACCTTGTTGAACTCGGCCGCGTACTTCTTCATCACCCCGTTCTGGACGAGGTCGGTCCGGTGCGTGAGGACCTTGATCTCGCCCGAGACCTCCTTCGGGTCGGACGGGGCGGCGGCCGTCTCGCCGGTGACGGCGCTCCCTCCTCCGCCGCACCCGGCCACGGTCACCATCGTGGCTGTCAGCAGCACGCCCGTGAGCGCCATCGACTTCTTGCCCATTGCCCAACTCCTTCAGGGTTACGGCTCAGGTCTTACCGGTGGGATGTCGGCACTATGTCAGCCGAACGTGAACCGGTAAAGTGTTGATTTCCCGCGTGATACGCAATCGTTACCGCCGTGACGCGTAGGTGCCGGTATCTCCGGCAGGCTCCTCACTCGCAGTCACTCTTCCCCTGGGCCCAGCTACTTCACCGGTTCATGGACAGCCGCAGGGAACGGCGGTTAGTTTGTCGCCCCACACCCGCGTCCACCCCACGACGAGAACACCGTCAGGCGATTGGAGCCGCACACCATGAAGGACGTCACCCAGCTGCACGACGGCTGGAAGCTGCGCCACGAGGACGCACTGCTTCCGGCCACCGTCCCCGGCTGCGTCCACACCGATCTGCTCGACGCCGGGGTGATACCCGACCCGTTCATCGGCCGGAACGAGACCGAGATCGCGTGGGTGGGCCGACGGGCCTGGTCCTACGCCACGGAACTGGCCCATGACAGCGGCCACGAGCGCACCGACCTCGTCTTCGACGGGCTCGACACCGCCGCCGAGGTCCTCCTCGCCGGCCGGTCCCTCGGCACGACCCGCAACATGCACCGCGCCCACCGCTTCGACGTCACCGGCCGCACCGGCCCGCTGGAGGTGCGCTTCACCTCCGCGTACGAGGAGGCCGACCGCGTCCGCGCCCTGACCGGGGACCGCCCGAACGTCTACCCGGAGCCCTTCCAGTACATCCGCAAGATGGCCTGCTCCTTCGGCTGGGACTGGGGCCCCACGGTCGTCACGGCCGGCATGTGGCGGCCGGTGCGCCTGGAGCACTGGTCGACCGCCCGACTCGCCGAGGTCCGGCCCCTGGTCACGGTCGACGACGCAGCCGGACGGGTCGAGCTACGGGTCCGGACCGAGCGCGCCGGGAGCGGCGCGGGCCGCCCGCTGCGGCTGCGCGCCACCGTCGCGGACGCCGTCGCCGAGACGGTCTTCGAGGGCGACGAGGCCGTCCTGGTCCTCCGGGTCCCCGAGCCCGAGCTGTGGTGGCCGCGCGGCCACGGCGAACAGCCGCTGTACGGGCTGGACGTGGCGCTCCTGGACGAGGAGGGCGACCCGCTCGACACCTGGCGGCGGCGGATCGGCTTCCGTACCGTCGAGGTCGACCGCTCCCCGGACGGCCACGGCACCGGTTTCACCTTCGTGGTCAACGGCGTGCGGATCTTCGCGCGCGGGGTCAACTGGATCCCCGACGACGTCCTGCCGTCCCGCGTGACACCGGAGCGGTACCGGACCCGGCTCGCGCAGACGGCCGGGGCGAACGTGGACCTGGTCCGGATCTGGGGCGGCGGGATCTACGAGGACGACGCGTTCTACGACGTGTGCGACGAACTCGGGCTCATGGTCTGGCAGGACTTCCTCTTCGCCTGCGCCGCCTACCCCGAGGAGCAGCCCCTTCGCGGAGAGGTGGAGGCCGAGGCGCGCGACAACGTTGTCCGCCTGATGCCCCACCCGAGCCTGGTGCTGTGGAACGGAAACAACGAGAACCTCTGGGGATTCCGCGACTGGGAGTGGGAACAGCCGCTGGCCGGAGACTCCTGGGGCGAGGGGTACTACCTCGGCGTGCTGCCCCGGATCGTCGCCGAACTGGACCCGACCCGCCCGTACACGGCGGGCAGCCCCTGGTCCGGGTCCTGGGACCACCACCCCAACGACCCCGCCCACGGCACCCACCACTCCTGGGAGGTGTGGAACCGCCAGGACTACGCCGAGTACCGGGCGGACGTGCCCCGCTTCTGCTCCGAGTTCGGCTGGCAGGCCCCGCCCGCCCTCGCCACCCTGCGTCGCGCCCTGCCCGGCGAGGAACTCGCCCCCGACTCTCCCGGCATGCTGCACCACCAGAAGGCCGAGGACGGCAACGGCAAGCTGAACCGGGGCATCGCACGCCACTTCGCCCTGCCGGAGGGGGACTTCGACCGCTGGCACTTTCTGGCACAGGTCGTGCAGGCACGGGCCGTGACCGCCGGAATCGAGCACTGGCGGGCCAACTGGCCGGTGTGCGCGGGCACGGTGGTGTGGCAGATCAACGACTGCTGGCCGGTCAGCTCCTGGGCCGCGATCGACGGTGACGGCCGGCTGAAGCCGCTCTACCACGAGCTGCGGAGGGTGTACGCGGACCGGCTTCTCACCCTCGTGCCCACCGAGGACGGACCGGTGCTCGCGGTCGACAACCAGTCCGGCTCCCCGTGGCGCACGGCGGTCACGCTGCGCCGGATCGGCGCGGACGGCACCGTCCTGCGCGAAGCCGTCGTCGAGGTGGAGGCCGCCGCGCGTTCGGTCGCCCGGCCGGTCCTGCCGGGCGGGCTCCTGCCCGCACCCGGATCGGTGAAGGAGTTCCTCGTCGCCGACGCCGACGGACTGCGGGCGGTCCACTTCCCCGTACCCGACAAGGAGTTCGCCTACCCGTCCCCGGAGTACGACGTCCGCGTCGAGGCGCACGCCGGAGGCGGGGCGGCGCAGGTGGTGGTCACCGCCCGGACCCTGGTGCGGGACCTGCTCCTGCAGCCCGACCGGCTCTCGCCGCGGGCCCACGCGGACCGCGGTCTGCTGACGCTGCTCCCCGGTGAGGAGGCACGGATCACGGTCACCGGATGGCCCGTCGCCGGTGAGGTCGACGAGGTCGACGTCTCCGCCGTACGGGACGCGCTGTTCAGCGTGGGAGCCGCGTGAACGTCCCCGCCGCCCGCGTCACGATCAACGACGTCGCCGCGCGGGCCGGGGTGTCCAAGGGCGCCGTCTCCATGGCCTTCAACAACCGTCCCGGAGTGTCCCAGGCGACACGCAAGCGGATCTTCGAGGTCGCCGAGGAACTCGGCTGGGCGCCGCACCAGACCGCGCGGAGCCTCTCCGGCCGGCGGTCGGGCATCGTGGGCCTCGCGCTCTGCCGCCCGGCGCGGGTCCTCGGACTCGAACCGTTCTACATGGAGTTCATCTCCGGCATCGAGGACGTCCTGTCCGCACGCTCGTGCTCGCTGCTGCTGCGGCTGGTGCGGGACCTGGAGGAGGAGATCACGCTGTACGAGGAGTGGTGGCGCAGCCGGACCGTCGGCGGGGCCATCCTGGTCGACTTCCACCACGACGACCCGCGGGTGGGGCCGCTACGGGCACTGGGCATGCCCGCCGTGGCCGTCGGCCATCCGTCGCTGACCGGCGGGTTCCCCTCGGTCTGGACGGACGACGCGTCGGCGGCGGCGGAGGCCGTGCGCTACCTCGCCGCGCTCGGCCACCGGCGCATCGCGCGCGTCGGCGGCCCGGCGGGCCTCGGCCACAGCGGGATCCGAGCCGCGGCCTTCGAGGCCACGATGGCCGAACTCGGCCTGGACGGACGCCTGCAGATGTCGACCGGCTTCGTCGGGGAGGAGGGGGCGCGGGCGACCAGGAGCCTGCTGCTCGGCCCCGACCGTCCGACGGCGATCGTGTACGACAACGACATCATGGCCGTGGCGGGGGCGGCCGTGGCCGCCGAGATGGGGCTCTCCGTGCCCGACGACGTGTCCCTGCTGGCCTGGGACGACTCCCAGTTGTGCCGACTGACCCACCCGGCGCTCTCGGCCATGAGCCATGACGTGCACCAGTTCGGCGAGGAGGTCGCGCGCTCCCTGTTCGGTGTCATCGAGGGCACGTACAGGGGTGACCACCAGGTCCCGACGCCGGCGCTGACGCCGCGCGGTTCCACCGGGCCGCCCCGGCGCACGTAGCCACCGTGGGTCGGACGAGGAGGGGCCGCACCGCTACGGAGGTGCGGCCCCTCCTCGTCCGTCCGCCCACGGGGAGTATGCGCGACCGGCCCGCCGGGCGGGCGCTGTCCCGGTCCTCTCAGCGCTCCGCGGGCGCGAGTCCCCGTCGGCGCAGCCACCGCAGGTGCTCGACGGCCGTCGCCCCCCTTCCGCCCGCGTGATCGGCGAAGTGCCATTCCCTGATGTCCTTCTCGCCCGCGTAGTTCCGGTAGGCGGCGAGGACGGTCGACGGCGGGCAGACGGGATCCATCAATCCGGCGCTGAACAGGGCGGGAGCCGTGGCCCGCCGCGCGAAGTGCACGCCGTCGAAGTGGGCGAGGGTCGTGAAGACCCGCTCCGCCGCGTGCGGGGCGTGCCGGCGCAGATAGTCGACGAGCTCGGTGTACGGCCCCTCGGTCGCGGTCTCGGCTCCCCGGCGGATGTGGCACAGGAACGGCACGTCGGGGAGGGCGCCGGCGATGTCGTCACCGGCCAGGCCTGCCACGGCGAGGGCGAGACCGCCGCCCTGGCTCGCGCCCTGGACGACGATCCGGTCCGGGTCCACGTGGGGGACGGAGCGCGCGGCGTCGACGGCGAGGACGCAGTCGGTGACGAGGCGCCGGTAGTAGTGGGCGTGCGGGTCCTCGATGCCCCGCGTCATGTAGCCGTGCACCCAGTGGGTGCCCGTGTCCGGGTGGGGGTCCGGGGTGTCATGGCCCTGGCCACGGCTGTCGACGACGAGGTGGGCGTAGCCGGCGGACGCGTACAGGAGGTGGTCGGTCACCAGGCCGCGCCCGCCGCTGTATCCGAGGTAGGTGATCACCGTCGGCAGCGGCTCCTCGGCCTCCGACGGCACGACGAGCCAGGCGGCGACCGGGTGGCCGCCCCAGCCGGAGAGCCGCACGTCATAGGCGTCGACGGTGGTCAGGAGGGAGTCCCGCACGGGCTGGAGTTCCGGGGCACGTCCGGCCGCGCGGGCCGTCCGCAGGGTCTCGGACCAGAAGGCGTCGAAGCCGTCCGGCTCCACCGGGGGCTCGTCCCGCGTGGCCGGGTGGTCGGGGGGCAGATCGGCGTACGGCATCGGAAGGGTCTCTCCTGGGGACGGGGCCGGCCGTCGTACGACGGCCGGCTCAGCGGGCCGTGGTGGCACGGGCATCATCGGTCGCGCGCACTCTTTCCCACGCGCCGAGGAGATAGGCCGGACGGAACCGGTGAAGTTCAGTGAGGGGCCCGGGGCTTCGTGTCCGCGTCGAGCTGCCGCCGACGAACTTCCGGTGTTCCCACGGTGCCCCGGAAGACCGTGCCCGTGCCGGTGAGCGCGACCTCGGCGGCGGCGGGGACGTACACGGAACGGCCGGGCCCGATGCGTACGGCGCCGGCCGTCGAGGTCACGGCGGCCTCGCCGTCGACGCACAGGAGGATCTGGGGAGGGCCGGGTGCGAGGCGTCTCGCCGGCCCGTCCGCTCGCAGCCGGAACCGCGAGAGCCGGAAGTCGTCGACGGGAGCGGCATACACCTCCTCCCCTTCCTCCCCCCGGGGGGTCAGGACGCGCGTCGGCGCCGCCGTGAAGCGGACCACCTTCAGGAGTTCGGCCACGTCGACGTGCTTGGACGTCAGGCCGCACCGCAGGACGTTGTCGGAGCTCGCCATGATCTCCACCCCGAGACCGGAGAGGTACGCGTGCGGGACCCCCGCCGCGAGGAAGAGCCCTTCACCCGGCGCCAGTTCGACACGGCGCAGCATCAGGGCGGCGAGCAGCCCCGGATCCCCCGGATGCGCGCGGGCGACCGTCGCGTAGGCGGCGAAGTCCTCCCGGTGGGGGCCCGCCAGGACGGCCGCCGCCTCGACGGCCTCCGCGACGGATGTGACGAGGCCCGCGGGCGGTCGGAGGAAGGCGGTGAAGACCTCGGCGAGGGCTCCGGTCTCGGGGAGCGCCCCGGTCCCGGCGAGCGCCCTTGGCTCGGGGAGGGCTCCGGTGTCGGGGAGGGCTCCTGTCCTGGTGGGCGGCTCTGCCTCGCTGGGCGCCCCGGTTTCGCGGAGGGGCCCCGCCTCCGCGAGCGTCTTTTCCTCCGGGAGGGCGCGCAGCGACTCGGCGTACGGGCGCAGGGCGGGGACGGCGAGGGCGTCGAGCAGGTCGGCGCACTCGCGGGGGGCCCGGAAGCCGCACAGGCCCCGGAAGCGGCTGAGGGCGACGATCATCTCGGGCTTGTGGTGGGCGTCCCGGTAGGTGCGGTGCGGGGCGTCCGTCGGTATGCCGAGGGCGTTTTCGCGCGCGAAACCGGCCCGCGCCTGCGCGAGGTCGGGGTGCACCTGGACGGAGAGCGGGGCGTCGGCGGCCAGCAGTTTGAGCAGGAACGGAAGCCGGGGGCCGAACCGGCGCAGGGTGGCCGCCCCCAGCTCCGCGAGCGGGTCCGCCGCGATGACCTGGTCCAGGGGGAGCGTGCGGTGGTCGCGCCGGACCCGGGACGGCGCGGCGGGATGGGCTCCCATCCACAGCTCGGCCTGGGGAGCACCGCTGGGCTCGGTGCCCAGGAGGCGCGGCAGGGCGGTGACGGAGCCCCAGTCGTAGGACTGGACGGTGTTGAGGAGGAGGTCCACGGGTTCTTCCTGAGGGCGGGAGGAGGTGCGACGACGGGGCCGGGGGGAGGGGCGAGGGCGGTGCGTGCAGTGGGTGGGGTGTGTGCGGTGGGTCGGCGCGTGCGACGGGTGGGCCGCGTGCGGTGGGTAGGACGCGTGCGGCGTGTTCGTCGGTCCGGTCGCTCCAGCCGTCCTGTCGGCCTGGTCGGTCCGGTCCAGCCGGTCCAGTCGGCCCGGCCGAAGCGCTCAGCCCGTGGGCCGGCTCCCGGCCCCGGTGCTCGCCCGCGACGGGCCGGCCGGGGTCGGGCCCACCGTGGCGGCGCCCGCAGGCCCTGCGCCCACCGTGGCGGCGCCCGCCGCGGCGGCTCCGATCAGGCCCGCGTCGAGGCGGAGGGCGGCGGGCACCACGCGTACGCCGCGCGTGAAGTCCAGTACCGCGTACGAGGCCAGGTGGTGCCGGAGGGGGCCGAAGAGCGTCTCCCCGGACTGGGCGACCCCGCCTCCGACGACCACGAGGTCCAGTTCGACGAGCGCCGCCGTGGCCGCGATCGCCGCGGCCAGGGCGCGCCCGGCGCGGTCGAACGCGGCGAGGGCGCGGGGATCGCCCGCGCGGGCGGACGCCTCGACCTCCTTGGCCGTCGCGGATGCCCCGGCGGCCGGGGTCCAGCCGGACTCCAGCGCGTGGGCGGCGATGGCCGTGCCGCTGGCGAAGCGCTCCACGCAGCCGCGTGCCCCGCAGGGGCAGAGGGGGCCGTTCTGGTCGACGGTGATGTGACCGATGTGGCCGGCGTTCCCCGAGGTCCCCGTGCGGAGTGCCCCGCCCAGGACCAGTCCGCCGCCCACGCCGGTGGAGACCACCATGCACAGCGCGTTGTCGACGCCTCTGGCCGCGCCCAGCCAGTGCTCGGCCGCGGTCATCGCGACCGCGTCGCCGACGAGGACGGGCCGCATCCCTCCGGGCACCGCCGCGTGCGCGCGCACCCGGTCCACCAGCGGGAAGGCGCGCCAGGCCGGGATGTTGACCGGGCTGACCGTGCCCGCGACCGTGTCGACGGGACCCGCGCTGCCGATGCCGACGCACGACAGCGCGGCCCACTCCGGATGTGCCGCCAGGTCGTCGAGGACGGCGGAGACGGCGCCCATCAGCTCCTCCGAGCTGCCCCGCGCCGGAGTGGGCCGCTGCGCCCGCACCAGGAGGTGCCCGTCGGCGTCGACGAGGGCCCCGGCGATCTTCGTGCCCCCGATGTCGAGTGCTCCGTACACCATCGCGTTCCACCTTTCGTGCCAGCCCGGTAGCGGCTGCTGGGGCCACTCTGCCCAGTGGTTGACAACGTTGTCCAGTAAACGGGTTCAGTTAAGCCCGGGTTTAGTAAAACCGCCCGTCGGTGATCCGAACTCCCTGGACCGGGCCGCTTAATTCCTTCATGCTCGACCTGCTCACCGCGCTTCTCTCCCCACCCTCCCCCACTCCTTGTCCCGGCTCTTCTCCCATTCCGCACGAAGGGTTCTCCTTTCCGTGAGCGATTTCCCGGCCTTTCCGCCCGGATTCGAGTTCGGCGCCGCCACGTCGGCCTACCAGATCGAGGGCGCCACGCAGGAGGACGGACGAGGGCCGTCGATCTGGGACACCTTCTCCCGGCGCGCCGGCGCCGTATCGGACGGCAGCAGCGGCGAGACGGCCTGCGACCACTACCACCGGCACCGGGAGGACGTGGCGCTGCTCGCGGACCTCGGGGTGTCCCACTACCGCTTCTCCGTCGCCTGGCCGCGGATCCAGCCGTCGGGCTCGGGCCCGGCGAACACGCGGGGGCTCGACTTCTACGCCCGCCTGGTCGACGACCTGCTGGAGGCCGGCATCGCACCGGTCCTCACCCTCTACCACTGGGACCTGCCCCAGCCCCTTGAGGACGCGGGCGGCTGGCGGTCCCGGGACACGGCCGAGCGCTTCGCGGCGTACACGGCCCTGGTCGCGGCGAGGTTCGGGGACCGCGTCCCCCGGTGGATCACCCTGAACGAGCCCTGGTGCAGCGCCTTCCTGGGGTACGCCAACGGTGAGCACGCCCCCGGAGCCTCCGAGGGGACGCCCGCGCTCGCCGCGGCCCACCACCTCCTGGTCGGCCACGGCCTGGCCCTGGGCGCTCTGCGCGCCGCCGGGGTCCAGGAGGCCGGGATCTCGCTCAACCTCGACCACGTCACGCCGGCCACGCAGGACCCCGCCGACGTCGCGGCCGCCCTGCGCGCCGAGACCCAGCGCAACCTGATGTGGACCGACCCGCTCCTCACGGGCCGCTACGCCCTCGCGGAAGCGGACACCTTCGGGGAACTGATCGAGCGTCAGGACTTCCGCCGCGAGGGCGACCTCGCCCTCGTCTCCGCCCCGATGGACTTCCTCGGCCTCAACTACTACACGCCGTCCACCGTCCGGGCGGCGCCCTGGCGCGAGCCCGATCCGGCCCTGCGCACCGCCATGGACAACCGCTTCGAAGGCGTGGACCTTCCCGGCGTCCGCCGCACCGCCATGGGCTGGGCCGTCGTCCCCGAGGCCCTTCGGGACCTCCTCGTGTCCCTCCGCGACCGCTACGGCACCCTCCTCCCGCCGCTCCACATCACGGAGAACGGTTCCGCAGAGCACGACCCCCCGGCCGTGGACGGCACAGTGCACGACGCCGACCGGATCGCCTATCTGGAGAGCCACCTCCGGGCGGCCTCCGAGGCCGTCGCGGACGGCGTCGACCTGCGCGGCTACACCGCCTGGTCGCTCATGGACAACTTCGAGTGGGCGTTCGGCCACAGTAGGCGCTTCGGGCTCGTGCACGTGGACTTCCCGACCGGGACGCGCACCCCCAAGGCCTCATACCACTGGTACCGCGCGGTCATCGCGGCGGCCGCCGCCCGCTAGGAGGCCCGGACCCCTAGCGGGCCTGGACCCCTAGTGGGCCTGGACCCCTAGCGGGCCCGGACCCAGGGGGCCGGTTCGAGGGGGGCCGGGTCCGCGGCGTGGCGGGGGCCCGTGAAGTAGTGGGCGTCCTTGGGGCGGGCGGGGTCGTGGAGGGCGGGCTGGGGGACCTGGGCGAGCTGGGGGATGTACTTGGAGCAGTGGATGTAGGCCTCCTCGATGCTGAGGTGGACCCACAGTTCGGGACCCCGGCCGGGTGCGACGTCCGACGGCAGTTCGGGGTGGAGCGCGCGCAGGGTCGTGTCGGTGTACAGCCGGGACACCCCGTTGACGTGGAGGCCGATGCGGTCGTGGGTGAAGTCCACGAAGAGCATGCCGAGGTGAGGGTTCTCGCTCATGTTGCCCGCGCTGGCGAGCACCCCGTTCCCCCGGAACTCCGGGTACGCCAGGGTGTGGTCGTCGATGACGTGGACGAAGCCCGGAGGGCCCGCCCGGAAGCTGGCGTCGCATTCCCCCCGTGCGTCGGACGTCGCGAGGAAGACCATCGTCTGGCGGCCGATGAACTCCCGCATCTGGGGTGTGAGGCAGGGACGCACCTGCTGGTCGTAGAACCTCTGGGCGCGGTCGGCGGTGCCCAGCTGCTGCTGCAGGAGGTGTTCACCTGCTGAACCGAAGGGCGTCGGGTGCGAAGACACGGGGTTGCTCCTGGCAGGGATGGTGGGGGGAGGGGAGGGGAGGGACGGACGGGGACGGGGGCCTCAGGTGGTGGCCAGGGCGGAGACGTCGAACGGGTCGTGGTGGATGCGGTCCGGTGACGTACCGGTGAGGGTGAGCGTCTGCCTCGCGGACGTCACCATCGGGACCGGACCGCTGAGGAAGACGTCGTGCTGGTACCACGGCCCGTACTCGGCGAGGACCTGCGGCAGGGACCCCCGGATGCCGGGGATGTACTCGTCGGAGACCGCGCCCCTGACCGTCAGCCAGTGGTGGCGCTGGGCCATGCGCAGCATGTCATCGACCCCGTACAGCTCGGCGCCGGTGCGGGCGCCGAGGAAGAGGTTCACCTGGTGCCGGCCGCCGCGCCGGGCGACCTCCTCGACGAGCGCGCGGATCGGGGCGAGGCCGGTGCCGCCCGCCACGCACAGCAGGTCGTTGTGGACGGCGGCGTCCAGCACCATGTCGCCCATGGGCGCGCCCAGCCGGACCACGTCGCCCGGGACGGCCCGGTGCACCAGCGCGGTGCTGACCGTGCCGCCGGGAACGGCCCGTACGTGGAAGGTGAGGGTGCCGTCCTCGCGGGGCGCGTTGGCGGGGGAGTAGGAGCGCCACTGCTTGGGGTGCCAGGGGGTCTCGACGCTGACGTACTGCCCGGCGGCGTACTCGTAGGGCGTGTGGGGGCGCACGGTGACCTCGGCGATGCCGGGCCCGCAGGGGACGCGGTGCACGACCGTGGCGGGCCAGACGGCGGGCCGGGTCCTCGCGTCCTCCTCGGCCGCGCCGATCATGACGTCGGCGACCACTCCGTACGCCTTGGTCCACGCGTCGGCGATGTCCTGGGTCCAGGCGGGACCTGCGTAGCGGGCCAGCGAGGCGAGGAGGCATTCGCCGACGGCGGGGAAGTGGTCCCGGAGCGTGCCGAACTTGCGGTGGTCACGTCCGAGGTGGCCGCAGAAGCGGACGAGGCTCTCCGGATCGTCGACGAGGTCGACGATCCGCAGCAGGGCGCGCAGGAGGCGGCCGCGCTGGGCGTCCATCCCCGGTGGGAACAGGGGGCGCACCTCGGGGTGGCGGGCGAAGAGGATCGCGTAGAAGTAGACGGTCATGTCGGCGGCCAGCGGCTCCACCACCGCCACGGAGGCGCGTATGAGCGCGATCTCGTGGGGGGAGAGGGGTGGTTCGGCCGGCTCCGGCTCAAGGAGGTACTCGGCCGGTGCGGGTGCGTGCTCCTGCTCCCGGTCCTGGTCCTCCGGGGAGGGCGGAACGGGCGTGTTGCCGGGGCGTCTGATCCGGAACCTCAAGAGACCAGAGCTCCGCCCGTCGGTATTCGAGACGGCGCGAGCCGGGCGGGACGCGAGCCGGACGCGCTCATGGGTCTGCGCCCCCGGTGGGCACTGCGGGCGGGGATCTCACTGGCGGGCATGGGGTCCTCAAGGCGGGCGGGAGCATCGAAGCGGACTAAGCAGCTCCGGACGCTACCCGATCATCCGGGTGACTCAGAAGTAGCCGCGGGATATGCGGAAGGGACGACCCGTTCCGCCCCGAACGGGCACATGCTGGGGAGTTGCCCCCTTCCTGTGCCCCCGATTCCCAGTCGAAAACGGTCGGAGTCCCGCGGACCGCCCGCGGGGTCGACGCGCCGGCGAGGACCCGCACCGAGCGGATCCTCCCGGTGGCCGGCGAACCCGAGGACGAGGCCGGACACCGGGAGGCGTATGAGAAATTCACGACGGATACGTGAATGCGTGGCTACCGGCCCCACGCCCTCCGGCCGGATACTCGACGAGATCGTGGCGTCAAGTCGAGGACTACTCGTGCGGAGTGAGGGCGAACCCGGGACCGTACACCTGTGGTCCCTGCGAGAAGACGTCGCCATCGAGCGGGAGGACGGCGGCGGCCTCCTGCTCGTCGGTCCCTGGGGCGACGAGCGCATCGGGGACGCGCATCCGGTGCTGCGCGAGGCCCTCTACCGGATGGAGCTCGGGCCCGTCCTGCTGAGCAACATCGAGTCGACGCCCGGCGTTCCGATGCTCGGCGCCGGCCTGTACCTCATCCTCCTGCCCGCCCTTCGGCGGCTGTCCCATCTGATCGTGCGCACCCTGGGACTGGCGGACCTGCGCGGTCCGCTCCTGTCGGTGCTCCCGCTCACCAGGCCCGCGGTGTTCGTGCTCCCGAGACTGGGGGAGACGGAACCGGTCCGGCTGCACCGGGGCGTGACACTGCTCCTGGAAGCCAAGGGCTTCCGGCTCGAACGGGGCGGGGCGCAGCACCGGGTGCTGCTGCACCGCCCCGAGCCGATGTGGGTGGTCGCCATGCTGGCCGCCGCCGTCACACCGGAGGCGGTGGCCCGGGCACTGCCCCTGCCGCGGACGGTGACGCGGGAGATCCTGGAGTACCTGGCGGCGGCGGGCATGCTCGTACGGGGGAGCGGGAGCGGGAACTGAGCTGCCAAGCCCCCCTGTTACGGTGGTCCGATGGCGTCGGTCAAGCACTTCCAGGTCACCTTCGACTGCGCGGAACCCGAGCGCGTCGCCCGCTTCTGGTGCGAGGTGCTGGGGTACGTCGTACCTCCTCCGCCCGAGGGCTTCGCCACGTGGGACGCCTACAACCAGGCGCTGCCGCCCGAGGACCGGGACGCCTGGTTCGCGTGCGTCGACCCCTCGGGGGCCGGCCCCCGGCTGTACTTCCAGCGCGTCCCCGAGGGCAGGACCGTCAAGAACCGGCTGCACCTCGACGTGCGCGTCGCCACCGGACTCGTGGGTGAGGAACGCCTGGCCAGGCTGGAGGCCGAAGGCGCGCGCCTGACGGCGCTCGGCGCGACACGGGTGCAACTCCTGCCCGCCGACGACGACAACGAGTCGTGCCTCGCGATGCAGGACGTCGAGGGCAACGAGTTCTGCCTCGACTGAGCCCGCTCCGGGACCTCGGGGCGGGTGACTCCTCCGTGCGATCCGGAGCCCCCGCTTGAGGAGAGCCGCCGCCCGCGGGAAGGGGGGGACCGCGGCGGCGGCTCTCGCTCTGCTCATCCCCTGCCCCCGAACGCCGGCCTCACACCCCCCGGGTTCGGACGATCACGGCTGCGGGGTGCCCGAGCGGCGCTGGGCGCTCTCCTGACGGAGATGGGCCGTGCGGTCGGTGAGCGTGTCGACGCGCTCGGCCAGGTCGGGGTGCGCGGGCGCGAGATGGGTGAGGGTGCGGCTGAGCGGCTCCAGGAGCAGGGCCGGATCGCTGCTCGCCAGCGCCTCGGACAGGGCGTTCCTCGCGGGGGCGGGGAGGCCGTCGACGGCGGTGATCTGTCCGGCGAGGCGGCGCAGCTCGGCGGCGTTCCCCCGGGCCCAGGCAGTGACCGAGCGGTCGGCGGCGCGCCGGTCGCGGGTGGCCTGGACACGTTGCTCCCCGGTGGTGCCGGGGCCGCCGGGCCGTACCCGCAGATAGCGGCGCTCGGCGGCCTGCCGGCTGGTGACGCCGAGGGGCTGGGCGAGCTCGGCCCAGCTGGCGCCGGCGTCCCGGGCCGCCTCGATGAACCCGGGCTCCCAGGCGGCGAGCTGTTCCCGCAGCTCGCGCAGGAGGAGGAGGGCGGTGAGCGCCTCCTCCGAGGACCCGCCCGGCGCGGCGTCCGGGGCGGTCGCGGATCGGGCTGCCCGTACGGCTTCGTCGATCTCCGCGAGGGCCGCGAGGGCCGCACGGAAAGCGACCGGTTGGTCCGCTCCTGTCACGGAATCGACTCCTCTCCTCCATGTCATCCATTCGTTGACATGAAACTTGTCGTCGTTTGGATGACATGGTACAACGGTGTCAGATGAAGCGCATTGGCAGTCACTGCCTGATCCTGACTGGAGGTGTTTCGCGATGTTGATGCGCACCGACCCGTTCCGCGAACTCGACCGTCTCGCCCAGCAGCTGGCGGGTGCCCCCGGGACCTGGTCACGACCCTCGGCGGTCCCGATGGACGCCTACCGCGAAGGTGACGTCTATGTCATCGCCCTCGACCTGCCCGGCGTCTCGCCGGACGCGATCGACATCGACGTCGAGCGGAACATGCTGACGGTCAAGGCCGAGCGCCGACCCGTCGCCAAGGCCGACGACGTCCAGATGGAACTGTCCGAGCGGCCCCTCGGTGTCTTCTCCCGGCAGCTGATGCTGGCCGACACCCTCGACACCGAGAAGATCACGGCCGACTACGAGGCGGGAGTGCTCACGCTGCGCATCCCGATCGCCGAGCGCGCCAAGCCCCGCAAGATCAGCATCGGCGGCGGGGACAGCCGCCGGCAGATCAGCGGCTGAGGACTGGGTCGGCCCGATCGGCGGCCGAGCCGCAGGCCGGCCGATCCGCGGCCGGCCCCTGAGTCGGCCCGATCAGCGGTAGAGCCCCGAACGGCCCGACCACCGGCTGAGCCCTGAGCCGGCCCGATCACCGGATGAGCTCCGAGCCGGCCCGCTCAGCGGTAGAGCCCTGAGCCCGCCCGATGCGCGGCCGAGCCGCGACGAAACCCGGGAGCGGAGGGCGGAGGCCTCTCCCCCTCCTCCGTCCTCCGCGACCCCGTATCCCTCTCTCACGCGAAGGGGGCCGTGATGACACTGCGATGGCAGGCGTTCCTCGACAAGGTCACGGAACGCGGCGACTACCGCACACCCCAGGAGGCCGAACGCGCGGCCCGCACCGTGCTCGCGCTGCTCGGCGCCCATCTGGTCGGTGACGTGCGGGCCGCACTCGCCGCCCGGCTGCCGGAGACCTTCGCCGTCGTGCTGCTCAACCCGCTCCGGGCCACCGAGCCCCTCTCGCCCGAGCGGTTCGTGCGCGCCACGGCCGCATGGATCGAAGGCGCCACCGAGCGCACCGCGGCCTGGGACGTCAGCGCCGTCCTCAGCGTCGCCGCCGACGCGGCCGGCGAGGACCTGACCGCCCGGATACTCCTCCAGCTCCCACCCGGCTTCGACCTCCTCTTCGGTCGGCCGCACCCCGTCCGGCCGACCGACACCCCGTGAAACGTGTTCGCACCGCCCGGTCCGCCGACCGGGCCCGAAGAGAACGGCGATCTCCACCGGTATGACTCTGCAGACCGAGACCATGGCAGCCCCGGCGCCCGGCGGCGTCACCGGCGCGGCGTCCTACACCCGCATGCTCGAACGGGTGCGCTACGAAGGCGCCTACCCGACGCGCGAGCGCGCCGAGGAAGTCGTCCACTCCGTACTCGCCGCGCTGGGGCGCCAGCTCGTCGGCGACGAACGGGTCGAACTCGCGTCCCGCCTCCCCGTCGAGGCCGCCCTGGTCCTCACCGCCCAGGTCCCCGCCACCGCACCCCTGACCGGCTGGGAGTTCGTCAAGGACCTGGCCCGGCGCACCGGCAGCACTCCCGCCACCTCCCGCTGGAACGTGGGCGCGGTCCTCGCCGCCGTCTCCCAGCTCGCCGGACCGGAACTCGTGGACCGCATCATCGGCCAACTCCCCTCCGGTTACGCCCTCCTCTTCGGCAAGGCCGAGCTGCACAGTTCCTGGTCGAGGTAGGTGCCAAGGAGCCGACGACCCACGGCCGTCAGCGGGTGCGGCGGGCCGTGACGATCCACGCCCGTGACCGCGCCCAGCTCGTCGTCCTTGCCGACGAGGCCGGCCCGGTGGCCCCGCGCACCTGCTGACGTCCCCGGTCGGCGGTGCCACCGGGTACCGCTCCTGTGACCCACCTCACTGCCGCCGTCCGCCCCTTTCCGTTATCGCCGCCCCTGGCGCAGGCTCTCCCCTGCGCAGGGAACTCCACAAGAGCAAGCGAAGGACGGACGGCGTGCGGCGAACCACGAGTTTTGAGCAGCTGACGGATGCGGAGCCGATACGGGCGGCGCAGTACGACCCGTCCCGGGCGCGCGAGCACCTCCTCGACGCCCATCAGCCGCTCGTCCACGCCCTCGCGGCGCGCGCTCTCGCCGGCCGGCCGGGTGCCGACGCGGCCGTGCACGCCGTCGTACGGGACACGGCCAGCCGCGCCAGGTTCGCGCCGGGCGCCCACCCCTCCCCGGAGTCGTTCCGCCCCTGGCTCGTCGCGATCGCCCTGCAGAGCACCCTCTTCCACGCGCCCGCCGCCCCCGGCTCCGACGCCGCCGTGGCCCTCAGCTGGCTGGACCTCGAGGACGCCGTGATGGCGGCCCTGGGATCGTTGGAGGAGGAGGGACACATGAGCCGCTACGAGACGGCGGCCGCGCTGAACTGGTCCCTGGACGACACCGCGATACGGATGGAGTCGGTACGCGTACGTCTGGACGCCGCCCGGTCCGTCACCGAGGCCCTCGCCCGCCCGCCCCGCTGCCACGGCCTCCACCAGCGGGCCGCCACCTGGGACGGCCACCCGAGCGGCCCGTGGCGGGACGAGCTGGCCCGGCACGTCGCCCACTGCGCCCCCTGCCTCACCGGAGCCGACGCGGCCGTGCCCGCCGGGGCGCCCCCGGCCCCCACGGAGCCCTTCGCCGTCCTCCCCGATCTCGTCGGCTCCTCCGCCTTCCTGGAACGCGACACCGCCACCGCCCCGGCGACGGCCGGCCGCCGCAGCACCCGCGCGGCCCGTCGACGGCGCCGCCAGGCCGACGAGCGCAGCCGCCGCCGCGCCGTCGTCGCGGCCGGGTTCGCCGTCGTCGCGGTGACGGGAGGGGCCTTCGCGCTGCACGCCGGGCGCAACGGGGGGGAACTCCTGGAGGTGAACCGGGCCGCCGCGCCGGGCCTCGACCTTCCCCTGGCGAACGAACCGGGCACGCTGACGGCCTCCCCGTCCACCGCCTCCGGAACCCCGTACGGATCCCCCTCCGCCCCGGTCTCGGCTCCCGCCCCGAAATCCGCCCCCGCGTCGGCCTCCCCGTCGCCGCGCGCTCCCCAGCGGGTCACGTCCACGCCCGCCGCGAAGCCCCGTCCCGCCACGACGACGCCCGCACCGCGGCGCACCACCCCGGCCGCGGGTTCCGACGCCACGGCCTCCGCGCCGCCGAGCTCCGCGGCCCCCACCGGCGGTACGGACGCCGGTCCGGGCGGCGGCCCGCAGCAGGACACGGGCCGGTCCTCGGCGGCGGACCAGGTGATCGCACTGGTCAACACCGAGCGGGCCAAGGCGGGTTGCGGGCCCCTCAGCCACAACGCCACCCTGACGCGGGCGGCCCAGGGCCACTCCGACGACATGGCCGCCCGGGACTTCTTCGACCACACCGACCCCGACGGCGACGGCCCGGGGGAGCGCGTCACGGCCGCGGGCTACCCGTGGTCGACGTACGGCGAGAACATCGCTAAGGGGCAGAGCACCCCGGAGCAGGTCATGGAGGCGTGGATGAACAGCCCCGGTCACCGCGCGAACATCCTCAACTGCGACTTCAAGGAGATCGGCGTCGGCATCCACACCGACGGCGGCCCGTACTGGACGCAGGTCTTCGGCGCCCGCTGACCCCGTCCACCGGAGCGCCGGTCAGAGCAGCCAGTCGGCGTCCTGCGCGATCTTGATGGCGTCCACGCGGTTGCGCGCGTTCAGCTTGGTCACCACGGAGGTCAGGTAGTTGCGGACCGTGCCGAGGGAGAGCCCGAGCCCGTCCGCGATCTCGACGGGTTCGAGGCCCTCGGCGGCCAGACGCAGCACCTCCGTCTCCCGGCTGGTCAGCGGACTCTGCGAACTGCTCCAGGCGGAGAGCGCCAGCTGGGAGTTGATCACCCGGCGGCCGGCCGCCACGCTCCGTACCGCCTCGGCCAGTTCGTGCGGCGGGGCGTCCTTGAGCAGGAAACCGGCGACCTGGGCGGCGAGGGCGCGGCGGAGCGCTCCGGGACGGCCCAGGCTGGTGAGGATGAGGGTCCGGCACTCCGGGAGCTGTTCGCGCAGACCGGCGGCCGCGGTGAGTCCGTCGGTGCCGGGCAGGTCGATGTCGATGATGGCGACGTCCGGGCGGTGTTCGAGGGCGGACGGCAGGATGTGGTCGCCGCGTTCGAGTTCGCAGACGACTTCGAGGTCGTCCTCCAGGTTCAGCAGGGCCACGAGCGCTCCGCGCACCATGTTCATGTCCTCGGCCAGCAGGATGCGGATCGGCATGATGAATGTCCTTTCCGGCCGGGTCTCGGCCGTCGGCGGCTCGCGGGAAAGGGTGGGGGACGCCTCAGAGGGCCGGGTCCCCGAGGGGACGCGGGCCGTCGTCGGGGGTGGCGAGGCGGGGGAGGGGATGGGCCGGAGCCTCGGCCGTCAGACGGAAGGTTCCCGCGCGCCGGGAGACGGTGAGCTTGCCGGAGGCCGACCGGAGCCGTGCCCTGAGGTTGCCGAGGCCGCTGCCGCTGTCCGGCGACTCGTCCCGGTAGTCGGGGTCCACGCCGTCGTTCACCACGGTGAGCCGGACCCAGCCGTCCTCCGCGACGGCTTCGAGGGTGCAGGTGCCGACGCGGGAGTGACGCAGCAGATTCGTTACTGCTTCGCGGAGCACGGCGGCGAGCACGGAGTCCACCTGCGGGTCGAGCCCGCTCAGCCGGATGTCGGTGCGTACGTCGACGTCCGCGGCTTGGAGCAGGGACCTTGCCGCCCCCAACTCCTGTTCCAGGGACATGCGGCGCAGCCCGCTGGAGACGGACCGGACGTCGGCGAGGGACTGCCGCGAGATGGTGAGGACCTCGCTCACCTCGTCCATCGCGCGTTCCGGATGGGTGGGGATCAGACGGTGGATGAGCTCGCTCTTCAGCGTGATCGCGGAGAGGCTGTAACCGAGGAGGTCGTGCAGATCGCGGGCGAACCGCAGCCGTTCCTTGGTGACGGCCATGCCCGCGAGCTGGCCCCGTGTCTCGTGCAGGGCCAGGACGAGTTCGGTCATGCGGGACAGACCGAAGACGACGAGCCCGGTCAGGAGCGTGGAGAGGCAGAGGTAGACGGTCTCCTGGAGGGAGAGCCCGTCCAGGGTCGGCGGGACGAGCATGGTGAGTCCCACGAGGCCGTACGCGGGCCAGCCCCACCTGCTCGGCAGGAGCAGCAGCAGGGAGCCGGCGAGGAAGCCCGCCATGGCTCCCCACTGGGAGTGGAACACCGCGATCGGCAGGTAGGTCAGCAGCGCCTGTGCCGACAGGGTCGTCGCCCGCTGCCGGACCGGGGCCCGGCGCGCTCCCGGGCGTGAATGACCCAGCTGGAGGCAGAAGATGAGGACGAGGCAGACGACGGAGGTGATCAGCTGGGGAAGGTGGAGCTGTTCGCCGGCGAGATTGAGGGCCGTCACACTCAGATAGCCGAGCAGGGCGACCGTGAGGACGGTGCGGGCCAGCCGGGGGGCGGGCAGGTCCTGGACGTCGGGCGGTGACGCCGTGGCGCCGCCCGCCGCCGGTAACGCGTCCTGGTGTGCGTCGTGCTCGTCGTGACGTGGCATTCGTTCGTCCGCCCGTTGTTGCCCTGTCCGTGTCCTCTGATGCTCCCGTGGTGCGGGCATGCGGAGCCGAGTGTATGTGGTGAACGCGAACACCGGAGCGACTACGAGGGGCTAGACGAACAGCGGGACGGGGTTCAACTCCTCATAAGGAGTAGGGGTGGTGAGCCTGCCGAGGGCGACGGGGGTGTCGTAGAGCCGGCCGGGGGCGAACCTGGCCCAGAAGTGCCGCATCCCGGGGACGATGACCTTCACCACGGGGAGCTCCAGATCGGGCCGGGTCTGGTCGAGGACGAGCAGGTCCATGCCCCGCTCCCGTACGGTCTCCGTGATCGTCGTGACGTCCTCGTGGAGGTCGGTGGTGGGCCGGTAGGTCCAGGCGTCCGGGCCGCGCGGCGGCAGGCCGGGGTCGGGCGCCAGGTACGGCCGTCCGGCCCTGGTGGCGTGCCGCCACCAGTCGAGCGCGTCGGGGTCGTCGATCCGGTATCCCGTGCCCTCCGGCGTCACCCCGGCCACCAGGGGCAGCAGTTGGCCCATCTCGGTGAGTGCCCGGCGCAGGGCGACCCGGGGGTCGAAGTGGGCGCCGAAGCCGAAGAGGACGTCCTCACCCGGCTTGTCCGTACGCCGGGACAGGGCCACCACCACCGGGATGCCGAAGTCCGATGTGAGGTCGAGGGCCCACACCTCCCGGGCGAGGGAGCCGTAGCCGTCGATGATCCGGCCGAGGTACGGTTCCGCGAACGCGTCGAGGTCGAGCGCCGGCTGCCGGGTGCGGTTGTACCACCAGAGGGCCACCGCGTCGCGTTCGACCAGCTCCAGGAAGCCCTGGACGAGGGCGTCCTCGGGGCTGCTGCCCGCGGCGTTGCCGTTGGAGTCGGCGAACAGACCGTCCGGTGACGGTTCCTCGCTGAAGTAGAGCATCGACGTGGGCAGCAGCCGCTGGGTCCCCTCGGTCAGCGACCACACGGGCGTCCAGTCGGTGGGCAGGGTCTCGTCGAAGGGCGGCGGGACGTACTGGAGCCGGGAGCCGCGGGCGTTCCAGCCGCCGCGGTCGCGCAGTTGGCGCTCGTGGTAGAGCTGGCTGCTGTGGGGGTGGACGGCGGCGGGCCCGAGCCCGCGGTAGGAGTCGCGCACCACCGGTTCGTCGCCCTGCCGGGTGCCGCTGTAGCGCTCCACCGCCTCGCCCAGCGCGCTGACCCGGGCCTCCGTCTCGGTGAGCCCCTTGCCGCCGCTGAGGGCGCGCAGTCCGGCGCGCAGCCCGGTGAGGGTCGGGCTGCGCATGGCCAGGTTCTGCCCGGCCAGGTAGGCGTGCACGAAGTCGGGGCTGCCGGGGGCGCTGCGGATCTCCTTGACGATCCCGGTGACGGGGTCGACCAGGGGCCCGTACCGCTCCAGCATCCGTTCGGCGGTGAGCGCCCGGTGCCCGTTGAGGTCCTGCGCCGTCTTGGGGCGGGGCCGGGGGACGAACGGACGGCACACCCGCGCGGCCACGAGCCCGGGATCGCCGCACGCCACGCACTGCGGCAGCCGGACGACGGGGTGGGCGGAGGCGCGTGGTCCGAGTGTGTCGTGGACGTACACGGAGTCCTGGGCCCCGTGGCGCAGGCCCGCGAGCCACTTCGCGGCCTCCACCACCGCGAGGTGGACGGTGAGGGCCCGGCCCGCCGGAAGGGTCGCGTGCGGACGGGGCGGCGGGCCGGTCAGACCGAGGGCGCGCCGCAGCGGCTCCTCGGAGCGGCGGTGCCCCCGCAGCCGGTGGGCGAGACAGTGCCAGCAGGGCCCTTCGTACGGTCGGATCAGCGGACCGACCCAACTGGCGGTGGAGCCCACGCCGGCCAGCAGCCAGGGCCGGCGGGCCGCACGGTGGGCGGCGTCGATCTCGTGCAGCCGCGGGGACAGGTAGTCGTCGCAGACGACGAGGGTGAGGTCGGCGTCCTCGGCGGAGCGCGCGAGGCCGAGCCCGGAGGCGCGGCAGGCGTCGCGCGGCTCGTCGGGGTCGACGTCGCCGACCCCGACGACGTGCACGGCACTCCGGGTCAGGGCGGCGCGGACCCGGGCGCCGTCGAGGCCGGCCAGGTCCCAGTACGCCTCGGCGGCGGGATCCGGCCGGTGGGGGACGGCCGGGGGACCGGCGGGCGCGGGCCGCAGCGTCAGCAGACCGGAGGCCTCCAGGGCCCGCAGCGCGTGCAGCGCCTCGTCCGCCGTGAGCGAGGACGTGGCCTCCCGCAGGACGTCGGCCGGGCTGCGGCTCCCGTCGAGCAGAGGTGCCAACACCTCAGCGGGGTCACCGTGGAGCGCGGTGACCCCGCGGTGCGAGACGAGGTACACGGCCTCGCCGGGAACGACGGTGGCCCGCAGATGACTCCGGAAACCGAGCCGAGCCGTGGCGGCGGGGGCCCCGCCGCCTTCCTCGTCGACCATGCCGCCCCGTCCTCGGTGCCTAGGCGGCCGGTACGGGAGCGGTGGTGGCGTCGGCGGCGGGAGCCGCGACGATGCAGATGCTCAGCAGTGCGGCACCCTGGTGGTCGGGCATGGCGTCGAGGTCCTCGATCACGAGTCGGCGCACGGCGGGCCGGGGTGCGCCTGCGGTGGTCGTCTCGCCGAAGCGGCTGGGTGTGGCAACGGCGATCGTCATGTCTTCCACTCTCCAAGTCTTTGTCAGCCGATTTCCGGGGTAATTCTGCACCGGGCGGGCCGGAACGGAACAGTGTGGGAATCACTGTGCGGGTGTGAACTTCTCATGGAGACGGGGAGGGTCCGCGGTTCACACGCGCCATACAATCGGAAATGGACATTCCGAATGGACTGCCGAATTCCGTATTGCTCTCCGCTCCTTCCGGATGGCCGATCGATGGCTTGACCACGTGAATTCACCCACGCTCCCCGTATGAATCCTTCATCCCTGAGCCGTGAGATTCAGAGATACCTCCTGACGTGGGAATCGCTTACAGTGGCCGGGGCGGGAAGGACTCGCCAGGAACGTTCCCAACGGTGGGAGATGGGTCATGACCGGTGAGGAACTCCTCGTTGTTCTCTCTGCCGTCGGACACCCGCAGCGCCTCCGGATCGTCGCCGAGCTGGCCAAGGACCGCCGGTACGTGAGCGAACTCGCCCGGTGCCTGGTGATTTCACGGCCCCTGCTCTACAT
This sequence comes from Streptomyces sp. NPDC058671, assembly GCF_042716475.1. Lineage (NCBI taxonomy): Bacteria > Bacillati > Actinomycetota > Actinomycetes > Kitasatosporales > Streptomycetaceae > Streptomyces > Streptomyces sp. NPDC058671. Next base: position 45,433 of record NZ_JBHXSA010000005.1, on the reverse strand, counting down.
GCACCTGGAGCGGCTGGAAAAGGCCGGCATCGTGGTCGGCACCCTCGAACTCTCCGAGGACGGCAAGGCGCTGCGCTATTTCGAGCTCGTCCCGTTCGACGTCCGGCTGAACGTGGCCGGGGTCCTCGCCGCCGTGCAGAGCGACGCCTCGCTCAGGGGCGAGTACGCCCTCGCGTCAGAGGGCGGTCAGTGACGCGTCAGCGGCCGCGCCGAGCATGAACCGACGCGTCGCCCCGCGCGCCGCAGCCGTCCTTGGCGGACGGACGTGCCCGTCCACCTTCACGCCGCGGAGAACCGGGGGCCCTCACCGTGCAACGTATCCACTTCTCCGGTGCTGACCTGGCACGTACCCGGCTGAGAACCAGCGCGGGACCGCTCGTCGAGACGGCGTTCGCCGCGGTCCTCCTCGGCCGCGGGGTCGGCGCCCCGTACGCGGGATGGCGCAGACAGGTGGGCAAACGCCTGCCGCCGCCGCGCCCCGGGCAGGGGCCCGGCGCCGAGGCCGACGAACTGGTCCGCCGCGCACTGGAGTACGGCGGTACGGAGGCCGCCCGCACGACACCCCACGGCCAGGCGACACCCCACGGCCGGGCGGCACCCGCCGGCCCCGGCCCCACCGGGCCGGCGCACGGGCCCGAGCTGTCGGACGTCTGGCGCGCGGCCGTCGCCCCCTACTGGGACAAGGTCCTGGAGTACCTGGAGACGGACTGCGAGGCACGCGGCCGGGCCGTGATGGCCGGGGGAGTGGAACAGCTGCTCTCCACGGCCCACCCCCGGATCACCTGGACCTCACCCGTCCTCGAGATCCCCGGCGGCCCCGAGGGCGACATCGTGCTCGGCGGCCGGGGCCTGGTGCTCGCCCCGTCCGTCTTCCTCAACCACCGCCCCGGACAGCTCATCTGGCCCCAGGACGGCAGCGGCCGGCCGACCCTCGTGGTCTCCGCCCCACCGCGCCCCCACGAGGCCGCGGTGCTGTGGGCGGAACCCGACGAGACCACCGAGGCGCTCGGCGCGCTGGTCGGCCAGACCCGGGCGGCGGCCCTCCGGGTGCTGCGCGCCGCGTGCACCACCTCCGAACTGGCCGACCGGCTCGGCATCTCACGGGCCGGAGCCAGCCAGCACGCCGCCGTGCTGCGGCGTACCGGCCTCATCACCAGCCGCAGGGTCCGCAACTCGATGCTGCACTCCGTGTCCCCGCTCGGTCTCGCCCTGCTCGACGGCCGCCCGGCCCGCCCGGTCTCCGGCCCGCGAGGCCTCCGGCGCGAGCCGCCGGCCCGCGCCGCCGTGCTGCCCGCCGTCTGAGCCGGCGGACCGCCCCGCGCCGCCTCGTACGGGGACCCGCCCGGCCACGAGGCCGGGCGGGTCCCCGTACGAGCGCGCGGGTCAGGAGGCGGACCAGGAGCGGAACTGCCGCAGTCCGTAGAGGAGCGGCGGGCGGTCCTGCTCCCGGCGGATGGCGCGGGCCTCACCGAACACCGTGACGTGGTCGCCGGTCCGCTGGGTCGACGTCACCTCGCAGTCCGCGATCGTGTGGGCGTCCCGGACCAGATGCGGCCCCGCCGCCTCCGGGGACCGCTCCCAGGGGATGAGCCCGAAGCGCTCCGGGTCCCCGGAGGCGAACAGCTCGGCGGCCTCCCGCGCCCCGTCGTGCAGCAGGTTCACGGTGAACCCGCCGGTGTCGAGGACCGCCCGCAGCGTGGGGCTGCCGGCCCGCAGGCACACCAGCAGGGTCGGCGGCTCCACGGAGACGCTGCACAGGGAGGAGCAGGTCATCCCACGCGGGGTGCCGTCGGGATCCGCGCAGGTGACGATGCACACGCCGGTGGGAAAGCCGCTCATCATCGCGCGGAACCCGCCGGCGGTGGCCTGCGGGGCGGGCGGGGTCCGGACGGCGGGATCGGTCATCGTCTGCTGCTTTCTGTCGTCGTGAGGGGAACCGGCTCGGCACGTGACGCGCGCTCCCCGCGGTCGAGGAGGTCCAGCAGCGGGCCCGTCATGGCCGTGGTCACCAGGGCCATCACCGTCAGGGCCAGCATCATGGCGGCGGACAGGATGCCCGCCGCGTAGGCGGCCTGGACGACGACGAGTTCGGTCAGACCACGGGTGTTCATCAGGACGGCGATCCGTCCCGCCAGGCGCGGCGGCCGGCCGTCGAGGCGGGCCCCGACGTAGGAGCCGACGCCCTTGCCGAGACAGCCGAGGGCGACGGTCCAGGCGATCAGCGTCCAGGACGCGGCCGGGGAGACGTCGTCGAGCAGGGCGATCCCCGACACCACGAAGAACGTGGGGACGAGCGCCCGCCCCGCCTCCGACACGGCCGTCACCACCCGCGTCCAGGGTTCGGAGCCGCCCCCGGGGACGGCGAAACCGACCATGGCGGCCCCGAGGATGGCGGTCATGCCGAGGTCCTTCATGGTGAGCGCCACCGTGAGGGCGGCGCCGCCGAGGAGGACCGCGGCGACGAGGGGGAAGCGCGCGGCCCCCCGGCGCGCCGCCCCCGTGCGCAGGAGCCACCCCAGCGCGGCGGCGCACCCGAGCCCCAGGGCGACCGCCCCGAGGCAGCGGAGCAGCCCCGCGGTGTCACCGGAGGCGAGGGTGACGGAGGCGGTGAACAGGATCCAGGCGACGGCGTCGATGACGATCGCGGAGGTCATCGCCACCCGGCCCGCCGTCGAGTGGGACATCCCGCGCTCCGCGAGGATCCTGGCGAGCACGGGAACCGCCGTGACGGACATCGCCACCGAGACCATCAGGGCGAATGCCGGCAGCGGCGCGTTCCCACGGGCCGCCGCGTCGTCGGTGAGCTGGACCCAGCCGACGAGCAGCAGACCGGTGAACAGCGGCGCGAGCAGGGCGCCCAGCGTCAGTGCCGTCGCGCCCCGGCGGTCCGGCCCGGACGGCCCGGCCCGCAGTTCATGGGCCAGACCGACCAGGTAGAACACCAGGCCCGCCTCGGCGACGAAGCCGACGAGGTGCAGGACGGGGTCGGGCAGCATGACCTCGAAGGCCGGCCTGCCCGCCAGGGCGAGCACGGCGGGACCGGCGAGGAGACCGAGGGTCACCTCTCCGACCACCACCGGCTGGCGCACGAGCCGCGCGGCCCGTCTGCCCGCGTAGGCGATCACCGCCACCACGCCCAGGACCGCGACGGCGTGCGGGAGCCGTGGCCACAGGTTGAGGACGTCCATCACGGAGAGTCCTTCCCCGCCCGCCGCCGTCAGCCCAGCCGGGTGAAGTAGTCGTACGCCTTCGGCAGCACCTCGACCAGACGCTCGGTCTTCTCCCTGATCAGCTCGAACTCCCGGCGCGCCGCGGTGTCGTCGGACAGGGCGAGCGCCGGGGAGGGCGCGAGGTCGATACCGCCCATGCCCAGCAGGATGCACATGTACGAGTACGCCGGCAGGCCGTGGTAGTGCGGGTATATCGACTCGCTGTCGGGCAGCTGGACCTTCCACCTCTCGATCCGCTCGGCCAGCGAGTCCGGTATGGCGCGGGTCTTGGCGTCGCGCCAGTACGGGGTGTCCGTGCGCTTGGCCGCCACGTAGTGCAGCACCAGGAACTCCCTTACACCGTCCATGACATGGGAGACGGCGTTGTTGTAGAGGTCGCGGTGGGCCGGGTTCCAGTCCTCGCCCGGGAAGTTCTTGGCGAGCTGCTCGATGGCGTGGTGGATGAAGAAGATGCCGGTCGACTCCAGCGGCTCCACGAACCCGCTGGACAGGCCGATGGCCACGCAGTTCTTCACCCACGAGTTCCTGCTGCGGCCGATCCGCATGCGGATGTGGTTCGCCTCGACGTCCGCCGCGGCCGGCCCCACGAACTCCCGCAGGGTGCGCTCGGCGTCCTCGGGGGACAGGTAGTCCTTGGCGTACACGTACCCGGTGCCGACGCGGCCGGTCAGCGGAATGGTCCAGATCCACCCGGCGTCCTGGGCCGTCGCGGTCGTGCACGGGCGGATACCGCGCCGCTCCATGTCCATGGGCACCTGGAGCGCCACGGCGCTGTCGTTGGGCAGCGTGTCCTGGAAGGAGATGAACGGCTCCTCCAGGGCCTGGTTGAGCAGCACGCCGCGGAAGCCGGTGCAGTCGATGTACATGTCACCGGTGACGTCGCCGTGCTCGGCGGTCCGTACGGAGGAGATCCAGCCCCGCTCGTCGAGCTCCACCTTGGTCACGTCGTCGACGATGTGCCGCACACCCCGCTCCACGGAGTAGCGGGTGAGGTACTTGGCCAGGAGCGCGGCCTCGAACTGGTAGGCGTAGGGGAACTGCGTCTTGCCCTGGTGCTCCGACATCGTCAGGCCCTGCATCTCGCTCCCGCCCTCGACGAAGGGCTGGTCGATGAGGGTGCCGTCCTGGTGCCGGGGGCTCAGTCCGGCGTCGATGACCGACGCCATGACGAAGCAGTCCTTGTCGAAGCGGTCGGTCGGCCCGTTCTTGAGCCACCAGTCGGTCAGCGGGAAGCCGTTGACGGACCGCATCTGCTCGAACGGGTGGTAGAAGTAGTGTCCCGGCTCGCGCCAGTTCTCGAAGCGCACGGCCAGCTTGTACGTGGCGTTGCAGGCAGGCATCCAGTCCTTCTCCTTGAGTCCGAGGAACTCGAAGAAGTGACGGATGTCGCTGAACGTGGCCTCGCCGACACCGACCGCTCCGACGGTGCCCGATTCGACGAGGGTGATGTCGATTCGGTCCCCGAACGCGGCCTTGAAGTACGAGGCGGTCATCCAGCCGGCTGTTCCGCCGCCCACGATCACAACTCGGTTGAGCACGACGACTCCTTCGGTGGAAGTTTGGGAGGGCGCCACCGAAGAATGACTCTAGGCCGGGAAGGAAACGAGTACGAGGTCTTTCAGTGCCCGCCGAATATCGCAGTTGAGACCCGCCGGGCCGGCCGTACAGGTCACGCAATTGACGAGCTGTCAGTATGGTGTCAGGGAATTTCCGCACACTGCGGGGAACACTTCGGACCGGGGCAGGAGAAGGTCCGGAGAAACACCTGTAGGTTTTTTCTTTCAGGTGAAACCCGCAGGTGACGACGGGTCTCCGGTCATACTGGTGAGTGATGTCCCGGCGTTCCAGGTGGTATTTCCCGGCACCGGTCGACCTCGCGCATGATGTGCCATGTCCGCGTGTCGACATGGGGGTTCTGACGGTGGAAATCAATGTTCTCGGCCCGCTTTTCCTCATCCATGGAGGGAAGCGCTACACGATGACCTCGCAGCGGGCGAGCGTCGTCCTCACGATGCTCGCGCTGTCCCCCGGAGTGCCGATCACCGCGGACCAGTTGGTGGACGAGCTCTGGGCCGACCAGCCCATGGCCAACGCCCGCAACGCGCTCCAGGCCAACGTCCGCAGACTCCGCAAACTGCTCCAGGTGGTGACGGACCGGGACGGAGCCGAACTCCTGCGGACCGCCGGCAACGGCTACCTGCTCGACATCCCGGCCGACTCCGTGGACGCCCAGCGCTTCCTCGGACTCGCCGGCGCCGGGGCCGACCTGGCCGCGGCGGACCCCGCCCGTGCCATCGACACCCTGGAGGCCGCCCTCGCCCTGTGGCGCGGCTCCGCCCTCCTCGACACCTGCGAGGGCATGCGCTGCCGGATCCAGGCGGCCCATCTGGAGGAACGCCGCATCACGGCCTACGAGGACCTCACCGCGGCCCGACTCTCCGTCGACGCGGCCCGGGTGCCCGTCTCCGAACTGCGCCAGCTCGCCGTCGAGCACTCGGGCCGGGAGCGGCTGAGCGAACTCCTGATGCTGGCCCTCTACCGGGACGGCCGCCAGGCCGAGGCCCTGGAGGTCTTCCACGGGGCACGCCGCCGCCTCGCCGGCGACCTCGGCCTCGAACCGGGCCGTGCCCTCCACCACGCCTACGAGGCGATACTCCGGCAGGACGAGACGCTCGGCGAGCCGCGCCGCGTCCTGGCCGGCTCGGCCCCCGCACTCGCCTGACCCCCCTGCCCCGTCGCCCCTCAGGGGGCGCCCCACGGCCCCGCGCCGCCGACATGGACGGTGTCAGTCCCCCCTGTTAGCGTGGCGATCTCCCCGGGATCGCCCACCGGGGGGAACGTCCGCAGGGGCCGGCCACACACGGGGGACAGGTGAACGTCGAGTTACGCCACGCCAGAGTCGTGACGGCCATCGACCGCGCGGGAAGCATCTCGAAGGCCGCGGTCGAGCTGAGTCTCCCGCAGTCCAGTCTCACCGCGCAGCTGCGCCGCATCGAGAAGGCCGTCGGCGGCGAACTGTTCGTCAGGACCCGTACCGGCGTCAGTCCCACCCCGCTCGGCGAGCGGCTCATCCCCATGCTGGCCGACCTGACCCGGCAGGCCGACCTCGTGATCGCCGAGGCCACCGCGTACACCTCGGACGTCTTCCGGTTCGGCAACACGGAATGGACGCCCCCGTCCCTGCGCGCGGTGCTCCAGGAGGCACTGCCCGTCGCCGAGGTGCGCACCGAGACGCTCTCCCCCTCCGCCGCCGTGGCGGCGGTGCGCGGCGGCGCCCTCGACGCGGCGCTCGTGACCGGCACGCCGGGAAACGCCGCGGCGGGGCAGCTCGAACTCCCGCTGTCCGGCACGGTCGTCGTAAGGGAACCGGTCTGGCTCGCGGTGCCCCCGCGGCACGCGCTGGCCGGCCGGAGCGTCGTCGACGTCCGGGACCTGGCCGGCCTGCGCTGGGTCCGGTACGCCCGCGACCACTGGTTCCACCCCATCGAGAAGCAGCTGTTCGCCCGGGTCGCGGGCGACGACCCCGAGGTGCTGCACCACGTCGACGGCCACCACGAGGCGATGAACTGGGTGCGTGACGCCGACGCGGCGGCGCTGACCACCCCCACGGGCGCGACCAGGGAGGTGACCCTGGTCCCGATCAGGGACACCGAGCGCACCGAACTGCTGCTCGTGTGGCGGGACGACGCGCTCGCCGAGTCCATGCGGCGCTGCCTCCTGGAGACGGTCCGCCGCTACTACCGCGACTACGCGCGGACCATCCCCCGGTACTGGCCGTGGATCACCGACCACCCGGGGGACTTCGCCGAGCTGAGCCCCTTCGGCCCGGCCGTCTCCTGAGCACGGGTCACGGCGCGGCCGGCGCCCCCGCGGGCGGGACGCGCAGGGCGAGCCGGACCGGCACCAGGGTGGCCGCCACGGTCAGCGCGGTGACGGAGCCGACGATCGCGAGGTAGATCCACCACGGGCCGCCGGGCAGCCACGAGCCGTCGAGGGCGAGCCGGAACGGGACCAGGGTCGCCGCGGCCACCAGGGAGCCGAGAACGGTGCCCATCACGGCCACGAGGAGCGCCTCGACCGTCATCATCCGCATCACCTGACCCGTGGTGGCCCCCACGAGCCGTTGCAGCGCGAACTCCTCGCGCCGCTCGGAGGCGGCCACCACCAGGGTGTTGACCAGGGAGATCATCGCGTAGCCGATGATGGTGCCGGCCAGCAGGAAGTTGATCCACGCATCGGCCGACGCACCCCCGGAGGCGGCCTGCGGGGCGGTGGCCGCGGCGGGTCGTGCGCCCAGGACGACGGCCGCGCCCGCATCCGTACGGTCCGGGGATACGGCGACGGCGACGGTCGCGTTCGTACGGTCCGGGGTGGCGGCGACGGCGACGGTCGCGTTCGCGTCCGCGCCGGCGGGGGAGACGGCGGCCGGCGCGCTCGCGACCGTCACGGACCCGCGGGCGGCCAGGGCGGCGTCCCGGGCCGACGCGTCCTGCGTCGTCTGGAGGTAGAGCAGTCCCGTGGCGAGCCCCGTGGCCAGCATCACCGGAGTGACCGCACCGGCCGTCCTGACCGCCCGGGCGCGGACGTTGTCGGAGGCGAGACGGCAGACCGGACCGGGCAGAACCCGCAGCGGCGGCCCCAGCACCGCGATCAGCGCCCGGGTGAGCCCCGGGGCCACCAGCGCCGTGCCGGACGCCCAGAGCATCGCCGTCGGACCCGCCGTGCTCGCCGCCACCGCCCCCGGCATCACCAGCGCGGTGACCAGGGCCAGGGCGGTGCCGCCGGCGAGGCAGAGCAGCGCGAACACAAGCCGTGGGGTGCTCATCCAGCGGCGTTGGAGTCCCGCCTCCGCGAGGGCGGCGGCGGGCCGGATCAGCGCGGCGCGGCGGGAGGCGATCCAGGCGGCGGCCACGGCCGCGAGCAGCGCCGCCCCGGCGGCGATGGCCAGAGGGATCCAGCCGGCGCGGTAGGGGATCTCGGCGGAGACCAGCCCGCCCTCGGCGAACCGCTCCAGCATCAGCCGTCCCGCCGCGTGACCGGGCGCGAGGGCGAGCACGGTCGCGAGGGCTCCGACCACCAGCGTCTCGGACACCACCAGGAGACGGATCTGGCCGGGCAGCGAACCGACCGCCCGCAGCAGGGCCATCTCCCGCATGCGCTGCTGGACGAGCACGGCGAGGGTGGAACCGACGACGAACACCACGACCATGACGGCGATCCCGCCGAACACGGCGGAGAGCGACACCAGCCGGGTCGCCTCCTGCTCGACCGGCGAGAACAGGACGACGGCGTGACCGGAGTCCGCCTTCCGGAGCGGGGCCGAGGCCCGGATGCCGGTCTCCATCAGACCGCCGCACGCGGCGACGATCACGGCTCCGAGGAACAGCGCGAGGAAGGAGGCGACGAAGCCGCTCTTGCGGAAGCGCAGGGTACGCAGGGCCAGACCGAACATCAGAGCGATCCTCCGGGGGCGGGGACGCCGGGGCGCTCGCCCCACGCGCCCAGATGGATCATGCGCTCGGCGATCGTGTCGACGGAGGCGCCGTACAGCTCGTCCACGATCCGGCCGTCGGCCAGGAAGACGACCCGGTCGGCGTGCGAGGCGGCGACCGGGTCGTGCGTCACGACGATGGCCGTCCGCCCCCCGTCGCGCACGGCGGAGCGCAGCAGCCCCAGCACTTCGAGGGCGGTGTGGGTGTCGAGGGCGCCGGTGGGCTCGTCGCCGAAGATGACGGCCGGTTCCGTGATCAGCGCGCGGGCGATGGCGACCCGCTGCCGCTGACCGCCGGACAGCTCGTCCGGCCGGTGCCGGCCCCGGTCGCCGAGCCCCACCTGATCGAGTACCCGCGCCACACTGCCCGGCTCGGGCCGGCGGCTCGCCAGCCGCAACGGGAGGGTGACGTTGTCCTCGACGGTCAGCGCGGGCAGCAGGTTGTACGACTGGAAGACGAAGCCGATGCGCTCGCGGCGGAGCTTGGTCAGCTTCCGCTCGCTCATGCCGGTCAGCTCGACGCCGTCCAGCACGACCGACCCGGACGTCGGGCGGTCGAGGCCCGCCGCGCACTGGAGCAGGGTGGTCTTGCCCGAACCGGAGGGCCCCATCACGGCGGTGAAGGTGCCGCGCCGGAAGCCGATCGACACGTCGTCGAGCGCGACCACGCCGGTGCGTTCGGCGCCGTACGCCCGGCGCACCCTGCTGAGTACGACGACCTCGTCGGCACCGCGCGGCGGCGTCGTGTTCATGAATGGGTCTCCTTGGTGCTGGTGCTGGTGCTGGTGCTGGTGCGGAGGGTGCGTGCGTGTCCCGGGCGTGGAGTCATCCCTCGTCGACGCTGCGCAGCATGAACTCGACGGCGCACAGCCGGTCGGTGATCTCTCTGAGCGTCCGGTGCAGTGACTCCTGCCGGGCCACGGCCTCCTCGGCGAGCAGCCGGTACTGGGCCATCGCGATCCCGTCCGCGCGATGTCTCTGGAGGACGAAGTAGGCGACCGTGCTCGTACTGAGACCGAGCACCACGATGAACGTGATGAGGATGGCGATGAGCCCGCCGCTCATGTCGTCGCTTCCCTTCGACTCGTGGGGTGCTCCGCGCGCCGGAGCGGCGCCGGGCACAGCCGTACGTCCACGACCGCACCCCGCGCGCGCGGCCCGAGCGCCGCCACGGCGAGCACACCGCGCGGCCCGGCGAGCGGCGCCGTGACGGAGTGCCAGGAGTACGACGAGGCATCCGGTCCCGGCACCGGGCTCAGCCGGTGGCCCGGGGCCGGCGGCCATCGGTGCGGGAGCGGGCCGGGCCGTTCGAGCCCGCCCGAGTCCAGGCCCGTGCCGTACGCCTTGCCCATCGCCTCCTTGTGCGTCCACAGCCAGAAGAACGCCAGGTCCCGTTCCGCCTCCGGGCGGTCGCGTACCCAGGCGGCCTCCTCGGCGGGGAACCACCGGGCGGCGAGCTGCTCGGCGGCCACCCGGCGGGGGACCTCGACGTCGACGCCGACGGGTCCGACGCCGGACAGGGCGAGCGCGGCGAGCCCCCGACCGTGGCTGAGGCTCACCCACAGTCCGTCGCCCAGGCCGGAGAGCAGCGGGCGGCCGAGGTGATCGTGCCGCAGCCGCAGCGAGTCCGGCGCCACCCCGTGGACGCGGGTCGCGGCGGCCAGCAGCGCGGCACGCGAGGCCGCCGCGTCCAGACCCGGTGTGGGGGTGACGACGACGGTGATCCGGCGGGGCAGGAGGCCGGGGCGAGTGCGGGGGCGGGGGTTCAAGCCTTCTCCAGCGGGGCGGGCGGACGCGGAGGTGTCGATCGATCACCTTGACGCGAACGGCCGCCCACGGCCAGGTGTTTCAGCCGAGGCCGAACAACGCAGCCCACGGCCCTTCCGGAACACCCGCCCGAGCGAAGTCAGTTGCTCGTCAGTTCCGTGTCAGCGCCCCCGAGAAAACTCCTCACCATCAGCCGCGTCAACACCTGGAGGCGAAAATGACCAGCACGGTCGCGATCACCACCGAACAGCGTGCCCAGATCAAGGAGATCGTCTGCGAGATCCTCGAGATCGAGCCGGCGGAGGTCACGGACACGAGCCTCTTCAAGGAGGACCACAACGCCGACTCGCTCGGCGCGATCGAGATCCTCTCCTCCCTGGAGCGCACCTTCCACATCGAGATCGACCAGACCGAGCTCACCCGGATGGTGAACCTCGACGGCGTGGTCGCCGTCGTCCAGGAAAACCTGACCGCGTAGCCGCCCCGTACGGATCCCGACAGAGCCGACAGAGGGGACAGCGATGAGCAGTCAGCGCCGGCCGCACCGGGTCGTCGTCACCGGCCTGGGGACGGTGACCAGCATCGGCACCTCGGCCACCGAGTTCCTGACCGGGCTGCGCACCGGACGCAGCGGGGTCAAGCCGATCACGGCCTTCGACACGACCGGATACGCGTACGCCAACGGCTGTGAGATCGAGGGCTTCGACCCTTCCCGGTGGATCGAGCGCGTCGATCCCGGAGAGCTCGGCCGGGCCGGCCAGTTCTCCGTGGCCGCGGCCAGGATGGCCGTGTCCGACGCCGGAATGGGCCTCGACGAGCTGCGCGCCCGCCGGGTGCTCGTCTCCGTCGGCACCACCGACGGGGAGTCGCACGACCTCGACGGCCTGATGGAGAGCCAGCTCGCCTCGGGACCCGAGCACCTGGACCCGGTCGTGGCACGCCGGTCCACCGCGGGGATGCTGTCCAGCAGCATCGTCCGCGAGCTGGAGCTGCGTGACGTGGAGGCGGTCACCATCCCCACCGCCTGCGCCGCCGGCAACTACGCCATCGGTTCCGGCTTCGACGCGATCCGGTCGGGCGAGGTCGACGTCGCCCTGTCGGGCGGTGCCGACGCCGTGTGCCGCAAGACCTTCACGGGCTTCTACCGGCTCGGCACCATCGCGCCGGACGTGTGCCGCCCGTTCGACGCCGACCGGCAGGGCATCCTCACCGGGGAGGGGGCCGGCATCCTGTTCCTGGAGAGCCTGGAATCGGCCCTCGCCCGCGGTGCCCGGATCTACGCCGAGATCCTCGGCTACGGTCTGAACTGCGACGCCCACCACCCGGTCGCCCCCGACCGGGACAGCCTCGCCGCCTGTATCGAGCTGGCCCACCGCAACGCCGGGGTCAAGCCCGAGGACATCGACTTCATCTCGGCGCACGGCACCGGGACGAAGGCCAACGACGTCACCGAGGCGGGAGCCATCCGCCAGGTGTTCGCCGACCCCCCGCCCACGGTGTCCATCAAGGCCATGCTCGGCCACACCATGGGGGCCGCCAGCGCCCTCGCCTCGGCCGCCTGCGCCCTCGCCATCACCGAGGGGTTCATCCCGCCGACCATCAACCACCGGCGGACGGACCCCGAGTGCGGCCTGGACCCGGTGCCCAACGAGGCACGCCCCGCCGACGTGCGCGTCGTGCAGAACAACGCACTCGCCTTCGCCGGCAACAACGCGGTGGTGATCCTCGCCCGGTACGAGCCGGACGGCGCCGACCGGCCCGCCCCGGGCGCGGCCGGCCGGTCCCCGGCGGACCCCACCGGGCCGTACGAGCCGGAATCGGCCGCATGACAGCCGTGACCCCCCGCCTGCGCCGGCCCGCCACGCACGGCGACCCGCTGCGGGTACTGCTCCTGCACGGTCTCGGCGGCCGGCCCTCGGTCTGGGACCCGTTCGCGGCCCGCGCCGACGGACGCCTGGAGCTGTGGGACGCGGAACTGCCCTGGCGGGCCATGGCCCACAGCGAGGGCTGGGGCTCCCTGCCCCGGCCCGCCCAGTGCCTCGTCGACCTGCTCCAGGAGCCCTACGACGCGGTCGTGGCCCACTCGTACGCGGCCAACCTGCTGACCGAGGCCGGGGCCGCGGGTCTCGTCGCACCCCGGCCCACCGTCCTGATCAGTCCCTTCTACCGGTCCAGTCCACGGGACTTCGACTGGTCGGTGATCTCGTACTACCTCAACGACTTCCACCGCGTCTTCGAGGAGGCGCTGGAGGTCGGCGAGACCCAGCGGTTCGCCAAGCCGCACCGGGACTGGATGGCCCTGCGGCTGCGCGACCAGATCGGCCCGTACGGCTGGATGCGGTTCTTCGAGTCGTATCTGCGCACCCCCTTCCTCGACCTCGCCGCCGTCCGCTCCCCCCTGCTCGTGCTGTCCGGCGAGAAGGACATCGCGGCGCGGGCGGAGGACGGACGCGCCCTCGCCGCGGCCGTGCCCGACGCCCGTTTCGAACTCCTCGACGGCTGCCGGCACTTCCCCATGGTGGAGGACCCGGACCGCGTCACCCGCCTGGTGCACGACTTCCTCGCCGTAGGACCCCGTCCGGCGCGGCACGCCGCCGCAGCCGCCGTTCCCCGACTGGAGATGACATGAGCAGCAGCACGGCCGCCACCACGGACGGCAGCACCCGCCTGGAGATCAGGCCCCGCTACGAGGGGTCCAACATCTGCACCTGGATCGGCTTCAAGCACGTCAACTACATGGTCGAGGAGGCCGTCTACGACCACCTGCGGCAGCGCGGCTTCCCCGCCGGGCAGCTGTACGAGCGGTACGGCCTGGGTGTCGACATCACCGACCTCGACACCAAGATCCTCACCGCCTTCCACATCGACAGCGTCGCCACCGCCGTCGTGCGCCCCGCCCCCGACAAGGGTGACGGGCTGCGTCTCGTCGTCGAGATGACGACCGAGCGCGACGGCGAGGCGGTGAAGGCCGTCGTCTCCAAGGTCGCCGTGCAGCTGCGCTTCGACCCGCGGGGCCACGAGGCCGAGGAGGCGCCGGCCGAGCTCGCCGGACACGTCGTCGACCGGCTCGGCGCCGGCGCGGAGCCGATCCCCTTGCAGCCGGGCACGGACCCGCTGGAGCAGCTGACCGCGGGCCGCAACGCCTTCGGCTGGGCCTGGCGGATGCCGTACTTCTACTGCCACTTCACCGAGCGCGTGCAGATGTCCGGGTACCTGCGGCAGATGGAGGAGGTCGTCGACCTCTTCCTGGAGGACCGCGGGGTCTCCATCAAGACGCTGCTCGACGAGCAGGACTGGATCCCCGTCGTCCCGCACTCGCGGATCACCGTCCTCGACGAGGCCCGCATGGAGGAGACGCTCTACACCGTCTTCACCGTCGAGAACGTCTTCAAGCGCTACACGTACACCGCCCGCATGGACACCTACGTCCTCCGCGACGGCGTGCTCGTCCCCACCACCACCGGCCGCATCACCCACGGCTGGGCCGTCATCGAGAACCGCGCCGACTGGAGCCTCGTCGACTTCGACGACCGCCTGATCAACGCGCTCAACGGCAAGGCGGGCAAGGCGGTCGGCCGGGGGACGGCATGACCGCGGCGGGTGTCGCGGACAGGCGCGCCGGGCCCACCGACCGGACCGCGCCCGCGGACGAACTCGTCTTCACCGCCTGGTCGTCGGTCTCCCCCTACGGCATGGAGGCGGCCGCGTACGCCGAGGGGATACGGACGGCGGCGAGCGCGCTCGCCGACCTGGACCCCGAGGCCTTCCCCGGGCCCTACCGGCGGGGCGCGCTCGTCCCGGACTTCACCGCGGCGGGCGCCCTCGGCAAGAAGGGGACCCGCACCATGGACCGGGTCACCGCCCTCGCCGTCTCCACCTTCGGGAGCCTCCTCGACGCGTGCGGACCCGCCCTCGTCGAGCGTCCGGAGAGCGTCGCCCTCGTCCTCGGCACCGGCTCCGGCAGCGTCCAGAGCATCATGGACTTCACCCGTGACTCCCTCACGGGGGACCGGCCCTATCTCGTCGACCCGGCCCGCTTCCCCAACACGGTGATGAACAGGGCGGCCGGCCAGAGCGCCATCTGGCACGGCATCAAGGGCCCCAACACCACCGTCGCGGGCGGCTGGCTGACCGGGCTGCTCGTCCTCGGCTACGCCGGCCGGCTGTACCGGGGCGGACACTGCGAGCGGGTCCTGTGCGGGGTCGCCGAGGAGTACTCGGAGCAGCGGGCCTGGCTGGAGTGGCACGCCGCCGACAGCGGCACGCGCACCCCGCTCGGTGAGGGCGGCGCGGCCTGGCTCCTCGAATCCGCCGACGCCGCGCGGGACGCGGGCCGCACCCCGCTGGCCCGGCTGCGGGGCACCCGGTTCCGCGCCTACCACCGGCCCGACGAGGGCGGCGACGCCCTGACCCGTTGCGTACGCGCCCTGCTCGATGAGGCCGGCGCCGACCCGGGGCACGTCCGCTTCGTCGTGCCGCTCGGCACCGAGGGCGAGGAGGACGCCGTACGGAAGGCCCTGCCGGCCGGGCAGGAGCCCGAGTGGATCCACTGTCGGCCGCTGCTCGGCGACACCTCCGCCGCCGCGACCGGCTTCCAGACCGCGGCCGTCCTCGCCCTCGCCGCCGGGGGCGGGCTGCCCGCCGGACAGCTCGCGCTCGTCACCGGCATCGACCGGGACGGCACGGTCGGCTGCGCGCTGCTGAGCGGATGAGGAGACGACCATGACGCTCGAAGAGACCCTCGGCCTGGTGGAGGACCGCCCCCGGGCGGCCGACGGTCCCGGGCGGACCGGGCCGGCCGAGGAGACCGTACGGAGCTCGTTCGCCGTGCCCGCCGAGGACCCGTTCCTCGCGGGCCACTACCCCGGCTTCCCGCTGGTGCCGGGCTTCAGCCTCGTCCAGTACGTGTACGAGCTGGCCGCCTCCGCCGGGGCGCCGCGCGACCACCCGGTCGTCGTGCGCAAGGCGCGGTTCCTCAGCCCGGTACGGCCCGGCGAGGAGATGGTCGTCGAAGCCCGGATCGAGCGGACCGCCGACGGGGTCCGCGCCGTCGCCGCCGTCAGCGCCGACGACCGGCCCGCCGCCGAGATCACCCTCCACTACCCACGGGAGACTCCGTGACGACGACCCCACCCATCACCTCGGTCATCCCGCACCGCCCCCCGGCGCTGCTGGTGGACCGGGTGGTGACCGTGGAACCCGGCCGGCGTCTCGTCGCCCACCGGACCGCCGCCGCCGGGCCCGGCTTCCACCCCGGACCCGCCCACCCCGGGCGCGACGGCGACCCGTCCCTCGCGCTCGGGCTGCTGCTCGAGTCCTGGGCCCAGGCCGCCGTGCTCCTCGCCTGCTGGGAGCGGCCCAACCCGGACGTCCTGAGGGGGAACGTCGCCCTCCTCGCCGGGGTGCGCGACGTGCGCGCCCTGGCCCCCGTGGCACCCGGGGCGCTCCTCGTCCACGAGGTCCGCGTCGTACGGGACCTCGGCGACACCGTCCTCACCACCGGAACCACCGTCGTGGGGGACAGGACGGTCCTGGAAGTGGGGCAGCTGACGCTCGCCCTGCGGCCGGCCGCGGTCCTCGACCCGGCGGCCGGAACCACCGCGAAGACAACCGACGAGAGGTCATGATGTCCGCAGACAACCGCGTCGCCCTGGTCACGGGAGGCTCCCGGGGCATCGGCCGCAGCGTCGTCCAGCGCCTCGCAGCCGACGGATACGACGTCGCCTTCTGCTACCGCTCGCGCGAGGAGGAGGCGCGGGCCGTCGCCAAGGAGGCCGAGGCCGCCGGCGCGACCGTGCTGGTCCGGCAGGTCGACGTGGCCGAGCAGTTCGAGGCCGAGGACTTCGTCCGCGAGACCGAGCGCGAGCTCGGCCCCGTCCACGTCGTCGTCTCCTCGGCAGGCATCGTCCGCGACAACCCCCTCATCATGATGAACGGCCAGTCCTGGCAGGAGGTGCTGCGCGTCAACCTCGACGGCACCTACCACGTCTGCCGCGCGGCCGTCTTCGCCATGCTCAAGCGCCGGACCGGGTCCGTCATCACCATGTCCTCGGTGGCCGGGGTGTACGGCAACGCCACCCAGACCAACTACTCGGCGTCCAAGGCCGGCATCATCGGCTTCTCCAAGGCCCTGGCCAAGGAGGTGGCGCCCCGGGGCATCCGCGTCAACAGCGTGGCCCCCGGCTTCATCGAGACCGACATGACCTCGGCGCTCGGCGAGGACGCGGGCCGGCAACTGGCGAGCCGTGTCCCGCTCGGCCGCTTCGGCCGTCCCGAGGAGGTCGCCGACCTGGTGTCCTTCCTGGCGTCGGACCGTGCCTCGTACATCACCGGGCAGGTCTTCGGCGTCGACGGCGGCCTGGTGATCTGACATGGCGGCCGACAGGACCCCGCGGTTCTACTTCTCGCTGCGCAGCCCCTACTCGTGGCTCGCCCACCGCAGACTCGTCGACGAACACCCCGACATCGCCGACGCCGTCGAGTGGCGGCCCTTCTTCGAACCGGACCCGGTCAGCGAACGGATGCTCACGGAGGCCGGCGGCACCTTCCCGTACACGCCCATGTCCCGCGCCAAGCACCTGTACGTCCTCCAGGACGTCGGGCGCCTGGCCAAGGCCCGGGGAATGCGCCTGACCTGGCCGGTCGACCGGGCGCCGGTGTGGGAGGTCCCCCACCTGGCGTACCTCGTCGCCTTGCGCGAGGGACGCGGCCCCGCGTACGTCGCGGCGGCCTACCGGGCGCGCTGGGAGGAGGGCCGCGACATCTGCGACCCGGCCGTCGTGGCCTCGATCGCCACCGGGATCGGCGTCGACGGCGACGCGGCGGCGGGCGCCGCCGACGACCCGGAACTGCGCCGCGAGGGTGTGCGACTGCTGCTCGACATCGACGCGGACGGCGTGTTCGGCGTGCCCTTCTTCGTCCACGGCTACAGCCGGTTCTGGGGGCTCGACCGGCTCCCCGACTTCGTCGGCCACCTCCGGGCCCGGAAGATCCCCGCCCCCCGCCTGCCGGAACCGGTCGCCGCCGCGGTCGGACTCGGCCCCCGGTCCACCGACGACGGCCACGCCGGAGGCTGCGGATGACGCCCGGCCCCGGCCGTCCGGTGACCGCGGCCGCGCCGGGGGAGCGGCCATGACGGTCCTCGACGACATCGTCGCGGGGGTACGCGACGACCTGGACGAGCGGCGACGTCGGGTACCCGTACGGGAGTTGCGGGACCGCGCGGCACAGGCCGGGCCGGCCGGGGACTGCGTCGCGCTGCTGCGCGGCGACGGCGGTACCGGGGTCATCGCCGAGGTGAAGCGGGCGAGCCCGTCCCAGGGCCGGCTCGCCGCCATCCCCTCCCCTGCGGCCCTCGCCGCCGACTACGAGGCCGGCGGCGCCCGTGCCATCAGCGTCCTGACCGAGCGGCGCCGGTTCGGAGGCACCCTCGCGGACCTCGACGCCGTACGCGCGCGCGTACGCGTGCCCGTCCTCCGCAAGGACTTCGTCCTGGGCGACTACCAGCTGTGGGAGGCGCGGGCCCACGGCGCGGACCTCGTGCTGCTGATCGTCGCCGCGCTCGACCAGCCGCTGCTCACCGACCTCGTGGCCCAGGCGGCCGAGATCGGCCTCACCCCGCTGGTGGAGGTGCACGACGCCCACGAGGCGGAACGGGCCCTTGCCGCGGGCGCCCGGGTCATCGGCGTCAACGCCCGCGACCTGCGCACCCTGGAGGTGGACCGGACGGCCTACGCCCGCGTCACACCCCTGCTCCCCGCGGACGTCGTCGCCATCGCGGAGTCGGGCGTCCGTGGCCCGGACGACGTCGCCGCCTACGCCCGCCAGGGCGCGGACGCGGTGCTCGTCGGCACCTCCCTGGTGACGGGCGGCGCCCCGCGCGAGGCGGTGCGGAACCTGACGACGGCGGGGCGGGTGCGACCGGCGTGCACGCCTCCGCCCCCGCCGCTGACGCCACCGGCCCCCGAGCACCTCGCCCCCACGACCCGGTCGCCGACACCGACGGCCGTACCGCCGACGGCACCGTCCGGGTCACCGGCGCCGTCACCGACGGCGGCTCCGTCTGCCGTACGGCGTGTGGCACCGCCGACGAGGCTGCCGACGACACCGTCTGACGGACCGCCGCCGAAGTCGGCACCGCCGTCGTCACCGGCACCGTCTGCGCCACCGCCATCGCTTCCCACCGCCGTACCGCCGACCGTCCCGTCCGCGGTGCCGCGTACGGCCGGGGCGCCGGGGCCGTGACGACCTCGACCGGACCGTCAGGGCCGGGCCCCACGGGGCTCGGCCCTGACGGTCCTTCAGCCTTCGTCCGCGCGCTTCGTGGTGATCGTGCGCCAGCGGTCCAGGACGGCGGTCGCGGCGCCCGAGTCGATGGACTCGGCCGCCCGGGACAGGGCCGGCGACAGGCGTTCGGCGAAGGGGCGAGAAGAGGGTTCGAGCGCGGCGAGACCCGCCGCCGCCGACAGCAGCACCGCGTCCCGTACGGGCCCCCGGGCCCCGGCCAGGACCTCGCGGGCCACCCGCGCGTTGTGCGTCCGGTCACCGCCGCGCAGCGCGTCCGCGTCCGCCCGGGGGATGCCGAGGCCCCGGGGGTCGAAGCGCTCCTCGCGCACCTCACCGTCGTGCACCGACCAGACCGTGGAGGTCGTGGTGACCGTCAGCTCGTCCATGCCGTCGTCACCCCGGAACACCAGCGCCGACACCCCCCGCCGGGCCAGCACCCCGGCGAGCAGCGGAGCCAGCCGGGGATCGGCGACGCCCACGGCGCTGGCGGTCGGCGCGGCCGGATTCACCAGCGGGCCCAGCGCGTTGAAGACCGTGCGGATGCCCAGCTCCCGGCGCGGTCCCGCCGCGTGCCGCAGCGCCGGGTGGAACTCCGGTGCGAAGCAGAATGTGATGCCCACGTCCTCGGCCACCTCCGCGATCTCCGCCGGTTCGAGCCGTAGCGCGACACCCAGCTCCTCCAGGACGTCGGCCGAGCCGCAGGCCGAGGACGCCGACCGGTTGCCGTGCTTGACGACGCGGGCCCCGGCCCCGGCGGCCACGATCGCGGACATCGTCGAGATGTTGACGCTGTTCGAACCGTCACCGCCCGTACCGACGATGTCCAGGGTGGGCCCCGGGACGTCCAGGCGCACCGCGTGCCGGTACAGGGCCCGTACGAGGCCCTCGATCTCCTCCACGGTCTCGCCCTTGGCCCGCAGCGCCACCATGAGGCCGGCCAGCCGCACGGGCCCGGCCCTGCCCGACATGACGTCGTCCATCGCCCATTCCGTGTCCCGCGCGGTGAGACTGCGGCCGTTCAGCAGGGCGTCCAGCAGATCCGGCCAGCTGTGCGTCAGCGGTTCGGCGCTCATGGAATTCTCCTCAGCCCGACATCCGAATACGTGTCGTACGTCATTCTGCTGACCGCCAGGCCGGCGTTCCAGACCACTGTGCGCCGGGCCGTACGGTCCAATTCCCGCAGGAATCCCCGAGGGAGGAAAATGCTGTGGCACTGCACATGTCCGTCGACATCGCGAGGGATTCCGAGGTCTCCCTGACGGCGCAGATCCAGCGGTTCATCAAGAAGGAGATATCGGAGGGAGTCCTCCACCCCGGCACCCGGCTGCCGTCGAGCCGCGCCCTCGCCGACGACCTCGACGTGTCACGCAGCGTGGTCGTGGAGGCCTACGGGCAGCTCGTGGCCGAGGGCTATCTGGAGGCGACGCGGGGCGCCGGCACCCGGGTGGGCCCGCACGTGGGCGAGGAGGCCGTCGTACCGGCGCTGCTCGACGCCGGCCGCGGCCCCGCGACCCGCTGGGACCTGCGGGCCGGGGGACGGAACCTGCCCGCGTTCCCGAGACGCGAGTGGCTCTCGTGCTACCAGCGCGTCCTCGACGCGGCGACGCCCGCCGACCACGACTACCCGCCGCCGGCCGGCGAGCCGGCCCTGCGCACCGAACTCGCCCACTACCTGGGCAGATCGCGCGGTGTCCGCGCGGACGCCGACACGATCATGGTGGTGGCCGGCTTCGGACACGCCCTCGGCCTGCTCTGCGCCGTCCTGCCGTGGCACGGCGTGGACCGGCTCGCCATCGAGGACCCGGGCCACCCGGGCCAGCGCCGCTTCCTGCGGGAGAGCGGGCTCGCACCGGTGCCCGTCCCCGTCGACGACGAGGGCATCGACGTCGACGCCCTGGCCGCGACCGGCGCACGGGCCGTCCTCGTGACGCCCGCCCACCAGTTCCCGACCGGGGTCACCCTCAGCGCGCGGCGGCGCGAGGCGCTGGTCCGGTGGGCCAGGGCCGTCGGCGGCTGGGTGATCGAGGACGACTACGACGGCGGCCTCTGGTACGAGCGCACCCCCCGGCCGCTCGCGCTCCAGCGTCTCGCCCCGGACCGGGTCCTCTACGCCGGGACCGCCAGCAAGACGCTCGCTCCGGGGCTCAGACTTGGCTGGCTCGCCGTCCCCGACGAGCTCCTGGAGCCGCTGCTGCGCGGACGGGCGAGCCATGACCTCGGCACCGAGACGCTGACCCAGCTGGCCTTCGCGGAACTGCTGCGCAGCGGGACGTTCGACCGGCACCTGCGCCGGCTCAACGCCCACTGCCGCGGCCGGCGCGAGGCACTCGACGAGGCGGTGCGCCGCCACCTGCCGGGCGCCGAGGTCACCGGCCGGGCCGCGGGGCACCACGCGTACGTCCGCCTGCCCCGGTACGCCGACGAGGCCGCGCTCGTGAGCGCGGCCCTCGGCCGGTCGGTCCTGGTGCGCGGCGCGGCGGTCTACCACGCCCGGCCGCTCCGGGGCGCACCCGCGCTCGTCGTCGGGCACACCCACCTGCCGCGCTCGGGCGTGGCCGAGGCCGTACGGGAGATCAGCGCGGCCGTGCGCCGGTGAGCCCGGCGTCCTGCCCGGCCGCGGGGGAGCCGCTGGTGGAGAGGAAGTTCTCCAGGAGGGTGAGGCCGGCCGTCGTCATGATGCTCTCCGGGTGGAACTGCACGCCCTCGACGGCCAGGGAGCGGTGCCGAAGCCCCATCACATAGCCGTGGTCGGCGGCGACCGCGGTGACGGTCAGCTCCTCGGGCAGCGGTTCGGCCACGACGAGCGAGTGGTACCGCGTGGCTTCCAGGGTGTGGCCGAGCCCCTGGTAGATGCCCGCGCCGTCGTGCCGGACCGTGCTGATCCGGCCGTGCATGATCTGGTCGGCGACCTCGATCCGGCCGCCGTACGCGAGTGCGATGGCCTGGTGGCCGAGGCACACGCCGAGCAGGGGCACCCGGCCGGCGAACCGGTGGACCAGTTCGACGTGGCCGGAGTCCCGGGGGTGCCCCGGGCCGGGGCCGAGGACCACCGCGTCGGGGCGGGTGGCGGCGAGTTCCCCGGAGGAGCGGGTGCGGGACCGTACGACCTCGGTGTCCGCCCCGAGGGTGCGCAGGTACTGGTCGATGATGTGGACGAAGCTGTCGTAGGCGTCGATCAGCAGGACCTTCATACCGGTCGTCTCCAGGGCGGCGTCGGGGCGGGGAAGGGGTCGTGGGGTGGGGGGCAGGGCGGGGGCGAGGGGCTCATGCCGACAGCTCGGTCCCGGTGAGCGCCCAGTAGGCGGCGCCCATCTTGGCCAGGGTCTCGCGCCACTCCGCCTCGGGGTCGGACTGCGCCACCAGACCGGCCGAGCTCTGCGTGGAGTAGACGGAGCCGTCGTACGCGATCGTGCGGATGCACAGGGCCAGTTCGCTCCAGCCGCGCACGTCGACCAGGCCCACGGCCCCGGCGTAGGCGCCCCGCTGCTCCTGCTCAAGGCCGTCGATGATCTCCATCGCACGGAGCTTGGGCGCACCGGTCATGGTGCCGGCCGGGAACGTCGCCCGTACGGCCTGCCACGGGTCGACCCCGGATTCCAGCTCGCCGGAGACGGAGGACACCAGGTGGAAGACGTGCGAGAACGTCTCCACCGCCATCAGACGGTCGACGGGCTGGACGCTCGGCCGGCAGACCCGCCCGATGTCGTTGCGGCACAGGTCGACCAGCATGATGTGCTCGGCCTGCTCCTTCTCGCTCTCGCGCAGTTCCTTCACCCGTCGCTGGTTCTCCTCGTGGTCGTCCGCGCAGCGCGGGGCGGTGCCCGCGATGGGCCGCATGACGATCCGGCCGTCCTCGATCCGCAGGAACAGTTCGGGGCTCGCGCCGATCAGGGTGCTTCCGGCGCGCGGCAGGAGGTACATGTGCGGCGACGGGTTGCGGCCGCGCAGCCGGCGGTAGACGTCGACGGGACCCAGGGCGGTCGTCACGTCGATGCGGTGGCCGATCTGGATCTGGTAGATGTCACCGACCCCGATGTGATCGAGGCAGCGTCCGGCCCAGTCGAGGAACGTCGAACGGCTGACGCTGTCGCGCACCTCCCGGGGCGCGGGGGCCGCCGGCAGGGGCGACGCCGGGCCGCTCTCGGGGCGCTGGGCCGCGGCCCAGACCTCCAGGGCGACGTCCAGGCGGGCCGGGCGGGCGGGGAAGGCCGCGCTCTCGGCGGCCAGCAGCCGCACCCCGCCGGGACCGTAGCGCACGGTGTCCCGGAACAGCGTCAGGGTGACATCGGGGCCGTCCGTCTCCTTCGTGCGGGACGGCAGCTCCTCCATGTGCCAGGCGGACTCGTACGCGAACGAGGTCAGGAACCCGAAGGCGTAGTCGGCGGCGGGCAGTTCGGTGTCCAGGACGAAGAGCCGCTGGGCGCGCGCCGCCAGGTCCCACAGCTGACCCGGCCGGGTCAGCCGCAGCCGGCGTACACCCGGCTCCGCGTCCGCCGGCGCTCCCGGCCCCGGGGACGTCTCCGGGTCGAGCCCGGCCGCCTCGGCGGACGCCACGAGGGCGCGGACCACGTCCGGCGCCCCGTCGATCTCGACGTGGCCGGCGTAGCCGCGGATCTCCGCGAGCCGTCCCACCCCGACGGTGGCCGAGAGCCGCTGCCGCGGGCCGTCGCCGCTCAGGTCCTCGAACAGGAAGACCTCCGAGCCGCCGAGCACCTCGCGCAGACCGGTGTACAGATCGAGCGGGTCGTGCCACGGCAGCGGGTCCGCCGCGACCCGTACCTCGATGGATTCACTCCGCGTCATCCCCGTCGCCTTCGTCATGGTGAACTCCCGTCGAATTCCCGAAATCGTCCCGGGCGGCGATCGATCCCTCCCGACGATGAAAGAGAACCGCGTGATCCCCTCCGCGTGCCAGACCAATCGCGTCGCGCCGATACGGACCACTTCCGAATTCCTTGACCCCGGACGCCGTCATGGACTGTGCTTTGCGAGATTTCCGATCGGCGCACGGGAAGGGAGCTCAGACCATGGAGAGCGACTCCAGCAGAGATTCCGGGGAATCCGGAGAATCCGGCGGGTCCCGGCGGACGCGCGTCGCCGCCCAGCAGCCGGACTGGCCGGACGGGCGGGAGGTGCGCACGGTGACGCGGTGGCTGACCCAGGCGCCGCCGCTGGTCCTCGCCGCCGAGTGCGACCGGCTGCGCGAGCGGATGGCGGCGGTGGCCAGGGGCGAGGCCGTGCTCCTCCAGGGCGGCGACTGCGCGGAGACCTTCGGCGAGGCGACTGCCCAGGGGGTGCGCGGCAAGCTCAGGACCCTGCTCCAGATGGCCGTCGTCCTCACCCACGCCACCGCCCTGCCGGTGGTCAAGGTGGGCCGCATGGCGGGACAGTACGCCAAGCCCCGCTCCAGCCCGGTCGAGGTCAGGGACGGGCTCACGCTCCCCTCCTACCGCGGCGACGCGGTCAACGGCCCCGCCTTCACCGCACAGGACCGCACCCCCGACCCGTGGCGCATGCGGCGGATGTACGAGGCGTCCGCGACCACCCTCAACCTGGTCCGGGCGCTCACCACGGGTGGCTTCGCCGACCTGCGCCAGGTGAACGACTGGAACCAGGGGTTCGTGGCCGGCTCGGCCGCGGGCCGGCGTTACGAGCGGATCGCCGGCGAGATCGACCGCACCCTCGCCTTCATGCAGGCCTGCGGCGTCGGCCTCGGGGAGCTGACGAGCGCGGAGTTCTTCGTCGGCCACGAGGGCCTGCTCCTCGACTACGAGGCCGCCCTCACCCGCGTCGAGGGGGAGACCGGCCGTGCGTACGCCACCAGCGGGCACCTGCTGTGGATCGGTGAGCGGACCCGGGACCTGGACGGCGCGCACGTCGAGTACTTCTCCCGCGTCGCCAACCCCATCGCGGTCAAGCTCGGTCCCACCGCCTCGCCCGACACCGTCCTCGGTCTCATCGACCGCCTCGACCCGGCGCGCGAACCGGGCCGGCTGACCCTGGTGGTCCGGGCCGGCGCCGACCGCGTCCGCGACGTGCTGCCCACCCTGGTGGAGAAGGTGACCGCGGAGGGGGCCCAGGTGTGCTGGGTCAGCGACCCGATGCACGGCAACACCTTCACGGCGCCCAGCGGCCACAAGACACGCCGCTTCGACGCCGTCCTCGACGAGGTCCGCGGCTTCGTCGAGGTGCACCACGCCCTGGGCACCCACCCCGGAGGGGTCCACGTGGAACTCACCGGCGACGACGTCACGGAGTGCGTGGGCGGCGGCAACGAGGTCCGCGCCGAGGACCTGGACCGGCGCTACGAGACCGCCTGCGACCCCCGCCTCAACCACGACCAGTCCCTCGACCTGGCCTTCCTCCTCGCGGAGATGTACCGGGAGCGTCCGGCGACGCTCAGGCCCGGCAGCCGTCCCTGAGCGCGTCGAACGGGGGCTCGGCGGCCAGGTAGAAGTGGTCGCCGGGCACCGTCCGCAGCCTGAAGGCACCCCGGCTCGCGTCCCGCCAGGCCCCGGCCTGCGCGGGGGTCACCCGTGGATCGGCCTCCCCCACGAGCGCGGTGACGGGACACGACAGCGGCGGCCGGTCCGGTTGCGCGTAGCCGCCGAGCATGGCGAAGTCGGCGGTGAGCGCGGGCAGGATCAGCGCGCGGAAGTCCGGATCGGCCAGCAACTCGACCGGGGTTCCGCCCAGTTCGGCCAGGGTCCGCAGGGCGCCCTCCGGACCCTCCGGGGCGTCGGAGCGCGGCAGGTGCGGCGCCCGCGCCCCCGAGACGACCAGCCCGTGCACCGGGGTACCGCGCTCCTCCAGGACGGCCGCCGCCTCGTACGCCACGAGCGCGCCCATGCTGTGCCCGAACAGGACGACCCGCCGCCCGTCGTCCGCCCCGCCGATCTCCTCCGCGATCAGGCGCGCCATCGCGCGCAGGTCGCGCGACGGTTCCTCGCCCAGGCGCTCGGCGCGCCCCGGGTAGCACACGGTGTACACCTCGGCCTCGGCGAGGGCGCCGCCCCACCCCCGGAAGAACAGCGGGGAACCGCCGGCGTGCGGAAAGCAGAAGAGCCGCACCGGGGCCGAGGCCCGCGGTGCGGTCGTACGGGTCCACGGCATGGGGCCCTCCTCAGAGCAGTGCGGCGACACAGGCGCGGGACAGCGCCTGCAGGCTGGAGATCATGGACTCCGGCGGCAGCGCGGAGGCCCGGTGGGCGAGGGGGAGTTCGGTGCAGGCGGCGAGGACCGGGAGGGAGCGCCGCCGCCACAGGGACTCCACGACGTCCTGGAAGGCGCCGGCGGCCTCCTCGGTCCGCCCGGCCTTCACGAGCCCGGCGGCCGTGTGGACGCGCTCCTGCTCCGTGTCGCCCGGCACGTGCAGCGGGTACCCCCGCGTCGCCGCCCGTTTCTGGTACAGGCCGCTGGCCACGGTTCCCGTGGTGGCCGTGAGCCAGCCGCCCTCGGGGCTCAGCAGCACCGCCTCGTCGAGGGTCGCGTCGACGATGTCCACGAGGGGGGCGGGAAGTTCGGAGGCGATGTCGTCGAGCAGCGCGTGCGCGGTGTTGCAGGGGATCGCCAGGAGATCGGCCCCCCATTCGACAAGGGTGAACAGGTGTTTGCGAATGCGCCGGGCCGCCTCGGTGTCGTCACCGAGGATCGCGGCCGTGCGGTCGGGGACGGAGGGGTCGGAGAGCATGACGATCCGGGGGTGTTCCTGGTCCCTCGTGGCCGGCACGTCGGTGGCGAGGAGACGGAGGAACTCCGCGGTCGCCGCGGGCCCCATCCCGCCGAGTACGCCCAGCGTTCTGCCCGGGGGCAGGGTGGTCGCCGCAGTCATGGGACGATGCTGGGCCGCGCCGCTGACACCCCGCTGACACCCCGCTGACGGCCCGGGGGCGGTGCGCCGCACCGCCCGTGGTCACCGCTCCGGAGGTACGGTCAGCCCGCGCCCGGACCCGGGGGTTTGCCCCATGGTCGCTCCGTTGCACGTGCGATAGCGTCGCAGAGCGCCGGGACCACCAGGGCCCGGACCGGCTTTCACCTCGTGCCCGTTCGGGCCACTCTCCAGAACTGAGGGACCTTCATGCGTCAGTTACTCCGCGGCCTCGGGATCTTCGCCCTGTCCGGCACCGCCGTCGTGTCGCTCGCCTCCTGCGGAATGGTCAAGGGGGAGACGTACGAGGACGACAGCACCCTCTCCGGCAAGATCACCTCGGTGCGCCTCGACAACGGTTCGGGCGGTGTCACCGTCAACGGGGTCAAGGACGGCGCCCTGGCGCTGCACCGCAAGATCGAGTTCCAGGGGGAGCGGCCCTCGGGAGCCACCCACCGGATCGAGAACGGCGTGCTGGTCCTCGGCGGCTGCGGCAACCGCTGCTCGGTCAACTACACGGTCGACGTGCCGGCCGGCATCCCGGTCAGCGGCGAGGTCTCCAGCGGAGCGATCCGCCTCGCCCAGGTCGGTTCGGTCGCGGTGACGACCAGCTCGGGCCGCATCGAGATGAACGGCGTCACCGGCACCGTCCAGGTGCGGACCAGCAACGGCCAGATCAACGGCACCGGCATCAAGGGCGACCGGATCCAGGCCCAGACCTCCAACGGCAAGATCAACCTGTCCCCGGTCACCCCGGCCCACGTCCGCGCCCAGACCTCCAACGGTGACGTCACCCTCACCGTGCCGCGCGCCAGCTACAAGGTGACCGTCGACTCCAACAACGGCGACCAGACCATCGACGTGCCCAACGACCCCGCCGGCACGTACGAGCTCGGGGTCCGCACCAGCAACGGCGACATCACCGTCAGGAACAGCTGAAACCGGGCGGGCCCCGGCCCGCCCCCGCCGCCGTCCCCTCCGAGCGACCGCCCCCCCGGGGCGACCGCCCTCCGGGCGACCGCCTCCGACCGCCCCGCCGCCGTCCCTTCGAACGATCCTCCTCCGGCGACCGCGTCCGGGCGGCCGCCTCCGAGCGCCCCCGCCGTGTGACCGCCCTCCGCGTGCCCGCAGGCCCACCCGCCGCCCACCCGCCGCCCCCCGCCGTCCGCACACCGGAACGGCGCCGGCGGCGGTGGCGATCAGCGAGGCGTCAGCCCGCTGTCAGCGCCTCTGCGGAGTCTTGAGTGGCTCCGACCACTCAAGGAGGCCCGGCGCATGACCTCGCTCGAAGCGGTGTCGAGTTATCTGCCACCCGCCATACCCGTGGAAGAACTGCGTGAACCGCTGGGCCTCACGGACCAGCAGGTGCGCAGGTTCACCAGGCTCTACGGCCTGGAGCGGATCTGCCAGGCGCCCGACCAGTCCGAGGCCGAGCTGCTGCTCGCGGCGGCCGGGAAGCTGGAGGCCCTCGCAGGCCAGGAAGACCGCGTGCGCTACGTGGTGCGTGCCAAAGGGCTGCGCACCACCGCGCCGTACCCCGTCAACCCCCTCCAGCAGGTGCGCGAGGCGCTGGGACTGCGCCACGCGACCGTGTTCTCCGTGGCCGACCACGGCTGCGCGACCGGACTGCTCGCCCTCGACGTGGCGGGCACCCTGCTGGCCGCCGACCCCGACCCCGGCGCCCTCGCCCTGGTCCTGGCCGGCGACAAGACGTTCACCCCGTTCTCGCAGTGGGTCGAGGACGTCTCCATCATGGGCGAGGGCATGACGGCCCTGCTCGTCAGCGCGGACGGCCCCCGCGACCGGGTGCTCGGCTACCAGGCCCGCATCATCGGCCGGGACGACGGCGTGATCGACCTGGACCCCGAGGGGGCCAGGGAGGCCAAGCGCATCTACCAGGACGTCATGGCCGAGGTCATCCACGGCGCGCTCACCGCCGCCGGAGTGGGCATCGGCGACCTCGACCTCGTGCTCCCGCACAACGTCAACCGCGTCTCGTGGACGGTCGCCGCGAAGAACCTCGGCATCTCCCAGGACCGCATCTTCCTGGAGAACATCGCGAAGACCGGCCACTGCTTCTGCGCCGACCCCTTCGTCAACTACCAGTCCGCGCGCGAACTCGGCCTGCTGCGGCCCGGAGGCGTCTACCTGATGACCTCCGCCGGTCTCGGCCAGTCGTTCGCGGCCACGGTGCTCCAGCACTGACACCGAGAGGACGGCACATGAGCGGCACACTCCCGGGCTTCCGAGCGCGGCTCGCGACAGCCCTGACCGGGGCGCCCGAGACCCCGCTGCTGTTCCTCGGCAACTTCGAGGTGGAGCAGCAGTGGGCGAAGGGCGAGCACACCCTGCCACGGCTGTCGGCGGCGACGGCCGGAGCCGTGGTCAACCACATGGACGAGTTCGCCCTGTTCCTCGGCGGCGCCGACGACCACGTCGTCCTCAAGACCCGCCCGGACGACGACTACCTCGCCTTCCTCACCGGGCTCGGCGTCGACCTGCCCCGCATCCACGTGCCCGGCCGGCAGGACCCGCAGCGCACGGTCACCGAGGACGCCCTCGACGACCCGGCGCTGCTGGCGGCCCTGTCCGCGCTGGCGGCCCAGGGCTGCCAGGTCACCGCGCACGGCATCTCCGCGGACGAGCTGCGGTTCACGGAGGCGACCGGACTTCCGCTCGCCGGACCCGGCCCCGGCGTCTGCAAGGCGGTCAACAGCAAGGTGTACAGCCGTCGGGTCGCCGACGAGCTCGGACTGCGCCAGCCCCGGGGCTGGGCCTGCGACACCCTCGACGAACTCGCCGCCGCCTTCGCCGCCGCCACGGACGACAGCGGGACGCGGTACGTCGTCAAGGAGGCGTTCGGTGTCTCCGGCAAGGGCATCGCCGTACTGGAGAGTCCGCGCAGGGCCGACCGGATCCTCGGCATGGTGCGCAAGCAGGCGGAACGGTCGGGGAACGGGTCCGTCGCCTTCGTCGTCGAGGAGTGGGTGGCCAAGGAGACCGACCTGAACTACCAGTTCACCGTCGGCCGTGACGGCTCCGTCCGCTTCGACTTCGTCAAGGAGCAGCTCACCGAGGGCGGTGTGCACAAGGGGCACCGGATGCCCGCCCGGCTCTCCGCCGTCCAGCGGGACGTGGTCCGCGACGCCGCCGAGCGGCTCGGCAAGCGCCTCGCCGCCGACGGATACGTCGGTGTGGTCGGTGTGGACGCCATGGTGGACCCCGAGGGCGGCCTCTACCCGGTCGTGGAGATCAACGCCCGGCACAACATGTCGACCTACCAGGTCGGCCTCGAGGAGCGGTTCGTCGGGGACGGCCGGATCGCCGTCGCCCGCCACTACCCGCTCCGGCTCACCGCCCCCCTGCCGTTCGCGGAGACCCGGGAGTTGCTCGACGGGCTCCTCTTCGACCCCGACCGCGGCACCGGCCTGCTCGTCAACAACCACGCCACGGTCAACGCGGGCTTCGCCGAGACGGCGGAGCAGGACGCCCCGACCGTCGACGGACGCCTCTACGGGGTCCTCGTGGAGGAGACGGACGCCCGCATCGGCACCCTCGACACGGAGATCGCCGCGCGACTCGCGGCACGGAAGGACAACGCGGCATGACCACACGACACGAGGTCCAGGGAATCCCCGTCGCCGAGATCGCCGAGACCTACGGCACCCCGTTCTACCTGTACGACGGGGACGCGCTGGAAGGCCGCATGCGGGCGCTGCGCGAGGCCTTCGACCCCCGGCTGGAGATCTTCTTCTCCCTGAAGTCCAACCCGAACGTCGCCGTCTGCGCCCTGCTGCACGCCCATGGCGCCCGCGCCGAGGTCTGCTCGCTCACCGAGCTCCTCACCGCCCGCCGGGCCGGCGTCGCCCCTGAGGACATCATCTTCCTCGGCCCCGGCAAGAGCCGCGTCGAACTGGCCGCCTGCCTGGACGAGGGCGTGGCCGCCGTCGTCTGCGAATCGCTCCAGGAACTCGCCGTCATCGACGAACTGGCCCGGGAGCGCGGCGAACGGGCGCCGGTCGCCCTGCGCGTCAACCCCGCCTTCTCGGTGAAGGGCTCCGGACTCACCATGGGCGGCAAGCCCCGCCAGTTCGGCATCGACGAGGCGCAGCTGTTCGCCGACCCCGACCTCGCCCGGCGCTTCCCGCACGTCCGTCTGATGGGCGTCCAGGTCTACATGGGCACCCGCATCCTCAACGAGCAGTCCGTCGTCGAGAACTCCACGCGGATCTTCGACCTCGCCGAACGCCTCTCCGCCGCGCTCGGCTTCGACCTGGACCTCGTCGACATCGGCGGCGGCCTCGGCGTCGCCTACTTCGACGGCGAGCGCGACCTCGACCTGTCCGTCCTCGCGAAGGACCTCAACCCCGTCGTGGCCGCCTTCGCCGACCGGTATCCGCGTACCCGGCTCGTCATGGAGCTCGGCCGCTACCTGACCGCCGAGGCCGGCACGTACGTCCTGCGCGTGCGGTACGTGAAGACCTCGCTCGGGGAGCGCTTCGCCGTCACCGACGGGGGCACCCACCACCACATGGCGGCGGTCGGCATCGGCTCCTTCGTCAAGCGGAACTTCCCGATGCGCCTGATCAGCGGCGCCGGCGAGACGGCCGGCGCGGAGACGTGGAACGTCACCGGGCCGCTGTGCACCCCCAACGACACCCTTGCCAAGAAGATCGAGCTGCCGCCGCTCGCCCCGGGCGACCTGCTCGGCGTCGACCGCTCCGGCGCGTACGGCCCCACCGCGTCCCCCGTGAACTTCCTCAGCCACGGCTACCCCGCCGAGGTGCTCGTCGTCGACGGACACGCCCACCTCGTCCGGGAGCCCGACCGCCCCGACGACCTGCTGAGCAAGCAGCGGCTCCCGGCGGCCGTGCTCCAGGCTCGCGCCACCGCCGCCAACTGACCCCGACCACCGCCGGAAGGACTCCCGCCATGACCGCTCCGACCACCACCGACCGCGCCCGGATCGTCTCCGAGATCTCCGCGGCCCTCCACGACGTGCTCGACTACGACCTGCCGGAGCTGACCGAGGACTCCCGGCTCTTCGACGAGCTGGGTCTCGACTCGACGGGCGTCTTCGAGATGCTGATGCGTCTCGAGGAGTCGCTGGACATCGAGTTCGACACGGACTCCCTGGAGATGGCGCACTTCGCGAGCGTCCGCTCGCTGGCCGACTTCATCGCCGCCGAAACGGGTGCCAGGGGATGACCGTGCAGCCCGTGCGCGCCCCCCGCGCCGCCGGGGACACCGGAGTGTTCCCGCTGCGGCTCGCCGCGACCACGCACCGTACGTTCCCCGAGGGCGCGGCCCGGATCGACGACGCCTTCTCCGCCCGGCACTTCGCCGACCTCACCACCCTCTACGGGGTCGAGCACCGTCCCGACGTCGCCGCCCGCGGCACCGGCAACACCTTCGCCGTCATGGCCGCCGCACTCCTCGCCGACCTGTCGACCGGGCCCGTCGAGGCCGAGCTCGTCGTCGTCGCCCACGCCACCCCCGACCTGGACTGCCGGCTCGCCGCGGTCACCGCCCTGTCCGTCCTCGTCCCCGGCGACCCGCAGGTGCTCACCGTCGCCGACTGCGGCTCCGCGGCACCCTTCGTCGCCCTGGAGCTCGCCGCCCGGTACGTCCGGCGGCACGGCTACCGCTCGGCCGCCGTGTTCGTCCTCGACCAGGCGACCCTGCCGTACGAGACGGGCCGCGACCTCGCCGGTGACGCCGGGGTCGCCCTGCTGTTCACCGCCGACGGCGCGGCCGGTGAGCTGGCGGTGCGCCGCGCCTCGGGCGTCCGCGCCGAGGACGTCCCGGGCCTGGCCCCGGCGCTCCTCGACGAGCTCGGCTGCGGCCCGGACGTCCCCCTCGTCCTCGGGTACGGCCTCGACGCCGGAGCCGGGCCGGCCGGACACACCGGCCGCCGACTGCGGGCCCCGGCGGGGCTTCCGGCCTCCGCCACGCTGACCGAGCTGGTCGCGGAGGCGAGCCGGGCACCGCACGAGGACCGTGTCGCCCTGCTCGACCACGATCCGGAGACCGGCGAACTCAGCGCCTGTCTGCTCCGGAGAGACGCGTGACCACGCTCGCGCCCGACGACATGGCGCTGACCGCACACGTCCACGGCACGGCCCGGCACGAGGGGCTCGCCCCCGCGCTCGCCGCGCTCGGCTCCGCCGTCCTGCCCGGCCTGCTGCCCTGCGGACCCGCCGGGCACGCCGTGGTGGACGCGCGGACCCACGCGGAGGCCGAGGAGTCCTGGCTCGACGGCCTGCGCCACCCGCGCGAGCGCCTGCGGGAGACCGCGCCGGACGAGACGGTCCTGCCGGGCGGCTCCGTCGTCACGACGCGGGTCGCCCGGCCCCGACGGGCCGACGGCAGCCGCCCGGACGCGACCGGCCGGGCCCGGAGCGACGCGTACGCCCTGGGTCTGGTGTGGCTCCGCCTCGGACTCTCCGAAGGTCTGCGGTCCGCCTGCGTCGCCCATCTCGCCCACCGGCGGACCGGCGACTCCACGCTGCTCCAGCAGCAGCTGGTCAAGGGCACCATCGCCGACGTCCTCGTCGAGCACCTGGAGGTCCGGGCCGTCCTGACCGGGGCCGCCCCGGGTGACCTCGACGCCGGCATGCTGCACCACCTGCACGGCCGTATCACCGCCGCCGACCGCGAACAGGTGCGGCTGCTCGGCGCCTCGGGCTACCTCAGGGACAGCCCCGGCATGACCGCCTACGCCTCGGAGGTGCTGGCGGAGGCCCACACGGGCACGGAGGCGGACCCGGTCGCGGAGGCCCACGCGGGCACAGACGCCCCCACGGGCGCGGAGGCGGGCCCGGGCACGGACGCCCGCACCGGCGCGTCGGCCCACACCGACCGGGAGGGCACGTCGTGACGCTCGTGGACGCCCGTCTGGCCGCGCTCCGCTCCAGGGTGCGCGCATGGGGGGCGGACCTGCGTCCGCTCGCCCTGGAGATCGACCGCGACCCGGAGGCCGTCCGCCGCCACTTCCACCTCCCGGCCGTGCGCCATCTGGCCACCATGGGCATTCCCGCCGCGTACGGTCACGAGCCGGAGAAGATCGACGGCCACCGCTTCTACGGCGACTCCGCCCTCGAACGCGCCGTCGTCATGGAGGAGTTGGCCTGCGCCGACGTCGGCACGCTCGTCGCCGCACCGGGACCGCTCCTCGCCGGCGTCGCCGTCGGCCTCTTCGCGGACGAGGCCCAGAAGCGGTGGTTCTACGGCCGGATGCTCAGCGAGCCGCTGTGGACCTGCTTCGCCCTGACCGAACCGGACGGCGGCTCGGACGCGGCGGCACTGCGCAGCACCCTCACCCCCACCCCGGACGGCGCCCTGCTGAGCGGGGAGAAACGCTACGTCGGCAACGCCTCGCGCGCCCAGCTCGGCGTGGTGTTCGCCCGCAGCAGGCCCGGACCGCTCGGCATCACCGCCGTCCTCGTCGACACCGCCGACCCCGGTTTCCGCGCCGAACCGCTCGACATGATCGGCCTGCGCGGCGCTCGGATCAGCTCCGTCGTCATGGACCGCGTCCCCGTCCCCGAGGAGCGGTTCCTCGGCCGGCACCTGCCCGCCACCCGGCGCGGCGTATGGGCCTTCGTCCAGACGTTCAACCTGCTGCGCCCCGGCGTCGCCGCCATATCCGTCGGCGTCGCCCGCGCCGCCCTGGAGTACGTCACGTCCCACCGCGGCACCCTGCGCGCCGCCGAACGCGAACGGCTCGACGACCTCCGCCGCCGTGTCGACGCGGCACGCCTTCTGGTCCACCACGCGGCGGCCGCCGTCGACGCCCGCGGCACGGACGGCCACCTGGCCTCCGCCGCCAAGCTGCGCACCGCCCGGCTCGCCGAGGACGCCACCCTCGCGGCCTGCTCCTTCTTCGGCCCCGGGGCCCGCATCGACCATCCGCTGCTCGACAAACTCGCCCGGGACGCGCGGGCGATGGAGTTCCTCGAAGGCACCGCGCACATGCAGCGCCTGAACCTCTTCCAGGGGCTCCTCGGCGGAAAGATCGACCGCGCCGCACCACCCCTCGCCACCCGCTGAGAGCCCCGTCAGCGGTGGATCAGCCCGTCGTCAGGGCCCGGCGCAACCATGCACTCATCGTCCTCGGCCGAACCGAGCACGTCATCGTCTGAAAAGGTGGACACAGCCATGGAGAAGCCGTCCCCGGCTTTCGCAGTGATACCGGGCGCGCAGGTCCAGGCCGCCCTCTCCGGCCGCGAGAAACAGATCGTGGAGATCGTGGAGGACGCCTACCGGCTCCACGGGGCCGGCCGGACCGTGAACCCGCCCTCCTACTTCCTGCGCTTCCCCGACCGGCCCGACGCGCGGATCATCGCGCTGCCCGCCTCCTGCGGCGGTGACGTCGGCGTGGACGGCATCAAATGGATATCGAGCTTCCCCGGCAACATCGCCTCCGGTCTGCCCCGCGCCTCGGCGGCCCTCCTCCTGAACGACCCCGTCACGGGCTACCCGTTCGCCTGCATGGAGGGCTCCATCATCAGCGCCGTCCGGACCGCCGCGTCCGCCGCGCTCGCGGCCGACCGGCTCTCCCAGGGCCGCCCCCGGCCGCTGCGGCTCGGCATCGTCGGCACCGGGCTCATCGCCCGCTACGTCCACACCTTCCTGGCCGCCACCGGCTGGGAGTTCGAGCACGTGGGCGTCCACGACCTGCGCCCCGAGTACGCCCGCGAGTTCCGCGTCTACCTGGAGCAGAGCGGCGAGCGGGCCCCCGTCACCGTCCACGACACCTCCGACGACCTGCTGCGCTCCAGCGACCTCGTGGTCTTCGCCACCGTCGCCGGCGCACCCCACGTCACCGACCCCGGGCTCTTCGCGCACCGCCCGCTCGTCCTGAACGTCTCGCTGCGCGACCTGGCACCCGAGGTCATCCTGGCCTCGGCCAACATCGTCGACGACGTCGAGCACTGCCTCAAGGCGGACACCTCGGTCCACCTCGCCGAACAGCGCACCGGCAACCGGGACTTCCTCACCGGCACCCTGTACGACGTGATCACCGGGTCCGTGCGGCCCGATCCGTCCCTGCCGCTGGTGTTCTCCCCCTTCGGCCTCGGCGTGCTCGACCTCGCCGTCGGCAAGTACGTCCACGACCTCGTCCGCGACTCCGGAGAACTCCGGGTCGTCGACGACTTCTTCCACGAACTGGACCGCTACGGACAGCGGCAGACCACCACGGGCTGAACACGCGCGCATCGGGCGGGAGTAGACGCATGCCAGTCATCACGACGCCGCAGGAATTCGACGTCGACGATCTTTTCGTCGACGTCCGGCGGGTCACCGGATATCCCCTCTACCTGAAATGTGAGGGCTTCAACTTCGCGGGCTCGGTCAAACTCCGCGCCGCGAACGAGATGGTGGAGTCCGCCGAGCGCACCGGGGCGCTCCGCCCCGGAATGACCATCGTCGAAAGCTCGTCCGGGAACCTGGGGGTGGCCCTCAGCCTGGTCGCCGTCAGCCGGGGCTACCGGTTCGTCTGCATCACCGACTCACGGTGCACCCAGGCGTCCCGCAGGCTGATGCAGCGGCTCGGCGCCGACGTGCGCGTGGTCTCCCGGCCGCACCCCGAGCGGGGGCTGCTCGGCGCACGCCTCGACCTGGTCCGCCGGCTGTGCGAGGAGCACGACGACTACCACTGGCTCAACCAGTACGCCAACACGGGCAACTGGACCGCGCACTACCAGTCGACCGCTCCGCAGATCGCCAAGGCCTTCCCGGACCTGGACGTCCTCTTCGTCGGCGCGGGCACCACCGGCACCCTGATGGGCTGCGCGCGCTTCTTCCGCGAGCACAACCCGGCGGTGACCATCGTCGCCGTCGACGCGGCCGGGTCGGTCAACTTCGGCGGCGAGCCCGCCCCCCGGCTCATCCCCGGCGTGGGGACGAGCGTGCGGCCCGCCCTCCTGGACGCGTCCCTCCTCGACGACGTCGTCATCGTCCCCGAGAAGGACACGGTGCGCGCCTGCCGGGCGCTGCTGCGTGAAGGCTTCCTGCTCGGCGGCTCCACGGGCACCGTGCTCAGCGGCGCCGTCCGCTGGCTGCGCGAGAACCGCCCCGGCGCCACCGACCTGACCGCCGTCGCCATCGCCCCCGACCTCGGCGAGCGGTACCTGGACACCGTCTACGACGACGCCTGGGTCGGCGAGGCGTTCGGTCCGGACACCCTCACCGAGGAACCGTTCGCACCGCCGCCCGCCCCCAGGGCCCTCGGCCACCGTCCCTCGCACGCCCAGCACGCCCCGCACCATCCCGCCGGTCCCGTCCGGGTCGGCCCGACCACCACTGGGAGCCTGTGATGACTTCGACTCCGGGCGCCGGACCGGCGCTCACCGCGGGCCAGGTGGAGATCTGGCTCGACGCGCGGGCCGCCGGGCGCAGCAACGCGTACAACTCGGCCGGATACCTGGACATCCGCGGCCCGCTCGACACCGGCCGCTTCCGCACCGCGCTCCGCCGGCTCGTCGACGAGGCGGAGTGCCTGCGGGCCCGTTTCACCGACCGCGACGGCGAACCGCGCCAGAGCATCGAACCGCTCCCCGAGCCGCCGCTGACCGTGCTCGACCTGCGGCACGCGGACGACCCCGCCGAGGCGGCCCGGGACTGGATGCGGCAGGACCTCGCCGTCCCCATGGACCTCGACGACTTCCCGCTGATGCGGACCGCCGTCCTCACCGTCGCCCCCGACCGCGCCTTCTTCTACCTGTGCGTGCACCACCTGCTGTGCGACGGCTTCAGCCAGACGGTCCTGTGGCGCCGGCTCGCCGAGCTGTACGCCGCGGACCCGGACGGCGCCGCCCCCGGCGCGGCGCTGCCGCCCCTGCGCGACCTGGTCGACGCCGAGGCCGCGTACCGCGCCTCCGGACCCGCCCGCCGCGACGCGGAGTTCTGGCAGCGGCGCTTCCCCGAGCCGCCCGAACTGGTCACGCTGTCCCGCCGGCCCCCCGCCACCGGTCTCCCCAGCGGGTTGCTGCGCCACTCCGTCGTCCTGCCCGACGCGACGGTACGGGCCCTGCGCGACAGCGCGAGCCGCTCGGACGTCACCTGGCCCACGGTGGCGATGGCCGCCGTCGCCCTCTACACCCAGCGGGTGTCCGGCACCGAGGAGGTGCTGCTCACCCTGCCCGCCACCGCCCGGATGAACGCCCGCCAGCGGGCCGTGCCCGGCATGATGGCCAACTACCTGCCCCTGCGCGTACCGGTACGTCCCGCTCTCACCAAGGCGGAACTCCTCCGGCTCACCTCCCGCGAGCTCGCCCAGGTCCTGCGGCACCAGCGGCACCGGGTCAGCGCGATCCGTCGTGGCATGGGGCTGCGCAGCGACGACCGGCGCCCCTTCGGCCCCTTCGTCAACCTGCTGCCGCAGCAGACGGGACTCGACCTCGGTGCGTGCACGGCCGAGGTGCACAACCTGTCCACCGGCCTCGTCGACGACGTGATGGTGACCCTCGTCGAGACGCCCGGCGACGGCATCGAGATCCACCTCAACGGCAGCCCCGACCGTTACACCGACGCCGAGATCGACGGGCACCTCGCCCGGCTCGCCGCCTTCGTCGGCCGGTTCGCCGAGGCCACGGCCGACTCCCGCGTCGGCAGCCTGGCCCTCGACACCGACCTCCCCGGCCACTCCACGGCCGCGGACCACGCGGGCGACCTGCCCGCCCCCGTCTCGACGACAGGCAACTCCGCCGACCTGCGCGGCGCCGTCTCGACCGCGGACCACGCGGGCGACCTCCCCGCCCGCGTCCCGGCCGCAGGCCGCTCCGCCGATCTGCCCGGCGCCACCTCGGCCGCAGGCCGGCCGAGTCACCCGCCCGCCCCCCTCTCGGCCGCGAGCAACCCCGACTGGCTCCGTACCGCCTCAGGGCCCGAACGGCCCGCCGCGTTCACCTGTCTCGTCGAGCGCGTCCGGGAGGAGGCCGCCCGACGCCCCGACGCGGTCGCCGTCGAGGACGACGACGCCCCCCTCACGTACGCCTCCCTCGTCGCCCGCGCCTCCGCACTGTCCCGCGCTCTGCCCGGCACGGGTCTCGTCGGCATCCTCGCCACCCCCGGTACCGGCTACGTGACCTCGGTGCTCGCGGTCATCGGCGCGGGCGCCGCCTACGTACCGCTCGACCCGCACGCGCCCGTCGCGCGCACCGCCGCCCTGCTCGCCGACAACGGCATCGACCAGCTGCTCGCGGACGCGCAGCACCTGCCCCTCGCCGAACAGGCCGCCGCGGCCGCCGGACGGCCCGTGCGGATCGTCACCGCCGACGACGCCGAGGACCCCCTGGACGGCCTCGCGCCGCTCGCCGGCGCACCGCAGGACCTGGCGTACGTGATCTTCACCTCCGGCTCCACCGGGAAGCCCAAGGGCGCCATGGTGCATCGCGCGGGCATGGTGAACCACCTGCTCGCCAAGGTCGACGACCTGGAACTGACCGAGCGGGACTCGCTCGTGCAGAACGCCCCCGTCACCTTCGACATCTCCGTCTGGCAGATGCTCGCCCCGCTCGTCGTCGGCGGCCGGGTGCGCGTCGTCGGCCGGGACACCGCCGCCGACCCCGACCTCCTCTTCCCGCTCGCCGCCGCCGACGGCATCACCGTCCTGGAGGTCGTGCCCTCGCTGCTGCGCGCCGCCCTCGACGCCTGGGACCGTACCGGCACCGGCGTGGACCTGCCGGGCCTGCGCCACCTCATGGTCACCGGCGAGGCCCTGCCCGCCGACCTGTGCAGGCGCTGGCTCGCCCGTCACCCCGGGACGCCGCTCGTCAACGCCTACGGGCCCACCGAGTGCTCCGACGACGTCACCCACGCGCACATCCGGCACGCCCCGGCCTCCGACCGGCCCGTCCCCATCGGCGCCCCCGTCCGCAACACCCGCCTGTACGTCCTCGGCGACGACCTGCGGCCCCTGCCGCACGGCACGCCCGGCGAGCTGTACGTGGCGGGCGCCGGCGTCGGCCGCGGCTACCTCGCGGACCCGGCCCGTACGGCGGGCACCTTCGTCCCCGACCCGTACGGCCCCGCCGGATCCCGCATGTACCGCACCGGCGACCACGTCCGCCGGGACGACAACGGCGAACTCGCCTTCCTGGAGCGCAGGGACCACCAGGTGAAGATCCGCGGCCACCGCATCGAACTCGGCGAGATCGAGAGCGCGCTGCGCCGCCACGGGGACGTCGCCGACGCCGTCGTCACGGTCGTGGACGACGCCTCGGGAGGCAGGCAGCTCGTCGGTCACTGCGTCCCCCGCGAGCACACCACCCTCGACCCCGGCTCGCTCCGCACGCACCTGG
Organism: Streptomyces sp. NPDC058671; assembly: GCF_042716475.1. Lineage (NCBI taxonomy): Bacteria > Bacillati > Actinomycetota > Actinomycetes > Kitasatosporales > Streptomycetaceae > Streptomyces > Streptomyces sp. NPDC058671. The sequence goes on along the minus strand of NZ_JBHXSA010000005.1, from coordinate 5,485 downwards.
CGACGACCCTGCCCGATTACATGGTGCCGCCGCACCTGCTCGTCCTCGACGCCCTGCCGCTGACCGCGCACGGCAAGGTCGACCGCAAGGCGCTCCCGCTGCCGCTGCCGAAGACCGGCTCCGCGAGCGCCTCGCCCGACCCCGGCCCCCGGTCGCGGGGCGAGGAGATCCTCCGCGCCGTCTTCACCGAGGTCCTCGGCGTCCCCGCCGGACCCGACGACAACTTCTTCGAGCTCGGCGGCGACAGCATCACCGCCATCCAGGCGGTCAGCCACGCCCGCAAGGCCGGCCTCGCCGTCACCCCGCTCCTCATCCGCAAGCACGGCACCCCCCGCGCCGTCGCCGCCGCCACCCCGGCCGACGGGCCCGGACGCCCCGCGGCCTCCGTCCACGACGGCACCGGCGAGATCGAACTGGCCCCGATCGCGCACCAGTTGCGCGAGGACCTCGCCGCACTGGACGAACGCTCCCGCGAGTACAGCCAGTTCGTCGTCCTGCGCACCCCCGCAGGGCTAAGCGTCGACGCCCTCCGTACCGCCGTCGACGCCCTCCTCGACCGGCACGCCGCCCTGCGCACCCGGCTCACGGTCCCCGTCGAGGGGCTCTGGTCCCTCGAAGCGCTCCCGCCGGGCGCGGTGACCGCCGCCGACCTCGTACGCCATGTCGACGCGTCCCACGTCGGTGACGACCGCCGGGCCCTCGCCGACGCCGTCCGCGAGCAGACCGACCTGGCCCGCGCCCGGCTCTCCCCGGACACCGGCCGGGTGACCCAGCTCGTCCTGATCGACCGGGGCCCCGGCCGCTCCGGCCGCCTGGTGTGGCTCACCCACCACCTGTGCGTGGACGGCGTCTCCTGGCGCGTCCTCGTCTCCGACCTCGCCCGCGCTGTCGCCGGCGACAGCCCGGACCCGGTCCCCACCTCGTACCGCCAGTGGACGAGCATGCTGGGCGCCCACGCCAGGACCGCCGACCGCGTCGCCGAGTTCCCCCTGTGGAACGAACAGTTCGATCGCGGTGCCGCGCTGCTCGGCGACCGCCCGCTCGACCCGGCCCGCGACGTCTACGGCACCGCCCACCGACTGCGCCTGGAACTCGACACCCGGACGACGGCCGCCGTGCTCGCGGGCGTCCGGGGCATCCCCGACGGCGAGATCAACGACCTGCTGCTCACCGCCCTCGGCATGGCGGTCGCCGACTGGCGCCGCCGCAACGGTGGCGGTCCCACCGACACCACGGTCGAGCTGGAGGGCCACGGCCGCGAGCAGTTCACCGACGACGTCGACCTGTCCCGCACCGTCGGCTGGTTCACCAGCGTCTACCCCGTCCTCCTCGGCCCCGGCCCCACCGTCGACTGGGACGACCTGTGGGCAGGCGGCGACACGGCCGGCACCGCGCTCCAGGAGGTCCGGCGCCGACTGCGCCGGCTGCCCGACCACGGTCTCGGCTTCGGCCTGCTGCGCCACCTCAACCCGCAGACCCTGCCCGCCCTCGCCCGCCACGGCGTGCCCGAGATCGGCTTCAACTACCTCGGGCGGTTCCAGACCGACGCCCCCAGCGGCGACTGGTCCCTGGTGACCGAGGACGCCGTCATCGGCACCGGGGTCCACCCGCGCACGCCGCTGCGGCACGTCCTCGCCGTCACCCCGGTGACCGAGGACCGCGCCGACGGCCCGCACCTGGTCGCGGACTGGATCTGGGCCGGCGAGCTGTTCCCGGACGCCGCCGCTCAGGACATCGCCCGCACCTGGTTCCGCGCCCTGGAGACCCTCGCCCGGCACACCGCCCTCGCCGCCGAGCGCGGGCCCCGCGCCGAACTCCTGCCGCTCTCCCCGCTCCAGCAGGGCCTGCTGATCCAGGCCGAACTGGAGCGGCACGGCACGGACAGCTACCTGCTCCAGACCGTCCTCGACATCGAGGGCCCCTTCGACACCGACGCCTTCCGCGCCGCCGCCGACGCGCTCCTCGACCGGCACCCGGGCCTCCGGGTGAGCTTCCCCGAGGCGGCGCCGGACGCACAGCCCGTGCAGTCCGTCGCCGGCCGGGTCCGCACCCCCTGGACCGACGTCGACCTCACCGGGATCGCGTCGCAGGCCGAACGGGACGCCGAGTCGGCCCGGCTGACCGAGGCCGACTGGGAGCGGGGCTTCGACCTGACGGCCGCGCCCCTGCTGCGGTTCACCGCCGTCCGCCTGCCCGGCGACCGCGTCCGGCTGCTGTGGACCCTGCACCACCTCCTCGCGGACGGCTGGTCCATGGGGATCCTGGCCCGCGAACTCTTCACCCTGTACGCCGTCGGCGGCGACGCCTCCGTCCTGCCGCCGGCGCCGCCCTACCGCGACTACTTCACCTGGCTCGCCGCCCAGGACACCGAAGCGGCACGGGCCGCCTGGCGGACCGCGCTCACGGGCGTCACCGAACCCACCCTGCTGTCCACCGGCGAGCACGCCGACGGCTCCAGGCCGCCCGAGTCCCTCGTCCACGAACTGCCCGAGGACCTGACCGGGCGGCTCACCGCCTGGGCCCGCGAGCGGAACGTCACCCTCAACACCGTCCTCCAGGCCTGCTGGGCCGTGGTCCTCGGCCGCCGCACCGGACGCGGCGACATCGTCTTCGGCACCGTCGCCTCCGCCCGCCCGCCGGAGCTCCCCGGCGTCGAGGGCATGGTCGGACTCTTCCTCAACATGCTGCCGCAGCGGGTCGTCCTGGACCCGGCGGAGCCGTTCACCGACCTCGTACGGCGTCTCTACGCCCAGCAGACCGACCTTCTGGAGCACCAGCACATCGGCCTGGGCGAGGTGCAGCGGCTCGCGGGCGCCGGCGACCTGTTCGACACGGTGTTCAGCTTCCAGAACCAGCCGCGGGCCGACCTGTCCGCACTGAACGCGCTCGTGCCCGCCCTGCGCCTGAGCGACGGCACCACCCGCCTCGCGGCCGAGCGCGGCCTCGCCGTCCTCGTCCACCCCGGGCCCCGGCTCACGCTCACCCTCCAGTACCGGCCCGCCGCGCACGAACGGTCCGCCGTCGAGGAGACGCTCCGGCAGCTGGTCGACGTCGTCCGCACCGCGGTCACCCACCCCGGGACCCCCGTCGGACGGCTCACCCTCGACGACACCGCCGAGCACCGGCGGATCGTCCAGGAGTGGGGCGGCCGCGCCGACGACACGCCCCGGCCCGTCATCCCCGCCCTGTTCCAGTCGCGTGTGGCCGAGAACCCGCGGGCCGTCGCCATCGTCTCCGGGGACACCCAGGTCACGTACGAGGAGCTGGACCGGCGCGCCAACCGGCTGGCCCGGCTGCTCCTCGCCCGGGGCGCGGGACCCGAGCGGACCGTCGCCCTCGCCCTGTCGGACCCGGTGGAGATGACGGCGGCCCTCCTCGCCGTCCTCAAGGCGGGCGCCGCCTATCTGCCCATCGACCCCAAGTACCCCGCCGACCGGATCGCGTTCATGCTCTCCGACAGCGGCCCGGCCACCCTGGTGACCACCACGGAGCTGGCCGGGCGGCTGCCCGACGCCGAATGCGCCGTCCTCCTCCTCGACGAGGAGCGCACCACCCGGGAACTCGCCGCCCTGCCCGACCACGCACCCGAGGACGCCGACCGGCCCGCGCCGCTCGACCCCCGGCATCCCGCGTACGTCATCTACACCTCGGGCTCCACCGGCCGTCCCAAGGGCGTCATCGTCGACCACGCCGGCTTCGCGGCCATGGTGGCCAGCCTCGTCGAGAAGTTCGACGTCGACCACCGGGCCCGCGTCCTGAAGTTCGCCTCGTTCAGCTTCGACGCCTCGGTGTGGGAGCTGAGCCTCTCCCTGCTCGCCGGCGGCACCCTCGTCGTCGCCGACGAGGACTGCCGGGTCCCCGGCCGGCCCCTCGTCGACCTGCTCCACCGGCACCGGGTCAACCTGGCCGGACTGCCGCCGGTCGTCGTCGGCGCCCTGCCGGAGGGCTCCCGGCTCCCCGACGACCTCACTCTGATCGTCGCCGGCGAGGCCTGCCCGCCGCACGTGGTGGAACGCTGGGCCGGACAGGTCCGCATGTTCAACGGCTACGGACCCACCGAGGCCGTGCTCGCCTCCACCGTCAGCGACCCGCTGGGGACCGCCGGGCATCCGCCGATCGGCCGCCCCACCGCCGCCCACCGCGTCTACGTCCTCGACGAGGCGCTCCGCCCTGTCCCGGCCGGAGCCGTCGGCGAGCTGTACGTCGGCGGCAACCTCGCCCGCGGTTACAAGGACCGGCCGGACCTCACCGCGAAGCGGTTCGTGGCCGACCCGTACGGACCCGCCGGCACCCGCATGTACCGCACGGGCGACCTGGCGAACTGGCGCCCCGACGGACAGCTCCACTACGTCGGCCGCGCCGACGACCAGGTGCAGCTGCGCGGCTTCCGCGTCGAACTCGGCGAGATCGAGACCGAACTGGCCGCCCACCCGGCGGTCCGCCAGGCCGCCGCCGTCGTACGGACCGCCCCCGGCCAGGAGGACCGGCTCGTCGCCTACGTGGTCCCCGCGACACCCGCGGGCGTCGACGCCGCCGCGCTGCGCGAAGGGCTCGCCGCCGTCCTGCCCGAGTACATGGTGCCCGCGGCGATCGTCAGCCTCGGCGAACTCCCGCTCACCCCGCAGGGCAAGCTGGACCGCAAGGCGCTGCCCGACCCCGAGGAGACCCGCGCGCGACGCGGCCGCGGTCCCCGCACCCCCGTCGAGGAGATCCTCTGCGGCATCTTCGCCGAACTGCTCCAGATCTCCGACGTCGGCATCGACGACGACTTCTTCGAGTTGGGCGGCCACTCCCTGCTCGCCACCCGCGTGGTGAGCCGGGCCCGGACCGCGCTCGACGTCGAGCTGCCGATCCGCACCCTCTTCGAGGCGCGCACCGTCGCCGGTGTCGTCGCCCGCCTCGACACGGGCGACACGGTCAGGCCCGCCCTCGGCCGGACTCCCCGCGAGGACGCCGGGGGACACCTGCCGCTCTCCTTCACCCAGACCCGACTGTGGTTCCTCAACCGGCTCGACCCCGAGTCCGCCGCCTACAACGTCTCCTTCGCGGTGCGGTTGTCGGGTGCGCTGGACGTGGCGGCGCTGGACGCTGCGCTGGGGGATGTGGTGGGGCGGCACGAGAGTCTGCGGACGGTGTTCCCGGAGGTGGACGGTGAGCCTGGGCAGGTGGTGCTGGACGCGGTGGAGGTGTGGCCGGGTCTGGACGTCGCCGAGGTGGACGCGGCTGACGTGGTGGCGGTGTCGGCGGCCCGCGCGGCCCGCGGATTCGACCTGACCACCGAGATCCCCGTCCGCGCCCACCTCTACCGCACCGGCCCCGACGAGCAGCTCCTCCAGCTCGTCGTCCACCACATCGCCTGGGACGGCTGGTCCGTCGCACCCCTCGTCCGCGACGTGTCGCGGGCGTACGCGGCGCGGTGTGCGGGAGGTGTTCCGGAGTGGTCGGTGCTGCCTGTGCAGTATGCCGATTTCGCTGTGTGGCAGCG
>NZ_JBHXSA010000004.1:304269-327953 GCF_042716475.1 Streptomyces sp. NPDC058671 | reverse complement strand
GCCCGCCCCGCGCGCCCGCGCCCCCGGCCCCGTCGCCCCCCCCCCCCGGGGGCCCCCCCCCCCCCCCCCCCCCCCCCCCCCCCCCCCCCCCCCGCGGGGTCAGCGGCGCTTGCCGCCGCCCTCGCCGAGGAGACCCGCCTTGCGCAGGGCGTCGGCCATCGCGCTGTTCGCGGGCGCTGAACCGGGTGAGGATGCGCGGTCCCGGCCGCCCCGCTCGGGCTGCCCGCCCCGGCCGTTCCGGTCGCCCTGCCCGCCGCCGCCCCGGTTGTCCCGGCCGCGGTCGGCCTGTCCGGCACGGTCGGGCTGCCCGCCCCGGTTCCCGCGCTCGCCCCGGCCGCCGCCACCGCCCTGCCGCTGCTGCGGCGGTCGTCCGGACCGCTCGCCCCGCTCGCCCCGCTCGCGACGGGGAGCCCCGTCCGGGGACTCGGCGGCGGCCTGGTCGTCGAGCCGCAGTGTCAGCGAGATCCGCTTGCGCGGGATGTCCACGTCCTGGACCTTCACCTTGACCACGTCACCGGGTTTCACCACGTCGCGCGGGTCCTTGACGAAGTTCTTCGACATCGCGGACACGTGCACCAGACCGTCCTGGTGCACACCGACGTCGACGAACGCGCCGAAGGCGGCCACGTTGGTCACGACCCCTTCGAGGACCATCCCCGGCTCCAGATCGCCGATCTTCTCGACGCCCTCCTTGAACGTGGCCGTCCTGAACGCCGGTCGCGGGTCGCGGCCCGGCTTCTCCAGTTCGCGCAGGATGTCCGTCACGGTGGGCAGACCGAAGGTCTCGTCGACGAAGTCGTCCGCCCGCAGCGAGCGCAGCCTGCCCGTGTCGCCGATGAGGGCCGCGACCTCGCCGCCCGTCGCCTTCACCATCCGGCGCACCACCGGGTACGCCTCCGGGTGCACCGACGAGGAGTCGAGCGGGTCGTCCCCGCCCCGGATGCGGAGGAAGCCCGCGCACTGCTCGTACGCCTTCGGGCCGAGCCTCGCGACGTCCTTGAGGGCCCGGCGGGAGCGGAAGGGGCCGTTGGCGTCCCGGTGCGCGACGATGTTCTCCGCGAGCCCGGAGCTGATGCCCGAGACCCGTGAAAGGAGCGGTGCGGAGGCCGTGTTGACGTCGACGCCGACGCCGTTGACACAGTCCTCGACGACCGCGTCGAGCGAGCGGGAGAGCTTCACCTCGGCCAGGTCGTGCTGGTACTGGCCGACACCGATGGACTTCGGGTCGATCTTCACCAGTTCCGCGAGCGGGTCCTGGAGCCGTCGCGCGATGGAGACGGCACCGCGCAACGACACGTCGAGCTCGGGGAGTTCCTGCGAGGCGAACGCGGAGGCCGAGTAGACCGAGGCGCCCGCCTCCGAGACCATCACCTTGGTCAGGTTCAACTCGGGGTGCCTGTCGAGGAGTTCCGCAGCCAGCTTGTCGGTCTCGCGGGAGGCGGTGCCGTTGCCGATCGCGACCAGCTCGACCGCGTGCTCCTTCGCGAGCCGCGCCAGCCTGTCCAGGGCCTGGTCCCACTTGTTGGCGGGCACGTGCGGGTAGATCGTGTCGGTGGCGACGACCTTGCCGGTCGCGTCGACCACGGCGACCTTCACCCCCGTACGGAAGCCGGGGTCGAGGCCGAGCGTCGCCCGGGTGCCGGCCGGCGCGGCGAGCAGCAGATCGCGCAGGTTCGCGGCGAAGACCCGGACCGCCTCGTCCTCGGCGGCCGTCCGCAGCCGCAGCCGCAGATCGATGCCGAGGTGGACCAGGATGCGGGTCCGCCAGGCCCAGCGGACGGTGTCCTGGAGCCACTTGTCCCCGGGGCGCCCCCGGTCGGCCACGCCGAAGCGGTGCGCCACGATCCCCTCGTACGAGGAGGGACCGGGGGTCTCGGAGGGCTCCTCCGGCTCCAGGTCGAGACTGAGGACGTCCTCCTTCTCGCCGCGCAGCATGGCGAGCACCCGGTGCGAGGGCAGCGCCGTGAACGGCTCGGCGAAGTCGAAGTAGTCGGCGAACTTCGCCCCCGCCTCCTCCCGGCCCTCCCGCACCTTCGCGACGAGCCGGCCCCGGCCCCACATGCGTTCGCGCAGCTCCCCGATGAGGTCGGCGTCCTCGGAGAACCTCTCCGCGAGGATCGCGCGTGCGCCATCGAGGGCCGCGGCGGCGTCCGCGACGCCCTTGTCCGCGTCCACGAAGGCCGCGGCGGCGACCGTCGGCTCCACCGACGGGTCGGTCAGCAGCCCCTCCGCCAGCGGTTCGAGACCGGCCTCCCGCGCGATCTGCGCCTTGGTCCGGCGCTTCGGCTTGAAGGGCAGGTAGATGTCCTCCAGGCGCGCCTTGGTGTCGGCGGCCCGGATCCGGGCCTCCAGCTCCTCCGTCAGCTTGCCCTGCTCGCGTACCGAGTCGAGGACCGCCGAGCGGCGGTCCTCCAGCTCGCGCAGATAACGCAGCCGCTCCTCGAGGGTGCGCAGCTGCGCGTCGTCGAGCATCTCCGTCGCTTCCTTGCGGTAGCGCGCGATGAACGGCACGGTCGAACCGCCGTCGAGCAGCTCGACGGCTGCTCTCACCTGTCGCTCGCGTACGCCGAGCTCCTCGGCGATCCTTGCTTCGATGGACGTCGTCACGGTGTCCCGACTCGCCTTCTCGTGCCTCAAGCTTGCGAGTGCATTGTGCCGGGTCGTTCACCCGTACGCGGCATCCGACCCGTTTACGCGCGCGCCGGGAGGGCCACGGCTCGCCGCCCGGGCCGCCGGGCGGCGGTGGGGGCGTCGGGCCGGGCGTCGGGCCGGGCCGCGGCGTCGGGGCCCCGGTCCACGGTGCGGGGCCGCCGCGCCCCGGTGCGGGGGCGCGGGTTCCCGGGACCGCCGAGCCTGCGTGCCGTGACCCCGCGCTCCCGCGACGGACCCCCACCCGCTCCGGCGACGGACCCCCGCGCCCCGGTGACGCCCCCCGCGCCCCCGCGACGGCCCCCCAGCGACCGCCCGGCGCGTCTCAGCCCTTGCCGAGCAGGTCCGCCGGGAAGGCGCCCGCGACGGACGCCGAGACGGCGAAGGCGCGGGCCAGTTCGGTGAGCCGCTCCACCCCGGCCGCGCCGAGGTGCTCGTACGGGGCGGCGTCCAGCCGGTCCGTGATCTCCTCCACGTCCTCCCGCAGCCGGGCCCCGGCCTCGGTCAGCTCGCCGTCGGCGTCGAGCAGCCCGCGTCCGCGCAGCCGCTCGCCCGCCGCCTCCCAGTCGGCGCGCCGCCAGCCGCGGCTGCCGAGGAACCAGCGCGGGCTCATGGCCCTGCCGGTCGCCGTGTGGGACACGACCGCCTCGATCGGGTCGAGGCCCAGGGTGAGCAGGGCCGCGAGGTGGCCGTCGCCCCGGTGCTCGCGCAGCAGGGTCGCGGCGTGCCAGTAGGCGAGGTGCGGGGCCTGCGGCACCGGCAGGTCGGCGTTGGCCGAGTACAGCGGCCGGGCGTGCCGGGTGCAGGCCTCGGTGGCGCGCAGGGCAAGCTCCGCGGCCTCGGACATCTCGGGCGACGTGATGGTCTCCGCGCCGAGGAGCCGGCGCAGGGTCGTGTCGGCGGCGCGCAGCCGGGCGTCGAGGACGGCCGCGGGGGAGGCGGTCTCCCAGACGGAGGGCAGGTGCCGCGCGAGCAGATCGTGGTTGTAGTTGTAGAAGGTGGCGCCGACGGTGCCGGGGCCGACGGTGCCGAGGACCGCACTGCGCGCGGCGAGCCGTGCGGCGGAGGTGTCGGTGATGCCGAGCGCGCCGAGCTCGCGGTCGAGGTCGGGCGAGAAGTAGAGCGTGGTGTGCACCGTGTTGACCGCGTTGTGACAGCGGCGTCCGGCGCGCGGGGGGAGCGAGGTCGTCATGGACCCACGTTACCGACTGGTCGGTACGACGGGAACAGAAAGCGGTGGTCCGCGTCGCCCGATGGCCGGAAAGGTGGGATTCCCGTCGTTGCGGACGCCCCGGGACCCGCGAAGGATGGGGGCATGACGCAGCGACCCGTTCTCGTCGTCCTCTTCGACGGCGCCCAGAGTCTCGACGTCACCGGCCCCTTCGAGGTGTTCGCCGGTGCCGGCCGGGCCGCCGGGGATCCCTCCGCGTACACGCTCCGCACCGCCTCCCTGGACGGCGGACCGGTCCGTACGCACAGCGGACTGCGTCTGCTCCCCGACACCACCCTCGCCGAGGCGGTCGCCTCCGGCCCCCCGCACACCCTCGTCGTCCCCGGCGGCGAGGGCACCCGCGACCCGGACCCGGCCCTGATCGACTGGCTGCGCGCCCACGCCCCGAGCGCCGGCCGCCTGGTCTCCGTCTGCACCGGGGCGCTGCTCCTCGCCGAGGCCGGGCTCCTCGACGGGCACCGGGCGACGACCCACTGGGCCATCTGCGACCACCTCGCCCGCCACTACCCCGAGGTCGAGGTGGACCCGGACCCCAACTTCGTACGGGACGGCCGGCTCTCCACCTCGGCCGGGGTCACGGCCGGCATCGACCTGGCGCTCGCCCTGGTCGAGGAGGACCTCGGCCGTGACGTGGCCCTCACCGTCGCCCGCCATCTGGTCGTCTTCCTGCGCCGCCCCGGCAACCAGGCCCAGTTCAGCGCCCAGCTCTCCGCCCAGACCGCCCGCCGGGAGCCCCTGCGCGACCTCCAGCAGTGGATCACCGAGCACCCCGAGGCGGACCTCTCCGTCGACGCGCTCGCCGCCCGGGCCCGGCTCTCGCCCCGCCACTTCGCCCGCGCCTTCCACGCGGAGACCGGCACCCCGCCCGGCCGCTACGTCGACCGGGTCAGGCTCGAACACGCCCGCCGGCTCCTGGAGGACACCTCGCGCGGTGTCGAGGAGGTCGCCCGCGCCTCGGGCTACGGCACCCCCGAGGCGATGCGCCGCGCCTTCCTCAAAGCCCTGGGGACCGCCCCGGCGGAGTACCGCCGCCGCTTCCGCACGGTCCCCGCCCGCCCGCCCGCCCACCGAAAGGGATGACCATGCAGATCGCCGTCCTGCTCTACGAGGGCTTCACCACCCTCGACGCCGTCGGCCCGTACGAACTGCTCGCCCGGCTGCCCGGAGCCGAGACCGTCTTCGTCGCCAAGGAGGCCGGCCCGGTCAGGAACGACCAGGGCAGCCTCGCGCTCGTCGCCGACAAGAGCCTCGCCGAGGTCCCGCACCCGGACATCGTCCTCGTGCCCGGCGGGCCCGCGTCCCGGCAGGCCATGGACGACCCGGAGATCCAGGACTGGCTCCGTACCGCGGACGGGACCAGCACCTGGACCACCTCGGTCTGCACCGGCTCCCTGCTCCTGGGCGCCGCCGGACTCCTGAACGGCCGCCGCGCCACCACCCACTGGCTCGCCTACGAGGAGCTCAGGGCGCTCGGCGCCGAACCCACCGGGGAGCGGGTCGTCTTCGACGGCAAGTACGTCACGGCCGCCGGGGTCTCCTCCGGCATCGACATGGCCCTGCACCTGCTCGGCCGGATCGCGGGTGACGAGACCGCGCAGACGATCCAGCTGCTCACCGAGTACGACCCGCAGCCGCCCTACGACGCCGGCTCACCGGAGAAGGCCCCCGCCGCCATCGTCGCGCGCTGGCGCGGACGGCCCGTCGAGTCGCTCGCACGGGAGGAGTGAGCCCCGGAGCCCGTACGCGAGGCCGGGGGACACTCAGAGCCCGTACGTGAAGCGGGGCGGGCGGCGTTCCAGGAAGGCGGCGACTCCCTCCGCGGTGTCGCCGCTGCCGCGTGCCTGCGCGTCCCAGTGGGCGTCCCGGTCCAGGCGCCCGTCGGCGAACTCCTTGGCCGCCGCCTGCGTCAGGAGCGAGCGCGAGGCCAGCACCCGGGTGAACTCGGCCACCCGCTCGTCCAGCGCGCCCACCGGATGGAGCTCGTCCACGAACCCGGTCCGCAGCGCCCGCTCCGCGTCGATCAACTCGCCGGAGAACAGCAGGTACTTGGCGGCCGAAGGCCCCACCAGGGCAGCGAGCCTGCGGGTGGAGGAGGACGGATAGACGATCCCGAGCTTCGACGGGGTGATCCCGAAGCGTGCTCCCTCCTCGGCGAACCGCAGGTCGCAGGCGGCGGCGAGCTGGCTGCCGCCCCCGACACAGAAGCCCCGGACGGCGGCGAGGGTCGGCTTGGGGAAGGCCGCGAGGGCCTCCTCGGCCCGCACCGCGAGCGCCCGCTGCTCGTCCCCGGGCTCCCGCAGCCCCGAGATGTCCGCCCCGGCGCAGAAGGTGTCGCCCTCGCCGGTCAGGACCAGGACCCGCACCGCGGGGTCGACGGCGAGCCGCGTCAGTACGCCGGGCAGCGCGCGCCACATGCCGGCGCTCATCGCGTTGCGCTTGGCGGGGTTGGCGATGACGAGGGTGGCGATCCCGTCCGTGACGCTGTCCTTCAGCTGCGGCTCCATGGGCCGGATGCTATCCGCCACGGCCGAACGTACGATCAGGAAGGGGCCGTCCCGAGGAGGCACCGCATGGCCGAGGACGCCCACGAGACACACGAGGACCCGGACACCCTCCGGGACATGGCACGCGAGGGGAAACGGCTCAACCGCAGCTTCGGCTGGCTCGCCGCACTCGGCATCCTGCTCGTCATCGGCGGAGTCGTCGGCCTGGTCTACACGGGCCTCGCCACCCTGACGTCGATGCTGCTCTTCGGCTGGCTGCTGCTGATCGGCGGCGCCGTGGGTCTGCTCCAGGCCATCCAGTCGCGGGGCACCAGCTACTTCTGGCTCGCCGTCGTGGTGGCCGCCCTGAACATCGCCGCCGGCCTCGTGGTGATCCGCCACCCGGAGGGCTCGGCGGAGGCGCTGACGATGTTCGCCGCGCTGCTCTTCCTGACCGGTGGTGTCTTCCGGCTGGTCGGCAGTGTGGTGGTGCGCGGACCGCAGTTCGGCTGGACCCTCCTCCAGGGAGCCTTCGGCCTGCTCCTCGGGTTGCTCGTCCTGTTCGACTGGCCGCACAGCAGCCGCTACGTCCTCGGGCTCTTCTTCTCGCTCGCGCTGCTCTTCGACGGGCTCGGCCTGATCGCGATCGGCGTCGGCGGGCGGAGGATCGTCAGCCTGGTGACCCCGACCCCGACCCCGACCCCGCCCTCGACCCCGACCTCGCCCACGGCTCCGGAATCGTCAGAAAGTGCAACCGACCAGTCGAACAACTGACATGCGCCTACTCAACCGATCGGAAAGCGGCCGATACGTGTCGACTTCTGGTCAGTAGGCCGGTCCACCCCCGCACATTGCCAAGACTCGATCCGTGGCGAGAATCGAGCACGAGGGTGGGAACCGTACCGTGGAGACCCACGGGGGTGGCCCCGCCCGGCAACCGTCCTACGAAGGAGTCTGGCGCTTCACCGCTGCCGCGGTCGACGTCTCCGTCCCGCAGGCCCGGCACGCCGTACGCGACCTGCTGGTCCGCCAGGCCGTCCCCGTCCATGAGGAGATCATGGACGGACTGCTGCTGATCGTCTCCGAGCTGGTCACCAACGCCGTCCGGCACGCGGCGCTGCTGTCGCCGGAGATAGCGGTGGAGGTGGCCATCGGCCCCGAATGGGTCCGGGTGTCCGTCGAGGACAACCACCCGTACCGCCCCAAGGCCCTGGAGGCGGACTACGGGCAGACCGGTGGCCGTGGACTGCTGCTCGTCCGCGAGGTCGCCCAGGAGTCCGGCGGCGCCTGCGACGTCGAGCACACCGCGAGCGGCGGCAAGATCATCTGGGCGGCCCTGCCCCTGGCCCCGATGGCACCGGGGCCGGGGGCCGTGATCCACCAGCCGGTCGTCACCAGCCCCCGGACGGACCCGTCAGTTCCCTGACGGCCGGACGCGCCGCGTCGAGCACCGTCATGAACCAGGCGGAGAACGGCGCGGCGGCGTGGCGCTCGGCCAGCTCGGCGGCGGTCACGAAGGCGGTGTCCCCGACCTCCTCCGGGTCCGGCCGCAGTCCGGCCTGCACCAGACCGACGAAGAGGTGGTTGAACTCCTGCTCCACCAGACCCGAGGCCGGGTCCGGGTGGTTGTAGCGGACGGTGCCCGCCTCCGCGAGCAGCGTGGGCGAGACACCCAGCTCCTCGAAGGTCCGCCGGGCGGCGGCCGTGAACGGCGCCTCCCCCGGGTAGGGGTGGCCGCAGCAGGTGTTCGACCAGACGCCGGGGGAGTGGTACTTGCCGAGCGCCCGGCGCTGGATCAGCAACCGGCCCGACTCGTCGAAGAGGAAGACCGAGAAGGCGCGGTGCAGCAGACCCGGCGCCTGGTGCGCGGCGAGCTTCTCGGCCGTGCCGATCGTCGTCCCGTCCTCGTCGACCAGTTCGAGCAGGATCGGCGCCGGGACTCCGGACGGCTGGACACCGTTCGACGTGATCTCCGGCGAGATCTGAGCCGCGGTGGCTGGTGTGGTCGGCATACCCATCCTTCGCATCGGTCCTCGGCCCGGTGGGGCCACCACAGTCTGCCGCACAAAAGCGGCTTGTCCGCACTTCGGCGGCCGGACGCGGCCGCTCCCGCCGCACCGGCATACCACCGGCGCGGCGGGAGCGGAGGGGCGACGCGGTCGGCCGGGCCCCGAAAGCCGCCGGACAGGCGATCGTGCCCGAGGGAACGGGGACGGAGTCGTCCAGGACGAACGCCGTCACCGCCTCGTCCGGAACCTCGAAACCTGGCTTGATCCCCTATGCGGACGCACGTACGAACCCGAACCCGTGGGAGCGTCCTCGGCAGTCTCCGCGCGGGCGGGTCAGCGAGGATCCGCGGGCCGCAGGACGAATCCGGCGTACCCGTAGTCGGAGCCGTGCGCGCGCCTCAGCGCGATCTCGGCGCGCGCTCCGGCCACGGCCTCGGCCATGCCCGGGGCACCGGTGTCCGCCGCCTCGACGCGTACGGCCAGGGGACCGTAGTACTCGTCCCAGTCGCTGTCGGGCTGGACGAAGCTCCCGATGACCCGGTAGCCGGCCTCGACCGCCGCCCGGGCGTTCTCGGTGACGGTGCGGAGCGGGTAGTGCTCGTCCCAGAAGGCCCGGGGCACCGGGTCCGGCTCCCCGGTGGTCCAGACGCACTCGGTGAGCACCAGCGTGCCCCCGGGTGCCAGCAGCCTGCGCCACTCGGCGAGCGCCCGGTCGAAGCCGAGGACGAAGACCGAGCTCTCGGCCCAGACCAGGTCGAAGGAGCCGTCGGGGAGCGGCAGCGCGCCCATGTCGGCGCGGAGGGTGCGGATCGAGCCGTCGAGGCCGCGGGCGGCGGCGGACTCGCGCAGTTCCGCGAGGAACGGCTCGTGGGTGTCGACGGCGGTCACCTCCGCGCCCGCCTCGGCGGCGAGGAGCAGCGCGGAACGGCCGGGGCCGCAGCCCAGGTCGAGCACGCGCGGACGCTCGGGAAGCCCCCCGCCGCGCCCCTCGGGGGACCCCCACGCGAGCGCGAGGAGTCGACGGGTCGTGGTGTCGGAGCCGGGACCCTGCCGCGGAAGACCGTGGTGCAGGGCGAAGAAGGAGTCGTGCAAGGCGTTGTCGGACAACGTGGAAACCCTTTGTGTGAGGGCCCCGGCCGACGACGTGACGGACCGGTGGGAACCGGGATCAGGTCAGCCGGAGGCCCGGAGGCTGAGGGAGGACCGGGCGCTGCCACTGGGGGCAGCCTCCATCGCGACGGTCATCAACCTCAGCTCCTCTCACCACACGTTCGTACGAAAAGACTAACAGGCGCAGGTGATCCGGGGCCTCAGAGGCAGAGCTTCGCCTCGTGCTCCGCGTGCCCCACCGGCTCCAGCTGGAAGGTGCAGTGCTCCACGTCGAAGTGCGAGCCCAGGCACCCCTGTAGTGAGTGCAGCATCTTCTCGTGGCCCACCGAGTCCAGCGCGCCCTGGTCCACGACGACGTGCGCCGAGAGCACGGGCATCCCCGAGGTGATCGTCCAGGCATGCAGGTCGTGCACGTCCTCGACCCCCGGCAGGGCCAGGATGTGCGCCCGTACCTCGGCCATGTCGACGCCCTTGGGGGCCGCCTCCAGGAGTACGTCCAGGGTCTCGCGCAGCAGTTTGACCGTCCGGGGGACGATCATGAGGCCGATCACGATCGAGGCGATCGGGTCGGCGTACTGCCAGCCCGTGGCCAGGATGACGCCGGCCGCGATGATCACGGTGACCGAGCCGAGCGCGTCCGCGAGCACCTCCAGGTACGCCCCGCGCACATTGAGGCTGTCCTTCTGGCCCCGCATGAGCAGCGACAGCGAGATCACGTTGGCGACCAGACCGATCGCCGCGAACGTGATCGCGAGACCGCCCTTGGTCTCGGCCGGCTCGACGAACCGCTGGACCGCCTCGTACAGCACGTAGCCGCCGACGCCGAGCAGCAGCAGACAGTTGGCGAGCGCCGCGAGTATCTCGGCCCGCGCGTACCCGAAGGTGCGGTTGCCCGAGGGAGGCCGGTTGGCGAAGTGGATCGCGAGCAGCGCCATCGCGAGGCCGACGGCGTCGGTCGCCATGTGCGCCGCGTCGGCGATCAGGGCCAGCGAGTCGGCGAGCAGGCCGCCGATGATCTCGATCACCATCACGGAGAGCGTGATGCCGAGTGCGATCCGCAGTCGGTTCTTGTACGCGGCCCCCGCGGTGCCGGTCGGCGGCGGGCCGCCGTGGCTGTGCCCGTGGTCGTGTCCAGCCCCCATGGAAATGGCCTCCAGATCGTGTGGTCGCAGGTGCCCCGATCAGCAAGTCAACTACGGGTGGGGGGTATGCGCAACACGGTACTGAACACCGTTGTCATATGCTCTGACCTGCGATGATGCGCGGACGGCGGAGCGTGGCGCGAAGTCGTCCCCGAAGGTGCCCGGGCCGTCGGCCGACCGTGGTTCGTCGGGCGGCCCTCCGATCACCCATGATGATCATCACAGGGTGCGGCGCATCCGCGAGGACACGGGTGGGCCCGGGGGAGTCCGGCCCGCGAAGCCTCGGTGAACTCACGCTCCGTTCATCCGATAGCCTCAGCCGACGTGCCGCCGCCCGGTGCCGGGCCGCACCGCCGCGCCCGGGGCCGCCATGGGCCCCGCCGGCCCCTCCGTCAGCTCCAAGGAGTGAGTTCGTCTGTCGACCGCCATCCTCACCGGCCCGCCGGCACCCGGATCCTCACTCGACGGTGATCTGCGGTCGCTCGGCTTCGACGTCAAGGCAGCCTCCGGCGCCGACGAGGCCGCCGCCCTGCTGGCGGCCGTCCCGGCGGGTGAGCGCGTCGCGCTCGTCGACCCCCGGTTCGTCGGCCACCTGCACGCGCTGCGCCTCGCCCTCACCGACCCGCGGTTCCCCGCGGCTGCCGCGCCCGGCGCGCTCACCGCGCAGAGCGGGGCCCGCCCCGCGCTCAGCCGCGCGCTGAAGGACGCCACGGCAACCGACGACCTCCCCGGCACGCTCGCCGACGCCCTCGACGCCGACGGCGTCGCCGTGCACCGGCCCCAGCTCGGCACCCTGGTCGCCACCGTGCCCGCCGATCCGGAGGCCCGCCACGAGGCCCGCGCCGCCGTCGACGCCGTCGACGACGAGGCCGTACGCCTCCGCTCGGCCGTCAAGGCCCACGACGGCTTCTTCACCACCTTCTTCATCAGCCCGTACTCGCGCTACATCGCCCGCTGGTGCGCGCGCCGCGGACTCACCCCCAACCAGGTCACCACCGCCTCCCTGCTCACCGCCCTGATCGCGGCCGGCTGCGCGGCGACCGGCGAGCGCGGCGGCTACATCGCCGCCGGCGTCCTCCTCCTCGTCTCCTTCGTCCTGGACTGCACCGACGGGCAGCTCGCCCGGTACGCGCTGAAGTACTCGACGATGGGCGCCTGGCTCGACGCCACCTTCGACCGCGCCAAGGAGTACGCCTTCTACGCGGGCCTCGCCCTCGGCGCCGCCCGCGACGGCGACGACGTGTGGGCCCTGGCGCTCGGCGCGATGATCCTCATGACCTGCCGGCACGTCGTGGACTTCTCGTTCAACGAGGCCAACCACGACGCCACGGCCAACACGAGCCCCACCGCGGCTCTGTCCGACCGGCTCGACAGCCTCGGCTGGACCGTCTGGGCCCGCCGCATGATCATCCTGCCGATCGGCGAGCGCTGGGCGATGATCGCCGTCCTCACCGCCGTCACCAGCCCCCGGGTCGTCTTCTGGGCGCTGATCATCGGCTGCGCCTTCGGTGCCTGCTACACCACGGCGGGCCGTGTCCTGCGCTCCCTGACCCGCAGGGCGAAGAGGACCGACCGGGCCGCCCAGGCCCTCGCCGACCTCGCCGACTCCGGCCCCCTCGCCGGCGTCGTCGCCCGCGCGCTCGCCCGCACCCGCCTCCTCGGCCCCGGCGTCGTCCTCGCCGCCGTCGCCACCGCCGCGCTGCTCTCCACCGTCCTGGCCCGCCCCTTCGGGGACCGGCAGACCGTCGTCATCGCGGTCCTGTACGTGGTGCTCGCCGGCGCGGCCGTCTCCCACCCCCTCAAGGGCGCCCTCGACTGGCTCGTACCGCCGCTCTTCCGCGCCGCCGAGTACACCACTGTCCTCGTCCTCGCCGCCCACTCCGGCTCCGCGCACGCCCTCCCGGCGGCGTTCGGGCTGGTCGCGGCGGTCGCCTACCATCACTACGACACGGTGTACCGCATTCGCGGGGGCACCGGCGCGCCGCCCGCCTGGCTGGCGCGCGTCACCGGCGGACACGAGGGGCGCACGCTCCTGGTGGCCGTCCTCGCCGCCCTGCTGGCGGACCGCGGCGACGACTTCGCCCTGGCACTGACCGCCCTCGCGGGCGCCGTCGCGCTGGTGGTGCTCGTGGAGTCCGTCCGCTTCTGGGTCTCCTCCGGAGCACCCGCCGTTCACGACGAAGGAGAAACAGCATGATCGGTCTCGTACTGGCAGCCGGTGCCGGACGGCGTCTGCGCCCCTACACCGACACCCTTCCGAAGGCCCTCGTGCCCGTCGACGGCGAGACCACGATTCTCGACGGGACGCTGAAGAACTTCGCCGAGATCGGCCTCACCGAGGTCGCGATCGTCGTCGGCTACCGCAAGGAGGCCGTCTACGACCGCAAGGAGGCCATGGAGGCGAAGTACGGCCTCAAGCTCACCCTCGTCGACAACGACAAGGCCGAGGAGTGGAACAACGCCTACTCCCTGTGGTGTGCCCGGGAGGTCCTCAAGCGCGGTGTGATCCTCGCCAACGGCGACACCGTCCACCCGGTCTCCGTCGAGGAGACCCTGCTCGCCGCCCGCGGCGACGGCAAGAAGATCATCCTCGCCCTCGACACGGTGAAGAACCTCGCCGACGAGGAGATGAAGGTGATCACCGCCGAGGGCAAGGGCGTCCAGCGCATCACCAAGCTCATGGACCCGGCCACCGCCACCGGCGAGTACATCGGCGTCACCCTCATCGAGGCGGAGGCCGCCGAGGAGCTCGCCGACGCCCTCAAGGCCACCTTCGAGCGCGACCCCGACCTGTACTACGAGGACGGCTACCAGGAGCTCGTCCACCGCGGCTTCACCGTCGACGTGGCCCCCATCGGCGACGTCAAGTGGGTCGAGATCGACAACCACGACGACCTCGCGAAGGGCCGTGAGATCGCGTGCCAGTACTGACTCGGCTGATCCCCTCGCCGGTCGTCGTCGACATCCGCAGGGGAGCGCTGGACGACCTGTCCGCGCTCCTCGCGGACCAGCGGATCTCCAGCAACGGCAAGATCGCCGTCGCCATCAGCGGCGGCTCGGGTCTCAAGCTGCGGGACCAGTTCGCCGCCGAGCTGCCGGGTGCCGACTGGTACCCGGTCGCGGGCGGCACCATCGACGAGGCCGTGAAGCTCGCCGACGCCATGCGCGGCAAGCGGTACGACGCCGTGGTCGCCCTCGGCGGCGGCAAGATCATCGACGTGACGAAGTACGCGGCGGCCCGGGTCGGGCTGCCGCTGGTGGCCATCGCCACCAACCTGTCGCACGACGGGATCTGCTCCCCGATCTCGACCCTGGACAACGACAACGGCCGGGGCTCCTACGGCGTGCCCACCCCGATCGCCCTCGTCATCGACCTGGACGTGATCAGGGAGGCGCCGGTCCGCTACGTCCGCTCCGGCATCGGCGACGCCGTCTCCAACATCTCCGCCATCGCGGACTGGGAGCTCTCCCACGAGGTGACGGGCGAGCCCGTCGACGGCCTCGCGGCCGCGATGGCCCGCAGCGCCGGCGAGGCCGTGCTCCGCCACCCCGGTGGCGTCGGCGACGACGACTTCCTGGTCTCCCTCTCCGAAGGCCTGGTGATGTCCGGCATCGCCATGTCGATCAGTGGCGACAGCCGCCCCTCCTCGGGCGCCTGCCACGAGATCAGCCACGCCTTCGACCTGCTCTTCCCGGCCCGCGCCGCCAGCCACGGCGAGCAGTGCGGCCTCGGAGCTGCCTTCGCCATGCACCTGCGCGGCGCCCGCGACGGGTCCGCGCAGATGGTGGAGACCCTCCGCCGGCACGGGCTGCCCGTCCGGCCGGAGGAGATGGGCTTCACCGTGGACGAGTTCGTACGGGCGGTGTCCTTCGCCCCGCAGACCCGGCCGGGCCGCTTCACCATCCTCGAACACCTCGACCTGTCCGACGACGAGATCAGGGACGCGTACGCCGACTATGCAAAAGCCATCGGTAGCTGAGCTCCGACCGGTCGTCCACCCGCCCGGTGTGAAGGACCGGCGCAGCGGTGAGCACTGGGGCGGCCGCCTGTACATGCGGGAGATCTCGCTCCGGATCACCCGTCGGCTCGTGGGCACCCGGATCACGCCGAACCAGCTCACCTACGTCATGACCCTCGCGGGCGTCCTCGCGGCCCCGGCGCTGCTGGTGCCGGGGATCCCGGGCGCCCTGCTCGGCGCGCTCATGGTCCAGCTCTACCTGCTGCTCGACTGCGTCGACGGCGAGGTGGCCCGCTGGAAGAAGCAGTTCTCCCTCGGCGGGGTGTACCTGGACCGGGTCGGCGCGTACCTGTGCGACGCGGCCGTGCTCGTCGGCTTCGGCCTGCGCGCCGCCGACCTGTGGGGCTCAGGCCGGATCGACTGGCTGTGGGCCTTCCTCGGGACGCTCGCCGCCCTCGGCGCCATCCTGATCAAGGCCGAGACCGACCTCGTCGGTGTCGCCCGTCACCAGGGCGGGCTGCCGCCGGTCAAGGAGGCGGCGTCCGAGCCGCGCTCCTCCGGCATGGCGCTCGCCCGCAGGGCCGCCGCGGCGCTCAAGTTCCACCGGCTCGTCCTCGGCATCGAGGCCTCGCTCCTGATCGTGGTCCTGGCGATCGCGGACCACGTCCGCGGCGACCTGTTCTTCTCCCGGGTCGGCGTCGCCGTCCTCGCCGGCATCGCGCTGCTCCAGACCGTGCTCCACCTCGTGTCGATCATGGTTTCCAGCAGGCTGAAGTGAGACCGTCCGCGAGCACGCCGCTCAGGGTGGGAGCCGTCGTCATCACGATGGGCGACCGCCCCGACGAGCTGCGCGCGCTGATCGACTCGGTCGCCGCGCAGGAGGGCGACCGGGTCGAGGTCGTCGTCGTCGGTCAGGGCACCCCGGTCACCGGGGTGCCCGACTGGGTGCGGACCGTCGACCTCCCGGAGAACGTCGGCATCCCCGCCGGGCGGAACGTCGGCATCGAGGCCTTCGGCCCCGGCGGCACCGACGTCGACGTCCTGATGTTCCTCGACGACGACGGGCTGCTCGCGCACACGGACACCGCCGAACTGGTCCGGCAGGCCTTCACCGCCGACCCGCGCCTCGGCATCGTCACCTTCCGCATCGCCGACCCGGAGACCGGGCTCACCCAGCGCCGGCACGTGCCGCGCCTGCGCGCGTCCGACCCGATGCGCTCCTCGCGGGTGACCACCTTCCTCGGTGGCGCCAACGCGGTCCGCACCAAGGTCTTCGCCGAAGTGGGCGTCCTGCCGGGCGAGTTCTTCTACGCGCACGAGGAGACCGACCTCGCCTGGCGCGCGCTCGACGCCGACTGGATGATCGACTACCGTTCCGACATGGTGCTGTTGCACCCCACCACAGCCCCGTCCCGGCACGCCTCGTACCACTTCAACGTGGCCCGCAACCGAGTGTGGCTGGCACGTCGCAATCTGCCCGCGCCCCTGGCGCCGGTCTATCTCGGCGTCTGGCTCCTGCTCACCCTGGCCCGGCGGCCCCCGCTCTCCGCACTGAAGGCGTGGTGCGGCGGTTTCCGCGAGGGCTGGACGACCCCCTGCGGACCGCGGCGCCCCATGAGGTGGCGTACGGTGTGGCGGCTGACCCGGCTGGGTCGCCCCCCGGTCGTCTGACATCGTGGTACCGACGTGCCGCGCATCTTGAACACGAAAGTTTCGACTGTGAGTGACACACACCAGGGCGGGGCGGTCGCGACGAGCGCGCCTCCGTCCGTCGACGAGGGCCTGGCTCCGGCCGCGCTGGCGGCGAAGTACGGCCTCTCCGTCAGCGGCGCCCGGCCCGGCCTGTTCGAGTACGTCCGTGAGCTGTGGAGCCGCCGCCACTTCATCCTGGCCTTCTCCTCCGCCAAGCTGACCGCGCAGTACAGCCAGGCCAAGCTGGGCCAGGTGTGGCAGGTGGCGACCCCGCTTCTGAACGCCCTGGTCTACTACCTGATCTTCGGGCTGATCCTGGGCGCGGGACAGGGGATGACCGAGGAGGTCTACATCCCCTTCCTGGTCACCGGCATCTTCGTGTTCACCTTCACCCAGAGCTCCGTGATGGCGGGCGTCCGGGCGATCTCGGGCAACCTCGGACTCGTCCGGGCCCTGCACTTCCCCCGCGCCACCCTCCCGATCTCCTTCTCGCTCCAGCAGCTCCAGCAGCTGCTGTTCTCGATGATCGTGCTCGTGGCGGTGGCGATCGCCTTCGGCAGCTACCCCTCGCTCCGCTGGCTCCTCGTGATCCCGGCGCTGTTGCTGCAGTTCGTGTTCAACGTGGGCCTCGCCATGATCGTGGCCAGGATGGGCTCCAAGACGCCCGACCTCGCCCAGCTGATGCCCTTCGTCATGCGGACCTGGATGTACGCGTCCGGCGTGATGTTCTCGATCCCGGTGATGCTCTCCGACAAGCCGGCCTGGATCGCCGACATCCTCATGTACAACCCGGCCGCCGTCTACATGGACCTGATCCGCTTCGCCCTCATCGAGGGCTACAGCGCGCAGAACCTGCCGGACCACGTCTGGATGACCGCCCTCGGCTGGGCCCTGGTCTTCGGCATCGGCGGCTTCGTCTACTTCTGGAAGGCCGAGGAGAGGTACGGCCGTGGCTGACACCGACCGGAGCAACGTCCCCACCGTCATCTGCGACGAGGTCCACATCGTCTACCGGGTCAACGCCGGCGGCGGAGGCAAGGGCAGCGCCACCGCGGCGCTCAGCCGGATCGTCGGCCGCGGCAAGGCCGAGGTCTCCCGTGGCGTCCGCAAGGTCCACGCCGTCCGGGGTGTCACCTTCACCGCCTACCGCGGCGAGGCCATCGGCCTCATCGGCTCCAACGGCTCCGGCAAGTCGACGCTGCTGCGCGCCATCGCCGGTCTGCTGCCCACCGAGAGCGGCAAGGTCTACACCGACGGGCAGCCCTCGCTCCTCGGCGTCAACGCGGCCCTCATGAACGACCTCACCGGTGAGCGCAACGTGATCCTCGGCGGCCTCGCGATGGGCATGAGCCGCGAGGAGGTGCGCTCCCGCTACGAGGGCATCGTCGACTTCTCCGGCATCAACGAGAAGGGCGACTTCATCAGCCTGCCCATGCGGACGTACTCCTCCGGCATGGGCGCCCGGCTCCGCTTCGCCATCGCGGCAGCCAAGAACCACGACGTCCTCCTCATCGACGAGGCGCTGGCGACAGGTGACCGCAAGTTCCAGATCCGCTCCGAGGAGCGCATCCGCGAACTCCGCAAGGAGGCCGGCACGGTCTTCCTGGTGAGCCACAGCAACAAGTCCATCCGGGACACCTGCGACCGGGTGCTCTGGCTGGAGAAGGGGCAACTCCTGATGGACGGCCCCACGGACGAGGTCCTCAAGGCGTACGAGCGCGAGACCGCCCGCTGAACCCGAGTCCCTCCGAACCGCCCCCGCCGACGTCGGCGGGGGCGGTTCGGTTTCCGCGCGTCGTACCGGCGGCTGGAATGTTCATGCGGTTAACTTCGGGCAGGATGAGGCCATGGCAGCGTTCTCGGGGGGAAAGACCTACCACCACGGCGACCTGCGCAACGCGCTGATCTGCGCGGCCGTCGACCTCGCCACCGAGGGCGGCCCCGAGCGGGTCGTCCTGCGCGAGGCGGCCCGACGGGTCGGAGTCTCGCCCACCGCCGCCTACCGGCACTTCGACGGACGCGGTGAACTCCTGCGCGCCGTCAGGACCCACGCCCGGCGCCGCCTCGCCGACTCCATGGAGCGCGCCGCCGCCCGCGAGCCCGGCGCCGACGACCCCACCCTCGCGGCCGAACGCCGGGTCGCGGCCCTCTGCCGCGGATACGTCGGCTTCGCCCTCGACCAGCCCGGCCTCTACCGGGCCGCGTTCTGCGTCCCCCGCCCGGCGGGGACGGCCGGAGCGGCGGCGGAGCGGCAGCCCGCCGAGCCCGAGATCCGCGCGTTCACCCTGCTCGGGGAGGCGCTCGAAGCGCTCACCCGCCGCGGCACCGCCCGTCAGGGCGCCCGCGCCGCCAGTGGCGCCGCCGCGTGGTCGGCTGTGCACGGACTGTCACTTCTCCTGGTCGACGGCCCGCTTCGGCGTCTTCCCGTCCAGCGCAGGAACGCCGTCGTGGAGACGACCCTCGCCATGGTGGTCTCCGGCGCACGCGCCCTCTGAGTCGCCCACCGGGCCGAACTCCCTTGCGATGCGCGTGGGTTGACGACTCGTACGGGTGAGCTTCCCGCCGCACGCCACCCCGGAACGGCGGCGGCGGTCGTACGACGTAAGCTGGACCGGTCTGTTTCGCGGCAAGTAGGGCGATACCCCACGACCATCGGGCCTCCGGGTCACGGCTCTACGGGCAGGGGTCGGCGGCGTGTCCGAAATAGGATGGATTGGATCCGCAGTGTAGAACGGGAGACGTGACGGCCATGACGCAGAATCTCCAGCTCCACGAGGGTGTCGCCGTCCCTCCGTCGGGCAGTGACCTGTGACGGACACCCGGCAGGCGCGCCCCGACGCCTCCTCGCGCGCCACACTCGGCAAGGCCGCGGACGAGAACTTCCCCGTGGCCCCCTTCTTCCTGCCCCGGGCCTGGCGCGACGACCTGATGGCCGTCTACGGCTTCGCCCGCCTCGTCGACGACATCGGTGACGGCGACCTCGCCCCCGGCGGGGGCGACGCCCGCCACCTCGGCCTCGACCCCGGGACCGCCGAGGACCGGCTCGTCCTCCTCGACGCCTTCGAGGCCGATCTCCGCCGCGTCTTCGACGGCACCCCGCGCCACCCCCTCCTGCGCGGCCTCCAGCCGACCGTACGGCGCCACCGGCTCACCCCGGAGCCCTTCCTCGGCCTGATCGCGGCCAACCGGCAGGACCAGCAGGTCCGGCGCTACGAGACGTACGACGACCTCCTCGCGTACTGCGAGCTCTCCGCCAACCCCGTCGGCCGGCTCGTCCTCGCCATCACCGGCACCGACACCCCCGAGCGGATCCGCCGCTCCGACGAGATCTGCACCGCCCTCCAGATCGTCGAGCACCTCCAGGACGTCGCCGAGGACCTCGGCAACGACCGGATCTACCTGCCCGCCGAGGACCTCAAGCGGTTCCACGTCACCGAGGCCGACCTCGCACGCCCCACCGCGGGCGCCTCCGTGCGCGCACTGATCGCCTTCGAAGCGGAGCGGGCCCGCGACCTGCTCCACGCGGGCACCCCGCTCGTCGCCAGCGTCCACGGCCGGCTCCGCCTCCTCCTCGCGGGATTCGCCGCCGGAGGGCTCGCCGCGCTCGACGCGATCACCGACGCCGGGTTCGACGTACTGAGCGGCGCACCGAAGTCCACCAAGCCGAGCCTGATGCGCCAGGTAGGAGCGGTCATGCTCCGGGCGCGGAGAGAGGGGTGAGCGCGACCGTGGAGGCACAGCCCCAGCCGTCCGCACCGGTACAGGCCGCCTACAGCTACTGCGAGACGGTCACCGGACAGCAGGCACGCAACTTCGCCTACGGGATCCGGCTGCTGCCGACCGGGAAGCGCCAGGCCATGTCCGCGTTGTACGCCTTCTCCCGGCGCGTCGACGACATCGGCGACGGCACCCTCGCGTCCGAGGTCAAGCGGGAGCGTCTGGAGGCCACCCGCGCGCTGCTCGACCGGGTCCGCGCAGGCGAGGTCGACGAGGACGACACCGACCCCGTCGCCGTCGCCCTCGCCGACTCCGCCCGCCGCTTCCCGCTCCCGCTCGACGGCCTCGACGAACTCATCGACGGCGTCCTCATGGACGTGCACGGTGCGACCTTCGAGACCTGGGACGACCTCAAGGTCTACTGCCGCTGCGTCGCGGGGGCCATCGGCCGGCTGTCGCTCGGCGTCTTCGGCACCGAGCCCGGCGCCCGGGGCGCCGACCGCGCCCCCGAGTACGCCGACACCCTGGGCCTCGCGCTCCAACTCACCAACATCCTCAGGGACGTACGCGAGGACGCGGGCAACGGGCGCACCTACCTGCCCGCCGACGACCTCGCCAAGTTCGGCTGCGGAGACGGCTTCCGCGGCGACACGCCGCCCGCCGGCTCCGACTTCGAGGGCCTCATCCACTTCGAAGTGCGGCGCGCCCGGGCCCTGTTCGCCGAGGGCTACCGGCTGCTGCCCATGCTCGACCGGCGCAGCGGCGCCTGTGTCGCCGCCATGGCCGGCATCTACCGCCGTCTCCTCGACCGGATCGAACGCGACCCCGGGGCCGTGCTGCGCGGCCGTGTCTCGCTGCCGGGCCGCGAGAAGGCTTACGTCGCCGTCCGCGGCCTCTCCGGCCTCGACACCCGTCACATCGCCCGACGCGGTGTCAGGGGGCATGCCTGATGAGCCCGCACGCACCCCACCGCCGGGCAACCCCGGGCGCCCCTTCGGCGTCCCTGTGCGCGACGACCCGAGCGGAGGCCGAGTGACCCACGACGGAACCGAGCAGAACGCCCGGCGGCCCCATGCCGTCGTCGTCGGCGGCGGGCTCGCCGGGATCACCGCCGCGCTCCGGCTGGCCGAGGCGGGCGTCGGCGTCACCCTCCTCGAAGGGCGGCCCCGGCTCGGCGGCCTCGCCTTCTCCTTCCGCCGCGGCGACCTCACCGTCGACAACGGCCAGCACGTCTACCTGCGCTGCTGCACCGCGTACCGCTGGTTCCTCGACCGGGTCGACGGCGCCCGGCTCGCGCCCCTCCAGGACCGCCTGGACGTCCCCGTCCTCGACGTCGGCCATCCGCGCGGCCCCCGCCTCGGCCGGATCCGCCGCGACGACCTCCCCGTACCGCTGCACCTCGTGCGCAGCCTCGCCACGTACCCGCACCTCTCCCTCGCCGAGCGCGCCTCCGTCGGCCGGGCCGCGCTCGCCCTGAAGAAGCTCGACCCCGCCGACCCCGCGCTCGACGGCATCGACTTCGCCACCTGGCTCGGACGGCACGGACAGTCCCCCCGGGCCATCGAGGCCCTCTGGGACCTGGTCGGCATCCCCACCCTCAACGCCCCGGCCCCGCAGGCCTCCATGGGACTCGCCGCGATGGTCTTCAAGACCGGGCTCCTGTCCCAGCCCGGTGCCGCCGACATCGGCTGGGCCCACGTCCCGCTCGGCGAACTCCACGACACCCGCGCCGCGAAGGAGCTCGACGCCCTCGGCGTCCGCACCCTGCTCCGCACCAAGGCCGAGCGGATCACCCGTACCGACGACGGCCGCTGGACCGTCGACGTACCCGGCGAGACGCTCACGGCGGACGCCGTCGTCCTCGCGGTACCTCAGCAGGAGACCCACGGTCTGCTGCCCGACGGCGCACTCGACGACCCCGACCGGCTCCTCGACATCGCCACCGCCCCCATCCTCAACCTCCACGTGGTCTACGACCGCAAGGTCCTCAAGCGGCCCTTCTTCACCACGCTCGGCTCCCCGGTGCAGTGGGTCTTCGACCGCACCGACTCCTCCGGGCTCACCGGCGGCGGCCAGTACCTCGCCGTCTCCCAGTCCGCCGCCCAGGACGAGATCGACGAACCCGTCGCCGCCCTGCGCACGAAGTACCTGCCCGAGCTGGAACGGCTGCTGCCCGCCGCCCGCGGCGCCGGGGTCCGCGACTTCTTCGTCACCAGGGAGCGGACGGCCACGTTCGCCCCGACCCCGGGCGTCGGCCGGCTCCGCCCCGGCGCCCGCACCCAGGCCCCGGGGCTCTACCTGGCCGGCGCCTGGACCGCCACCGGCTGGCCCGCGACCATGGAGGGTGCCGTCCGCAGCGGATTCAGCGCGGCGGGCGCCGCGCTCTCCGCCCTCGGCCGCCGCCATGACCATCCGCTTCAGGAGGCGGCATGAGTGTGAGTACCGGAACAAGAGGAGAGACCGTGCCGACTGTGCCGCCGGGTAATCCGGCCGTCGACACCGCGGACGTGACCGCACTGCTGGAGCGGGGGCGGACCCTGTCCACCCCCGTACTGCGGGCGGCCGTCGACCGCCTCGCACCACCCATGGACACCGTGGCCGCCTACCACTTCGGCTGGATCGACGCCCAGGGCAACCCCGCCGACGGCGACGGTGGCAAGGCCGTCCGCCCGGCGCTCGCCCTGCTGTCGGCCGAGGTCGCGGGTGCCCCGCCCGAGGTAGGTGTCCCCGGCGCCGTCGCCGTGGAGCTCGTCCACAACTTCTCGCTGCTGCACGACGACCTGATGGACGGCGACGAGCAGCGCCGCCACCGCGACACCGTGTGGAAGGTCCACGGCCCCGCGCAGGCCATCCTCGTCGGCGACGCCCTGTTCGCCCTCGCCAACGAGCTGCTCCTCGAGCTCGGCACCGTCGAGGCCGGCCGGGCCACCCGCCGGCTCACCACGGCCTCCCGCAAGCTCATCGACGGGCAGGCCCAGGACATCTCGTACGAGCACCGGGAACGGGTCACCGTCGAGGAGTGCCTGGAGATGGAGGGCAACAAGACGGGCGCCCTGCTCGCCTGCGCCGTCTCCATCGGCGCCGTGCTCGGCGGCGCCGACGACCGCACCGCCGACAAGCTGGAGGAGTACGGCTACCACCTCGGCCTCGCCTTCCAGGCCGTCGACGACCTGCTCGGCATCTGGGGCGACCCCGGGGCCACCGGCAAGCAGACCTGGAGCGACCTGCGCCAGCGCAAGAAGTCCCTGCCGGTCGTCGCCGCCCTCGCCGCCGGCGGCGAGGCCTCGGAGCGGCTCGGCGAACTGCTCGCGGCGGACGCCAAGTCCAACGACTTCGACACCTTCTCCGAGGAGGAGTTCGCCTTCCGGGCGGCCCTCATCGAGGAGGCCGGGGGACGCGAGTGGACCTCCGAGGAGGCCCGCCGCCAGCACACCGTCGCGATCGCGGCCCTGCACGAGGTGGACATGCCCGCCCGCGTCCGGGCGCAGCTCACCGCGCTGGCCGACTTCGTGGTCGTACGGAAGAGATGATCACCATCACCCTGATATGAGTTCGCGGTCGCCGGCCGGTGCCCTTCGGCACCGGGCCCCCGGGCGTCCCGAGCTCCGCAGGTTAACGCAGTGGGTAATAGTTGAGCCAGAACCCACCGCCCACCGCCACCCCCAGCGCCGGGGGGCCCCCCCGCCCCCCGG
>NZ_JBHXSA010000004.1:100927-304259 GCF_042716475.1 Streptomyces sp. NPDC058671 | reverse complement strand
CGTTATTTTTCACCACAAACCCCGTTTTATGGGTGCGCGGGCCCCGGCGGGGGCCCTGCGCCCCGCCCCGACGGCAGACCCGTAGAGCAGATGAAACCGACTGCGTAAAGGGGAAGCCATGACAGCGACGACCGACGGAAACGCCGGGGCCGTGGGCCCCCGGACGGCCGCGGCCAGCACCACCCACCACACCGACGCCTCCGCGCCGGCCGGCCTCGACGAGGCCGCCGCCAGAGCCACGGCACGGGCCGTCGAGCACCTGCTCGCCCTGCAGGACCCCGAGGGCTGGTGGAAGGGCGACCTGGAGACCAACGTCACCATGGACGCCGAAGACCTCCTCCTGCGCCAGTTCCTGGGCATCCTCGACGCCGACACCCTCCGCGCCGCGGCCCTCCACATCCGCCGCGAACAGCGCGAGGACGGCGCCTGGGCAACCTTCTACGGCGGACCCGGCGAGGTCTCCGCCACCGTCGAGGCCTATGTGGCCCTCAGGCTCGCCGGAGACCCGCCCGAGGCCCCGCACATGGCCCGCGCCGCCGCCTGGGTCCGCGCCGGCGGCGGCATCGCCGCCGCCCGGGTCTTCACCCGGATCTGGCTCGCCCTCTTCGGCTGGTGGCGCTGGGAGGACCTGCCCGAACTCCCCCCGGAACTGCTCTTCCTGCCGAAGTGGTTCCCGCTCAACATCTACGACTTCGGCTGCTGGGCCCGGCAGACGATCGTGCCCCTCACCGTCGTCTCCGCGAAGCGCCCGGTCCGCCCCGCGCCCTTCCCCCTCGACGAGCTGCACACCGACCCGGCCCGGCCGAACCCGCCCCGCCCCCTCGCCCCCGCGACCGGCTGGGACGGGATCTTCCAGCGGCTCGACAAGGCGCTGCACGTCTACCACCGGGTGGCGCCGCGCGCCCTGCGCAGGACCGCCATGAACCTGGCCGCGCGCTGGATCGTCGAGCGCCAGGAGAACGACGGCTGCTGGGGCGGCATCCAGCCGCCCGCCGTCTACTCGGTGATCGCCCTCCACCTCCTCGGCTACGACCTCCAGCACCCCGTCATGCGCGCCGGCCTGGAGTCGCTCGACCGGTTCGCCGTGTGGCGCGAGGACGGTTCGCGGATGGTCGAGGCCTGCCAGTCGCCCGTCTGGGACACCTGCCTCGCCACCATCGCCCTCGCGGACGCGGGGCTCCCGCCGGACCACCCCGCCCTGCTGAAGGCCGTCGACTGGATGCTCGACGAGGAGGTCACCCGGACCGGGGACTGGGCGGTACGGCGGCCGGGACTGCCCCCGGGCGGCTGGGCGTTCGAGTTCCACAACGACAACTACCCCGACATCGACGACACCGCGGAGGTGGTGCTCGCCCTGCGCCGGGTCCGCCACCCCGAGCCGGCCCGGGTCGAGGCGGCCGTCGCCCGGGGCGCGCGCTGGACGTTCGGCATGCAGTCGCGCGACGGTGCCTGGGGCGCGTTCGACGCCGACAACACCAGCGCCCTGCCCAACAAGCTGCCCTTCTGCGACTTCGGCGAGGTGATCGACCCGCCCTCCGCCGACGTCACCGCCCACGTGGTGGAGATGCTGGCGTACGAGGGGCTCGCCGAGGACCCCCGTACCCGCAGGGGCGTCGAGTGGCTCCTCGCCGCACAGGAGCCGCACGGAGGCTGGTTCGGGCGCTGGGGCGTCAACCACGTGTACGGCACCGGCTCGGTGCTCCCGGCGCTCACCGCGGCCGGGCTGCCCGTCTCCCATCCCGCGATCCGCCGGGCCGTCGCCTGGCTCGGCTCCACGCAGAACGAGGACGGCGGCTGGGGCGAGGACCTGCGCTCCTACACGGAACCGGAGTGGATCGGCCGGGGCGCCTCCACCGCCTCCCAGACCGCGTGGGCGCTGATGGCCCTCCTCGCGGCGGGGGAGCGTGACTCCGAGCCCGTCCGGCGCGGCGTCGCCTGGCTCACCGCGACCCAGCGCGAGGACGGCTCCTGGGACGAGCCGTACTTCACCGGCACCGGCTTCCCCTGGGACTTCTCCATCAACTACCACCTCTACCGGCAGGTGTTCCCCCTCACGGCGCTCGGACGCTACGTGTACGGGGAGCCGGCGCCCGGCAGGGTCCGCTGATGGAGTGCGGGCCGGGCCCCGGCGCCCCGCCGCGACTCCTCGTCGCCTGCGCGCTCGGCATCGAGCAGCTCGCCCTGCGCAGCGGGGACCGCGGCGGCGCTCCCGGGGCCGTGACCGTGCTCCGTACGGGCATGGGACCCGACCGGGCCCACCGCGCGGTGTCCCGGACACTCGGCGGGGAGCGGTGGCGGGACGCGGCCGTCATCGCCTCCGGTTTCTGCGCGGGGCTCGCCCCCGGCATGCACCCGGGAGACCTGATCGTCGCCGACGAGACCCGCGGCCCCGGCGGCACCACCTCCTGCACCGGGACCGAGCTCCTGGTGGAGGCCCTCGCCAAAGCGGTGCCGGGCCGGGCCGTGCACACCGGGCCGTTGACCGGCTCCGACCACGTGGTGCGCGGCCCCGAGCGGGCCGCGCTGCGCGCCACCGGCGCGATCGCCGTCGACATGGAGTCCGCCGCGACGCTGCGTACCGCACGGGCCGCCGGAAACGCCGGGGGAGGGCCCGGCGCCCGCCCGGTTGCGGCCGTCCGGGTGGTCGTGGACGCTCCAGAACATGAACTGGTCCGGATCGGGACGGTGCGCGGGGGAATATCGGCCTTCCGTGTTCTTCGTGCCGTCCTTCCCGCATTCTTCGAATGGCACCGTTCTTTGCTGCTCCCCAGGAGGTGAGCGAGTCATGGCCATGCCACTGCGCCAGTCCATCAGGGTCGGGACCTATCTCTTCGAACAGAAGCTCCGCAAGCGTGAGAAGTTCCCGCTGATCGTTGAACTCGAACCGCTCTTCGCGTGCAACCTCAAGTGCGAGGGCTGCGGAAAGATCCAGCACCCGGCGGGCGTCCTCAAGCAGCGCATGCCGGTCGCCCAGGCGGTCGGCGCGGTCCTGGAGTCCGGCGCCCCCATGGTGTCCATCGCGGGCGGCGAGCCCCTGATGCACCCTCAGATCCACGAGATCGTCCGTCAGTTGGTGGCCAGGAGGAAGTACGTCTTCCTCTGCACCAACGCCATGCTGCTCCGGAAGAAGCTGGAGGACTTCACGCCCTCCCCGTACTTCGCCTTCGCCGTGCACATCGACGGCCTGCGCGAGCGGCACGACGAGTCCGTCGCCAAGGAAGGCGTGTTCGACGAGGCGGTGGCGGCCATCAAGGAGGCCAAGCGACGCGGATTCCGCGTCACCACCAATTCGACCTTCTTCAACACCGACACCCCGCAGACCATCATCGAGGTCCTCAATTTCCTCAACGACGACCTCCAGGTCGACGAGATGATGATCTCGCCCGCCTACGCGTACGAGAAGGCCCCCGACCAGGAGCACTTCCTCGGCGTCGAGCAGACCCGAGAACTCTTCAAGAAGGCCTTCGCCGGCGGGAACCGGCGCCGCTGGCGGCTCAACCACTCGCCGCTCTTCCTGGACTTCCTGGAAGGGAAGGCGGACTTCCCCTGCACCGCCTGGGCCATCCCGAACTACTCCCTCTTCGGCTGGCAGCGCCCCTGCTACCTGATGAGCGACGGCTACGTCCCCACGTACCGCGAACTCGTCGAGGACACCGACTGGGACAAGTACGGCCGCGGCAAGGACCCGCGCTGCGCCAACTGCATGGCGCACTGCGGCTACGAGCCCACCGCCGTCCTCGCCACCATGGGCTCCCTCAAGGAGTCCCTGCGCGCGGTCAGGGAGACCGTCTCCGGGAACAACGGGTGAGTGCCTGATGACGGGTGAGTTCGACCTGCGGGCGCTGCTCGCCGAACGCGGTGGCGAGCGGTACGAGCTGCACGCCCGCCACCTGAACCCCCAACTGCCGCGGATGCTCCACACCATCGGCTTCGACAAGGTGTACGAGCGGGCCGAGGGTGCCCACTTCTGGGACGCCGACGGCGTCGACCACCTCGACATGCTCGCCGGCTTCGGCGTGATGGGCCTCGGACGGCACCACCCCGTCGTCCGCAAGGCCCTCCACGACGTCCTGGACGCCCAGCTCGCCGACCTCACCCGCTTCGACTGCCCGCCGCTGCCCGGACTCCTGGCCGAACGGCTGCTCGGCCACAGCCCGCACCTCGACCGGGTGTTCTTCGGCAGCAGCGGCACGGAGGCCGTGGAGACCGCCCTCAAGTTCGCCCGGTACGCCACCGGGCGCCCCAGGGTCCTCTACTGTTCCCACGCCTTCCACGGCCTGACCACCGGCTCCCTCTCCGTCAACGGGGAGAAGGGCTTCCGGGACGGCTTCGCCCCGCTGCTGCCCGACACGGCGATCGAACTCGGCGACCTCGAAGCCCTGGAACGGGAGCTGCGCGGCGGCGACGTGGCCGCCTTCGTCGTGGAGCCGATCCAGGGCAAGGGCGTCCACGAGGCCCCGCCCGGCTTCCTGCGCGCCGCCCAGGACCTGCTGCACGAGCACGGTGCCCTGCTGATCGCGGACGAGGTGCAGACCGGCCTCGGCAGGACCGGCGACTTCTACGCGTACCAGCACGAGGAGGGGGTCGAGCCCGACCTGGTCTGCGTCGCCAAGGCGCTCTCCGGCGGCTACGTGCCGGTCGGCGCGACCCTCGGCAAGGACTGGATCTTCAAGAGGGTCTACTCGTCGATGGACCGGGTCCTCGTCCACTCGGCGAGCTTCGGATCGAACGCGCAGGCCATGGCGGCCGGGCTCGCGGTCCTGTCGGTCATGGAGGACGAGGGGACGGTCGCCCACGCCCGCCGCATCGGCGACCTGCTGTCCGGCCGCCTGCGGGAGCTCGTACCCCGGTACGAACTGCTGCACGAGGTCCGCGGGCGCGGGCTGATGATCGGGATCGAGTTCGGCAGGCCGTCCTCGCTGGGGCTGCGCGGCCGCTGGACGATGCTGCAGGCGGCCCGCAAGGGCCTCTTCGCGCAGATGGTCGTCGTCCCGCTCCTCCAGCGGCACAGGATCCTCACCCAGGTCTCCGGGGACCATCTGGAGGTGATCAAGCTGATCCCGCCGCTGATCATCGACGAGGCGGACGTGGACCGGTTCGTCACCGCCTTCACGGCGGTCATGGACGACGCCCACGGCGGCGGCGGGCTGATGTGGGACTTCGGGAGGACCCTGGTGAAGCAGGCCGTCGCACAACGCTGACCCCGGGCCGGGTCTTTGTCTCTGAGGCAAGAAACTTGCCTCAGAGGCACGATGCTGGCGGAATGGACGCATGGACCACGTCCCCGGGGACCCCTCCCCGGACCCCGCCACACCCGGCTCCCTGCCGGACGTCGCCCCGCAGCTGCGTGCCCTGCGCCGCCGCCGGGGACTCACCCTGGAGGCCGCCGCCCAGCGGGCCGGCCTCTCCCCGGCCCACCTCTCGCGCCTGGAGACGGGGAACCGGCAGCCCTCGCTGCCGATGCTGCTCGCCCTCGCCCGGATCTACGGTACGACGGTCTCCGAGCTCCTCGGCGAGACGCCGCCCGAGCGCGACCCCGTCGTCCGGGCGGCCCGCTCCGAACCCGTCGAGGCCGACGGCTGGGTCTACCGCCAGGCGGGCGGCGCCGGGCGCGCCCTGCAGTGCCTGCGGGTCCACGTGCCGCACGCCACCCGGGCCGACATCGTGCGCGTCCACCCGGGGGAGGAGTGGATCCACGTCCTGGAGGGCCGGGTGCGGCTCGCGCTCGGTGACGTCGTGCACGTCCTCGACCCCGGGGACGGTGCGCACTTCGACTCGCTCACCCCGCACCGGATCGGCGCCGCCACTCCCGGCGGGGCGGAGCTGCTGTTCGTCCACACCCTGCTGCGGAGTCCCGTGGCCGAGCTGTGTCTCGGCGACGGGACGCCGCACCGACGCTGATACTTCCGAAAGGGCTGACATGTCCGAGAAGTCACGACCGGTCACCGGTGAAGAGCGCGGGGAGGGCAAGTTCCCCAAGGGGCTGGTCCTCCGGCTCTTCGCCTATCTGATCGCCGGCCACCTCTTCGCCGGTTTCCTCTACCTGCTCTTCGTGCTGGGTGGCCAGAACCAGTAGGCGGGGGGGGGGGGGGTCACGCCTCGGTGAGCAGGCGCTCCCGCAGCAGCTCGCGGGTCTCCGGGGCCAGCTTCAGGCCCTCGGCGAGATAGGCGTCCACGGAGCCCCAGGTCGTCTCGATCGTCTCGAAGGCTCCGCGCAGATACTCCACCCGCGCGTCGAAGAGCGGGCTCAGCAGCTCCATCACCTCGGGCGACATGGCGTCCGGGGCGGTGGAGCTGCGGCGCACCTTGTAGCGGCGGTGCGGTTCGTTCGACTTCACGTAGTCGGCCTCGATCGCCGCCCGCTCGACCCCGACGGCGAGCAGCGTGATCGCGATGGAGAGCCCGGCGCGGTCCTTGCCGGCCGCGCAGTGCATCAGGGCGGGGAGGCTGTCCTCCGCCAGGGCGTGCAGGATCCGGCTGTGCTCGGCGGTCCGCTCGACCACCATCCTCCGGTACGAGTCGGACATGGTGGCGGCCGCCTTGCCGTCGCCGAGGATCTCCCGCAGCTGCGGGATGTCGCCGCCGCGGACCAGCTTCCAGAACTCCTTGCCGTCCGCCGGATCGTTGAGGGGTATGTTCACGTTCCGCACGCCGGGCAGTTCGACGTCCGGGCCCTCCACCTTCCGGTCGGCCAGGTTCCGGAAGTCGAAGACGGTGTGCAGGCCCAGCGAGTCGAGGAAGGCGGCGTCCGCCGCGGTCGCGTGGGCGAGGTGGCCGCTGCGGAAGAGGCGCCCGGGGCGGACGGCTCGCCCGTCGGTCGTCGGCAGGCCGCCCACGTCCCGGAAGTTGCGGACCTCGGTCAGCGCGGGTTCGGTCATGTCGAGGGGCGGGACCTGCGGCAGCTGCTGCGTCACGGATGCTCCTGGTGGTCGGCGGTCGGGTGCCCGAAGCGAGATCGGTTCCAGGGGCAATCATCCAGGCGGGACGGTGCCGGGTCACCCCCCTGCACGGGAATGAGTGATCTGTCCGAATTGAGGCCTTGCGTATAACGCGCCCCGTTTACGGGGGAGATGAGCTTCGGTGCGTGAGCAGGGTCATAAAGGTGACGGATCGTGGCCGACGGCCGGAACCAATTGCCCTGCGTGAAAGGGGGATCGAAGGACCGTCATCCACGGAGGGTGACCGGAATTCCGGGGCAGGGACAGGGCGGGGAAAGCCGGTGGAAAACGGTGGCTTGTTCGCGCCGACCCCGCTCGTCTAGCGTCACCGTCAATCCGGTCGGACCGCCGAATCCTGCCACCGTCCGGAATTCCCACTCACCCATGTGTGGCAGGAGCGGGGGACCCAGGAAGTACGCCGGTCCCGCGACGCAGGACGGCTTGGGGTGAAGCCGCGTGAGAGCGCGGCCGGGCATCTCCAGTCCGAACCCGACAGCTCACCTCGTAGGCGCCGGAGAGGAATTCGCCATGCCCGCGAAGGGTAAGCACCGCCGCATCAAGACCAACCGCCTGACCCGCGGAATCGCCGCCGCCGGTACGGGAGGCGCCGTCGTCGCGCTCCCGCTCCTCGGCGCCACCGGGGCCCACGCCGCCGAGCAGTCCGCCCCGGCCGCCGCCGGCCAGGCCGTCACCGCTGCCGCCCAGGCGAAGGCCCCCGCCTCCGCCAAGGCCGCACCCGCCGCCAAGGCCGCACCGAAGACGTACTCCGTCGTGCGGGGCGACTACCTGTCGAAGATCGCCGCCGACCACCGCCTCGTGGGCGGCTGGCAGAAGCTGTACGCGGACAACCGCCAGGTCGTCGGCGAGGACCCCTCGCTCATCCTGCCCGGCATGAAGCTCACGCTCGGGGCCAAGAGCACCGCCAAGGCCGCCGCCCCGAAGAGCACCGCGCCCAAGGCCGCCCCCGCGCGGTCCACGGAGCCGGCCGCCACGTCCTCCTCGAAGAACGGCGACACCCCGCGCGCCTCCCGCGGCGACGACCGCGCCGAGGCCCCGGCCTCCGTCACCCGTTCCTCGGACTCCGGCTCCTCCTCGTCCTCCGAGCGGTCCACGGGCTCCGGCGCCTCGACCTCCGGGTCCGGCTGGGTCTCCCCGGTCAGCGGCGGCATCTCCACCCCGTACCGCGCCTCCGGCTCCATGTGGTCCTCCGGCTACCACACCGGTGTCGACTTCATCGCCTCCTCCGGCACCACCGTTCGCGCCGTCGGCGCCGGCACGGTCGTCTCGGCCGGCTGGAGCGGCGCCTACGGCAACGAGGTCGTCATCCAGCACGCCGACGGCAGCTACTCCCAGTACGCCCACCTCTCCTCCCTCTCCGTCTCGTCCGGCCAGTCCGTCAGCGGCGGCCAGCAGATCGGCCTCTCCGGCTCCACCGGCAACTCCACCGGCCCGCACCTGCACTTCGAGATCCGCACCTCGCCGAGCTACGGCTCCGACATCGACCCGCTGGGCTACCTGCGCCAGCACGGCGTCTCCATCTGACGCACCGGCACCCGCGTGGCCCGGCACTCCCGTGCCGGGCCACCGGCGCGTTCCCCGTCTATTCCGGCTTGGCAAACTCTTTATCGGTGGCATATGTCACCCGGCGTCAACCCCTCCTTACGGTCGCGTAGGTCACATCCCAGAGGGAAGGATGTGCTCCCGTGGCAGACGATTCGAGATCAAGAGACAAGAACGTATTCGGGTCGTACGCGGCGATCGGTGACAGCTTCACCGAGGGCGTCGGAGACCCCGGCCCGGACGGGACGTACGTCGGCTGGGCGGACCGCCTCGCGGTCCTGCTCGCCGACCGGCTGCCGGAGGGCGACGCCTTCCGCTACGCCAACCTGGCCGTACGCGGGCGCCTCCTCGACCAGATCGTGGCGGAACAGGTCCCGCGGGCGAAGGAACTCGCCCCCGACCTGGTGACCTTCTGTGCCGGCGGCAACGACATCATCCGCCCCGGCACGGACCCCGACGACGTGGCCGAGCGCTTCGAGCGCGCTGTCGCCGAACTGACCTCCGCCGTCGGCACCGTCATGGTGACCACCGGCTTCGACACCCGTGACGTGCCCGTGCTCAGGCACCTGCGGGGCAAGATCGCCACCTACACCGCCCACGTCCGGGCCATCGCGGACCGCTACGACTGCCCGGTCCTCGACCTGTGGTCCCTCCGGTCCGTGCAGGACCGGCGCGCCTGGGACAGCGACCGGCTGCACCTCTCGGCCGAGGGGCACACCCGGGTCGCCCTCCGCGCCGCCCAGGTCCTCGGCCTGCCGGTGCCCGCGGACCCCGACCAGGTCTGGCCGCCCGTACCCCCGCGCGGCACGCTGGAGGTGCGCCGCGACGACATCTACTGGGCCAAGGAGTACCTCGTGCCGTGGATCGGGCGCCGGCTGCGCGGCGAGAGCTCAGGCGACCACGTCGCGGCCAAGCGACCGGACCTCATGCCCCTCTGAGCGGCGACGGACCGCCGGCCGGGATCCGCTCCAGGACCCCGCCGGCGAACACGTCGTACAGCGGCAGTGTCTCCAGGTGCACATAGCCGATGTGACAGTCGCAGACGGCGAGGGGGCAGGCCCGGGGACGCAGCGCGGCACGGTACGAACCGTCGTACAGGTTCCCCAGCTCGGCCTTGACGAAGTGGCAGCGCCGCACCGTCCCCTCGCCGTCCACCGAGATCACCGACTCCCCGGTCCGGCACGGCAGCCCCGCCGAGCGGTGGGGATGCCGGCTGTACGGGAACAGCGGATCGATCGCCGTCCACGCCCCCGCCTCCGCGTCGGTGTACGTGTGCCCCTCCGCCGCGTTCACCCAGAGGTAGACGTGCGGCGGCAGCGCGGCACGCAGCCGGCTCGCGTGCTCCGCGTGCTCCGGCAGGCCGACCACGCCGACACTGAACCGGACGCCCCGCTCCGCCAGTTCTCCGCACCTGGCGAGGAACCGCTCGAACGGCGTCTGCCCGGGGTGGTACGTGCACCAGAGCGCCACGCGCTCCGGATCGGCCTCCGCCAGCCAGTCCGTCCGGCAGCTCAGATTGGTCTGGATCGCCACCCGC
Organism: Streptomyces sp. NPDC058671; assembly: GCF_042716475.1. Classification (NCBI taxonomy): domain Bacteria; kingdom Bacillati; phylum Actinomycetota; class Actinomycetes; order Kitasatosporales; family Streptomycetaceae; genus Streptomyces; species Streptomyces sp. NPDC058671. The sequence goes on along the minus strand of NZ_JBHXSA010000004.1, from coordinate 294,224 downwards.
TCGACCTGCGGCAGCCGCGACAGGTCGACCAGCGCCCGCCGGTACCAGGAGCGCACCAGACCCTCGCCCCACGGCGTGAAGAGGATCCGCAGCCGGTCGCCGGTCTGCCCGGCTGCCCACCCGGTGAACCGTTCGAGCGCGGCCCGGTCCGCCCGCAACTGCTCACGGCTGTCCCGCCGCTTGGCGAAGGGGCAGTACGGGCAGTCGAAGTCGCAGGACGAGAGCGGCCCGCGGTAGAGCAACGTCAGGTCCATGCCCGGGTCAGGGGCCTGATCCCGGCCCGAGCCGAGGGTGAGGTCCATGCCGGCCCCCTACTTCGGCTCGTACGCGGCCATCGCGGCCCGCACGTCGGGGGAGAACAGCTCCGGGCCGAGCCCGTCCGAGTACGCGAGCCCGTCCGGTGACAGGCGGAGGAGTCCCGCCGGGGCGTCCCCGTCCAGCCAACCGAGCCGCTCGAACCGGCCCAGCTCCTCGGCGAAGTCGGCGAACGGCGAGGACCCGAACCGCTCCTCGTACCCCGCGACCGGCATGCCCTCGGCCTGGAGCAGTGACTGGAGAAGGTGGCGGCGGCGGGCCTCCCCGGCGTCGACCCAGCGGCCCACCTCGACGCGGGAGAAGTCCGGGGTCTCCGTGTAGGCGTCGATGATCGAGCGGATCTCCCGCATGTCGACGGCGTAGTCGAAGGAGTAGTGGAGGGCCGACGTGTACGACCGGGCCCCGCAGCCCAGGCCGATCATCCCGTCCGTCTGACAGGGGTGGTCGTCGGGGCCGAGCGGTGCGGCGTCCGCCCGCCGGAACATCCGCATGGACACCTGCTCGTAGCCGTGCGCGAGGAGATGGTCCCGGCCGTACCGGTACAGACGCAACCGCCGCTCGTCCCACTCCCGGTCGGCCCGCAACCGGTCGGCGGGGGAGATCCGGCCGAGGCCGGTGAGGGGCCGGACGTACAGGGGGTAGAGGTACAGCTCCTCGGGGCGCCAGACCAGGGCCGCGTCGAGCGAGGACCGCCAGGACTCCTCGGTCTGGCCGTCGATCCCGTAGATCAGGTCGATGTTGAGCACGGGCACGCCCGTGTCCCGGATGCGGCCGAGCGCGGCCTCGACGTCCGCGCGCCGCTGTGGCCGGACGGCCGCCCGCGCCTCGGCGTCCACGAAACTCTGCACCCCGATGCTCAGCCGGGTCGCGCCCCGCTCGGCGAGGACCGCGAGCCGGTCGGCGGTCGCCGTCGCGGGCGAGGTCTCCACGGAGAGCGGGACCGCCCGGAGGTCGACCCCCATCCGCTTCTCCGCGATGTCGCAGAGCCGCTCCAGTTCGGCGGCGGTGAGGAAGGTGGGCGTGCCCCCGCCGAACGCGGCCGTCGCGAACCGCACCGGCGCCCCGTCCCCGAGAGCCTCCCGCACGGCGGTGGCCTGGCGGTCGAGGGCGTCGAGATAGCGGCCGGTCAGCTCGTCGGGGGCGCCGATCCGGGTGAAGAGGTTGCAGAAGCCGCAGCGGACCTCGCAGAACGGTATGTGCGCGTAGAGGGAGAGCGCGTCCTTCGGCTCCCCGGCCCAGAGCGCGGTCAGCTCCGGGCGCTCGGGAAGCGCGCGGTACGCCGTCTTGTGCGGGTACGCGTAGACGTAGCTGCGGTACGGGCGGATGGCGTCGCTCATGCCACGTCCTCCCGCTCCGGGCCCGCGAGGACGAACTGCGCGTACGGGACGGTCCACACGACCTCGTGACCGAGCCGGTGCCCGGTGTGGCCGTCCTCCCCGTACGCGGTGCCGTGGTCGGAGCAGACGATCGCGAAGCAGGGGCGCCGGCTGCTCATCGCGGCGAAGAGCCGTCCGATGTGCCGGTCCACGTACTCCAGGGCCGCCGCGTGGGTGGCCCGGGAGTCACCCGCCTCGGGGGTCGCCCCCGGCAGATGGAACCAGTTGGGCTGGTGCAGCGCGGACACGTTGACGAAGAGGAAGAGCCGACGCCCGTGGGGGAGCGCGGCCACGACCTCCTCCGCGCGTGCCACCTGGGACTCGAAGGAGGTGGGGGAGGCGACGCCGAAGTCGGGCTCCCAGTGGCTCTCCTGGAACAGGCCGGGCAACACGGCGCCGAGCGGCGGCTGTTTGTTGAAGAAGCCGACGCCGCCGACGCAGACCGTGCGGTAGCCCTCGCCGGCGAGGGCGGACACCAGGTCGGGGGTCTCGTGGACGAAGGTGCCGTCGGCGGTCGACTCACTGCCCGCGAACCTCGCCGCGAACAGACGCGGGTGCGGCCCGGGGGCGGCCGGGGTCGGCAGGAAACCCGCGAAGATCGCCTGGTGGGAGGCGTAGGTGAAGCTGCCGGGGGCGTGCCGCCGCTCCCAGGCGCCGCCGGGCAGATGACGGGCCAGGTTCGGGATGCGGCCCGCGGCCGCGAGCTCCACCGCCACGTCGTACCGCAGGGTGTCGAGGGTGACGAGGAGCAGATCGTGGCTGCCGACGATCGCGTTCATGTCGGGCCGCTGGTTCGCGGGCTGCTGGTTCACGGACTGCTCGTTCCTGTGGTGCGGGGGGCGGGACGGACCTGCGGGGTTCGCAGGGCCTGCTGCGACGGTGTCGAGGCCTCGGGGGACTTCAGGGCCTCAGCGGCCTCCGGGAACTGCGCGGCGACCTGCGCCGCGTACGTGTCGAGGCCCTCGGCGCCGCTGCCGGGCAGGCCCGTGAGACCCGGCAGCAGATCACCGAAGGCGTTGACCTCGGCCACGGCGAAGCGGCGCCAGCCCGTGGCCGGCAGCAGATCGACGCCGACGCACCGGGTGCCGGGAAACACGGCGGCGGCCCGCTCGCACACGGCGAGCGCGTCCGACCACCGCCCGCCGGCCGAGGCGATCGCGGCGCGGGCCGCGGCCAGGTCGCCTCGGGTCCCGCCCAGATGCAGATTGGTCATCGGGGAGCGGCTGGTGCGGAGCACGGCGTGGGTGGCCCTGCCGTCGACGACCACCACCCGCAGATCGGCGGCCCGGCCGTCCTGGGAGGCCTTGGGCAGCCAGCGCTCGACGTGCAGACCGTCGGGCGCGAGGGTGTCCACGAGGGCGGCGACCTCGCGTTCGTTCGTGTACCGCCGTACCCGCAGGGAGTTGTGGAGGCGCCCGCCGGGGCCACGCTCCACCGAGGTGATGGCCTGGACCCGGCCCGCGCCGCCGGTCTGGACGGCGAACACCCCCGACGCGGACGACCCGTGCGCGAGCTTCACGAAGAACCGCCGCATCCCGGCCTCGGCGGTCAGCGAACGGATGTGCTCCCAGCCGCGCACCACGGGGGCGGACGGCCCGGAGGTCGGAGAGGCGGGCACCGGCACTCCTGCCGCGTGCAGCAGGCCGTGGCTCAGCCGCTTGTCGAACAGGACCGCGAGTTCGGCGGGGTCGTCGACGAGCGTGGCGCACGCCCCGGTGACGGACCCGGCGAGACCCGCCACGGCGTCGACGAACCGCTCGTACCAGCGGCCGGAGCCCTCGACCCGGGAGGGATCGTCCACGTCGCGCAGCACCCGGTCGGCCTCGGGGTCCTCACCGGGCGAGTCCAGGCGTACGGTCTCGCCCGCCGCGAACCGCGCACCGCCGCGGAGCACCTCGGGCCAGGACACCACCCGCGCCTCGGGCAGCCCGGCGGTCCGCAGCGCGTCCTGGAAGAACGCGACGCGGCGGCCCGCCGGACCGCCGACGACCACGAGACGCGGGGCGGCGGTCATTCGGCGACCGCGACGTACCGGTAGACCTCGCCGTTGTACTCGTCGGGCTCTTCGGCGTCGTCGAGGACGACGGTCACGCCGTGCGGGACGAGCGCGGCGAGCACCCGCTCGCGCACGGCGTCCGACAGGTAGTGGTGGGAGAGGTCGAGGTGGGCGAGATGGGTCAGCGGCTGTCCGTCGAGCAGCGCCGCCGCGCCCTCGTCGGTGAGCACGCCCATGGACAGGTCGAGGCGCTCGATCCGGGCGACCACGGGGGCGCTCGCCACGGCGGCGGCGACGGCGTCCTGGATCACGCTGTTGCACAGGCCGAGACTGCGCAGGGCCGGGAACGCCGAGCCGGAGAGCAGCGGACCCAGGTCCTCCGGGGTGCTGTCGCCGCCGTACTCGTCGGTGCCGAGCCAGAGTTCCAGGTTCGCCAGGGCGGGCAGGTCGCTCCCGGCGATCCCGCGCACGACCTCGGCGCCCAGACCGCCCGTCTCCACGACGAGGGTCTCCAGGTTCTCGTGCCGGACGGACGGGAACACCAGGCCGGTGCCGCCGCGGACGCCGAACTCCCGCAGCCCCGGGTAGGCGGCGAGCAGCGGCGTCACATCGGACTGGACGATCCACGAGATCTCGCAGTCCTCGGAGAGCATGTCTCCGAGGAACACGGCCTCCAGGGCGGTCAGCCGGTCAGCGGCCCCGATCAGCGCCGTCACGATGTCGGCCGACGAGTTCTCGTACGCCTCGTCCCAACCTCCGACGACCAGCGCGCGCACCCGTCCCGTGTCGACCGTCTTCAGGAACCGCTCGAAGAGCGGGCCCCACTGCTCGTCCCCGGGGTCGCAGTAGGTCGGCGAGGAGATCCGCCAGGCGACGGCGGCGGCGTCGGGCAGCTCGACCGGCGCGTCCGCCGCCGGGAAGTCGAACACGGGCAGGTCGTGGAATTCCCGCATGTGGTGGTGAACGGTCATGACTGCGCTCCCGTACGGCGAACTGGCGTGGATCGGCTGATGTCTGAGTTCTACCAAGCGGCACCGACAACACCGTTCGCCGGGTCGGCCCCGGACACCGCGAAGGGGTCGCCGGCCGCGCCGCCCCCCGTCCGGGGCCCGATTGTCAGACCCGACCTCTAGCGTCGTTCCCGTGTTCGGCCGACCGCGCCGGACGGGGAGGGCAGAGCCATGTACCGGCAGGGAGACGTACTGATCGCACCCGTCGACGAGACGGCCGTTCCGCAGCGGGCGAGGACGGCGCCGGGGGAGCCGCGGGACGCCCGAGGGCGCCTGGTCCTCGCCCTCGGCGAGGTCACCGGGCACGCCCACGCGATCCCCGGGCCCGGCCGGCTCGTGCGGGAGCCCGGGCCCTTCGGCCCGTTCCTGCTCGAACTCCCCGAAGGCGGCCGGGTGGTGCACGAGGAACACGCCCCGATACCCCTTCCCAAGGGCTGGTACCGGGTGGTGCGCCAGCGGGAGTACGTGCCCGGCGCGTACCGGATCGTCGCGGACTGACCGAGAGAGACCTGGGGACAGCAATGAACCACGCCCACGTGAATTACGCCGTCATGGACCGCACCACCGCACTGGACACATGGCGATCCGTCGCCGCCGCCACCGGGCCCGCCGACCGCGCCGCCGCGGAGGACGGCGTCCGCCTCGCCTACCGCACGGCGGGTCTCGCCGAACCCGCGCGCGTGCTCTGGGCCGACTCGCCTCTCGCGGCCGTCACCCTCGTACGGAGCCTGACGGAACAGGGCCGTTCGGTACGGGACGCGGTGCGCACCCGGCCATGGGCCCAGGAGCGCCGCCGCCTTCACGACGAGCTCGGCCCCGCCGGCTGGGCGGCCCACTGGCGGGCGACCGGCGCCCCCCTGTGGGACCTCACCCGGAACCTCGCGGAGCGGATACGGACCGGGGTGACGGACGCGGCCACGGCTGCGGCGGCCGGGGCCGGAGACGCGGGCGGCAAGGCGGACGACGGGCTCGTGGGCTCGGTGGACGACGGTCTCGTCGGCACGGCGGGCGACGGTCTCGTGGCCCCGGTGGACGACGGCCTCCTCGGCTCGGCGGGTGCCGAGCGGGAGGCGACCGCCGTGCGGCTCGTGCTGCTCGACGCCGTGCTCGGTCAGCACGACGCCGCCTGGCTCGCCGCCTTCGAAGGGCAGGGCGAGCGCCTCGCGGGCCTCGCCGCCGTGGCTCGACACGCGGGCTGGTGGTGGCCCTACGAGAACGTCGCCGTGGTCTGCGAGCGCCCGGTCGAACTCCACCGGGACGAGGCGGGGCGGCTCGACCGGGGCGACGGCCCGGCGCTCGCGTTCGCCGACGGGTTCGCCCTGCACGCCTGGCGGGGCATGCCCGTGCCCGCCACGTTCCTCGCCGGTCTCGCCGGACTCACCCCCGAGCGGATACGGAAGGAGGAGAACGCCGAACTGCGGCGCGTGATGCTGGAGCACTACGGCTACGAGCGCTACCTCGCCGCCTCCGGAGCCCGGCACGAGCACCGCGACGAGACGGGGGTCCTCTGGCGGATCGAGCTGGCCGACGACGAGGACGTCGCGATGGTCGAGGTCGTCAACTCCACGCCCGAGCCGGACGGCACCCACCGCACGTACTGGCTCCGGGTGCCGCCCACGACCAGGACCGCGCGGGAGGGCGTCGCCTGGACCTTCGGGCTGCGTCCCGACGCGTACGAACCGCTCGTCCAGACCTGAGCGCGCCCGCGAGCGGTCCGGCTGGTACGGAGAGGTGAAGGGCGACGCCGGTCAGGAGTGGCGTACGGGAGGCGGCGGCGCCGGATGCTGGGATGGAGGGGGCCCGCCGGAGCTCCGGCACCCGCCATCGAAGGGACCGCCCGTGACGATCCGCCGACCCAGCGCCGCCCGCACCGCCCGACTGCTCGCCGCCACCGCCGTCCTCGGCGGCCTCCTCGTCGCCACCGCGACCCCCGCCCTGGCCACCGCGCCCGAGCGGACGGCCCCGCGCCTCGCCACCCGTGCGGAGACGCCCGCGACGGTCACGGTCACCGGCAGCGGCCGGGCCGCCGCCGCGCCCGATCTGGCGATCCTGTCCGTCGGGGTCGAGGCCGCGCGCGGGACCGCGAAGGAGGCGATGGCCGCGCAGAAGACCGCCTCCGAGACCCTCCTCCGGGTACTGCACGAGGAGGGCATCGCGGAGCGGGACATCCGCACCGACAGCCTCACGCTGTCCCCGGTGCACACGCAGAACGCGGCCGGGGAGAGCAAGGTGACGGGGTACCAGGCCGGGCAGTCCTTCTCGGTGAAGGTCCGGGACCTCGACAGGACCGGGCAGGTCATCGGTGCCGTCAACGACGCCACGAAGGACGCGGGCCGGATCAACGGCGTCGTGTTCGACGTCGCCGACCCCTCGTCACTGCGGGCGAAGGCGCGCGAGGCCGCCTACCAGGACGCGTACGACAAGGCGGCGCAGCACGCGCGGCTCAGCGGCCACCGTCTCGGCCGCCTCGTCTCGCTCAGCGAGGGCGAGTCCGTGCGCCCCGGTCTCGGCGCCGCCCCGGGCGTCATCGCGGACGAGCAGAGCGTGCCGCTGGCCCCGGGCGAGATCGAGGAGCACATCACGGTTTCGGCGGTCTTCGAACTGCGCTGACCGAGGGGGGCTCAGACGTCCCCCGGCGGTCCGCCCGGGCGCGGCCCGCCGGCGCCATCCGGCGCGCCGCCGTCCCCTTCGCCCGGCCTGCTGGTGCGATCCGGCCCGCCGCTGCCGCCCACGCCCGGTCTGCCGCCCCCACCCGCGCCCGGTCGGCCACTCTCACCCGGCCCGCCGGTGTCGCCCGGCTTCCCGTCCTCGCCGCCCACGCCCGGCCCGCCGCTGTCGCCCGGCTTCCCGTCCTCGCCAGGGTCGCCGTCCCCGCCCGACTCCCCGTCCCCGTCCTCGTCCGGCAGGTTCAGCTCCCGGGCGAGGGCGGCGTCCGCCCAGCGCAGCATCGCGGTGCGGGAGAGGGGACCGGCGTACGCCGTCGTCTGGACGGCGAGGCCGTCGAGGAAGGCGGTGAGCCGCCAGGCCGCCGCGGCCGGATCCGCGCAGCGGAACTCGCCCGCCGCTGCTCCCTCCTCGATCACCCGGGTCAGCGCGGCCTTCCACTCCTGGTCGAGGGAGGCGGCGACCCGGCGCAGCTCCGCGTCCCGCAGGGAGGCGGCCCAGCCCTCGATCCAGAGCCGCCAGCCCTTGGCCTGACCGGTCGGCGCGTACCAGCGCACCGCCGCCCGAAGCCGTCGCACCGCTGTGGAGCGCCGCCCGAGGATCCGTCGCAGCTGGACGAGATCGGCCTCGGCGGCGTGCGCGAAGGCCGCCGCGACCAGTTGTTCCTTGGACGAGAAGTGGTAGAGCACGAGGGCGTTGCTCACCCCGAGCGCGGAGGCCACGTCGGAGATCCGGACGGCCGCGACACCGCGCGCCTCGATCTGCTCGACGGCGGCCCGCAGCAGTTCCTCCCGCCGCTCGGCCACGCTCAACCGCACTCTCGCCACGCCGTGCAGCCTACACAGCACATGACGCGAGCATGATCGCCAACGGTCGCCCGTCGTGGTGGGGTCAGTACCAGCCGTAACGCTCGGCGATGAGCGGCAGCCGTTCCTCCGCCAGCGCGTGCGCCGCGGCGCGCGGGCTCGTGCCGTCCGCCGCCGCCCGGTCGAGCATCCCGCCGACGAGCCCCCGCATGGCCCGCCGTACCCGGTCGAAGGCCTGGTCGGCGTCGGCCTCGATGTCGCCGAACAGCGTCCACCACCACCACGCGTTGGTGCACGAGTTCACGACCACGTCGGGCAGTACGGTCACCCCGCGCGCCGACAGCGCCTCCTCGGCCTCCGGCAGGACCGGCATGTTGGCGGCCTCCGCGATCCAGCGGGCCGTGATCCGTCCCTGGTTCCCGGCGTCGACGGCGTACGAGACGGCCGCCGGGACCAGGACCTCCGCCTCGGCCGCGAGCCAGGCGTCCCCCGGTGCCTGCCGGTCACCGGGCCGGAGCGCGGAGCGGTCGACGGTCCCGTGGGCGTCGCGGGCCGCGAGCAGCGCCTCGACGTCGAGGCCGCCGGGGTTCACGATCGTGCCCCGGACATCGGCAACGGCCACCACCCGCAGTCCGGCCCGCGCGAGGAAGCGGGCGGTGGCCGCGCCCATCGTGCCGAAGCCCTGCATCGACACCCGGGTCCCGGCGTACTCCCGACCGGCCCGGTCGAGAGCGACCAGGACGGACTCCGCGACCCCGAGGCCGCCGACCAGCTCGTCCAGTCCGAGGCCGTCGACCTCGATCGCGAAGGCGTCGGCGAGACGCTTCCGGGCCGTCGCCTCGTCGTCCAGGAGCGGGTACACGGCCTGCACGGAGGAGACGAGGCCGACCTCGGCCACGGCGCGGTCCACCAGGTCCTGGGTGAGCCCCAGGTCCTCGCCGGTGGTCCAGAACCGCTCGACGTAAGGCCGCATCGCCCGCAGATAGCGCACCAGGACGCCGTACGCCTCGGGGGAGCGCGGGTCGCAGTCGATGCCGCCCTTGGCGCCGCCCAGCGGCACGTACCGGGCGCTCGGGTCGTAGTGCAGGGCCTCCTTCACGGTCATGCCCCGTGCGAGTCCGGCGACCTCGTCGGCCGTGCACCCCTCCCGCATGCGCAGGCCTCCACTGGCCACCCCGCGCACCAGCCGGTCGACCACCAGATGGCCCCGGCGGCCGGTCACGTGGTCGGTCCAGCCGACGGAAAGCAGGGGGGCGGAACTCATCGGGCGTCTCCTCGGAAAGGGCGTGGGGGCCGGGCTCCGTACTGAACAGCCGTTCAGTATGGACCACCGTCCCGATCGTTCGGGGCTCGGGTTGCCCATAATGGAACGACCCCCATGGATCAGGAGGTCCTGTGACCGGTACCGGCTCCGACCGTTCGCCGCGGGCCCGGCTGCGCGCGCTGCGCCCCGAGTCCTTCGGCGCGGACCCCGCGGGCGAGCGCCTCGCCCGCATCCGCCGCTCGCCGAACTTCGCGGACGGGATCTTCCAGAACCCCGAACCCGCCCGACGTGGCCCCTCCGGCTCCGGCCTCGAGTTCGCCAAGATCTACTTCGACAAGGACGGACGGTCGCGCCGCGCCCCCACCGGATCGATCCCCGTTTACCCCACCACCGTCGCCGACCTGGCCAGGCCCCCGGCCACGGGCCTGCGCCTGACCTGGATGGGGCACTCCGGCGTCCTCGCCGAGATCGACGGCCACCGGGTCCTCTTCGACCCCGTCTGGGGCGAGCGCTGCTCCCCCTTCCCCTTCGCCGGGCCCAAGCGTCTCCACCCGGTGCCCCTGCCGCTCGCCGCGCTCGGTCCGGTCGACGTCGTGGTGATCTCGCACGACCACTACGACCACCTCGACCTGCCGACGATCAAGGCGCTCGCCACCACGGACACGCTCTTCGCGGTGCCCCTCGGCGTCGGCGCGCACCTGGAGCGCTGGGGCGTACCCGCCTCCCGGCTGCGCGAGCTGGACTGGAACGAGTCCACCGAGGTCGGCGAGCTGCGTCTCACGGCCACCCCGGCCCGGCACTTCTGCGGCCGCGGGCTGCGCAACCGGCAGATGACCCTCTGGGCCTCGTGGGTGGTGACGGGACCCGCCCACCGGATCTTCCACAGCGGCGACACCGGCTACTTCTCCGGCTTCAAGGACATCGGCGCGGCCCACGGCCCCTTCGACGCCACGATGATCCAGATCGGCGCCTACTCGGAGTTCTGGACCGACATCCACATGACCCCGGCGGAGGGCATGCGGGCCCACCTGGACCTCCAGGGCGGCGGGCCGGGCGGGGTGATGCTGCCGATCCACTGGGGCACCTTCAACCTCGCCCCGCACCCGTGGGCCGAGCCGGGGGAGGGCACCGTCGAAGCCGCCGCCGGCGCTTCCCAGCGGGTCGCCCTGCCCCTTCCCGGCGAACCCTTCGAACCCGGGGCCGAGCGTCTGCCCGAGGCTCCCTGGTGGCGCCCGGTCGCCCGTGTCCCGGCCGGCGGGTGGGGAGACCCGGATCTCGCCGACGGTCACTCGCCGTCGACCGGCGCCGCCGGTGCGGCCGTGGGACTGGACACCGGTGCGGACGCCGGGCAGGTGTCCGGCGGGCCGGGCGCGGACGGCGGTCTTGGTGCGCCGGAGGCGGCGGCGGCTCCCTGATGCCGCGGGCGGACGGATGCGGTCCGTACCCCTCGGGGGAATTCCGGTAGGGATCGATTTCCGCAGAGGGCGGAGGCGTACGAGCGCCTCCGCCCTCTTCCGTTCCCGGTCATCGACGGCGTTTTCACGCCATGCGATCGACTCTCGGCCGATCGTTCTCGGCCTGTCGTGCGACGGGCGATACCAGACCGGCCCCGTCTGCGGGTAAGTTTGCCAACTGCGCACCCCCGATGAACGGTTGACGACTACAGTGTGTGGTTGGTGATCATCGATAAGCCCGACGCTCCCTTGTCGTCCACCCGCAGAACGCCCCAGGAACGGCTCCCCGGAACGACCTGCATGACGTCCCCCTGAACCACCCCCGCAGTACGCCGATTCCTGGGCACGTACCAAGGACACTCATGTCTCAACTTCGCGCACCCGCCTCGCGGTCAGATCGACGCGAGGGCGGGCGGCACGGCCGGTCAGGCGCCCGCCCCGCCCCCGGTACCCCCGGCAACCCCCCCTCGCAGCCGCCCCCGCCGCAGCACTCGACGGAAGCGCGGATACGCCCCCAACTCCTGCGCACCTCGGTGCTCCCCGCCATCGCGGTGGCACTGGGCGGGGCCGCGGCCGTCCTCTTCACCATCCGTTCCACCGGCGCCAGCCCCACCCCCGGGCTCTGGGCCGCCCTCACCGGCGCGGCCGCCCTCACCGTCGCCTCCGTGACGGCCGCCGCACTCGGCGCGGACAGGGCCGCCAAGTCGGTGCTCGACCGCTGCAACGCCCTGCGCCGCTCCAGCGCCCGCGGCCAGAGCGAACTGCGGACGGTCGTCGAACAGCTGCGCAGGGGGGAGGGGCTGCCGCCCCGACCCGCACCGCCGACCGGCACCGCCTCCGGCGACGAGTTCGACCTGCTCTCCCATGAGCTGACGCGCTCTCACGAAGCCGCGATCGCCGCCGTCGTGCAGGCGTCCCGGCTCTCCAGCAGCGTCGGAAACGAACAGAAGGTCGAGGTCTTCGTCAACCTCGCCCGGCGCCTGCAGTCCCTCGTCCACCGCGAGATCCAGCTCCTCGACGAGCTGGAGAACGAGGTCGAGGACCCGGAGCTGCTCAAGGGCCTGTTCCACGTCGACCACCTGGCCACCCGCATCCGCCGGCACGCGGAGAACCTCGCCGTGCTCGGCGGCGCCATCTCCCGTCGCCAGTGGTCGAACCCGGTCACCATGACGGAGGTCCTGCGCTCCTCCATCGCCGAGGTCGAGCAGTACCCGCGGGTGAAGCTCGTCCCGCCGATCGACGGTACGCTCCGGGGCCATGCCGTGGCCGACGTCATCCACCTCCTCGCCGAACTCGTGGAGAACGCGACACTGTTCTCCGCGCCGCACACCACCGTGCTGCTCCGCGCGCAGTACGTCACGGCAGGCCTCGCCATCGAGGTCGAGGACCGCGGTCTCGGCATGGCCGTCACCGAGCAGAACAAGATGAACGCCCTGCTCGCCGACCCCGACCAGGTCAACGTCGCGCACCTGCTCCAGGACGGCCGGATCGGCCTCTTCGTCGTCTCGGCGCTGGCCAGGCGGCACGGCATCGCCGTACGCCTCCAGTCCAACATCTACGGCGGGGTCCAGGCCGTCCTCGTACTGCCCCAGGGCCTCCTCGGCGCCGACCCCGAAGGGCTCGCCCAGCACGAGCGCCAGGCCGCCGCGGCGGCCGGTTCCACCGCGGTCCCGCCGAACCAGGTGCAGATGCAGTCCCAGCCGGCGGTCCAGTCGCCCGCGCCCCCGCCGTCCCGGCCCGCGGTCACCGCCCCCCCGGCGGCCCCGGCCCCCCCGACGGCTCCCACGGCGCCCCCGGCACCGGCCCACCCCCGGGCGCCCGTGCCCGTGGCCATGAACGCGACCCCCGCCGCACCCGCACCGCGTTCCGCGCCCTTCCCGGAGCAGGTCACCCCCCGCCACCAGGAGAGCCCCGCCGCCGACCCGCTCACCTACGCCCGTACGAACGAGCGGTCGAACCGCTACGCGGACTCCGACCGCACCCCCGCGGCACCGGCCCCGGCGGCCGGCGGCGCGCCCATGGGCCCGCCGGCCTCCTTCCTGTCGCCGCTCCCCCCGGCGCCCGAAGGCAACGGCCGGCCCGTGCTCCCCAAGCGGCGAGCCCAGGAGCACCTCGTCCCGCAGCTGCGCGACGAGCCCGCGGCCCGCAAGCCCGAGGAGCACGCCCTGCACGACCCCGGCCTGATGGCCGCGTTCCAGCGCGGCATCGGTCTCGCCGAATCCCAGCCCGCCCCCCATGAACCGCTGCGTCCCGGCGACGCGCGCAAGGAGTAGATGCACCATGGCGAGCAATGTGCCGACCGGCCATTCCTCGGACCTCGACTGGCTGCTGAGCGGACTGGTCCAGCGGGTCCCGTACACCCGCAACGCGGTTCTGCTCTCCTCCGACGGCCTCGTCAAGTCCGTCCACGGTCTCGACCCCGACGCCGCCGACCACATGGCGGCCCTCGCCTCCGGGCTCTACTCGCTCGGCCGCAGCGCGGGCGCCCGGTTCGGCGACGGCGGCGAGGTGCGGCAGGTGGTCGTGGAGCTCGACTCCACCCTCCTCTTCGTCTCCACCGCGGGATCCGGCACCTGCCTGGCGGTCCTCGCCGGGCGCGAGGCGGACGCCGCGGTCCTCGGGTACGAGATGGCGATGCTCGTCAAGAGCGTCCGGCCGTACCTGGTCACTCCCGCCCGGCAGGCAGCCGGAGTGGTGGGTGGCATCGGGCAGTGAACGCGACGTCCCCTCAGGAAGGCCCCTGGCTCGACGACGCGGCCGGCCGGCTGATCCGCCCGTACACCGTCAGTGGCGGCCGCACCAAGCCGACCACCGCGCTGGACCTGCTGTCCATGGTCATGGCGACCGGATCGTCACCCCAGACGCACATGGGCCCCGAACACAGCGTGGCTCTCCGGCTGTGCGACGGGCCCACCACGGTGGCGGAGATCGCGGCGCACTTACGGCTCCCGGCCGTGGTCACCAAGGTCCTGCTCTCCGACCTCATGGACTGCGGGGCGCTCACCGCCCGCGCTCCGCGGCTCCACGCCAACCCAACCGACCGTTCCTTGCTGGAGGCAGTGCTCGATGGCCTACGACAACGGCTCTGAGCGCCACGAGAGTCTCGCCACCGACCCGTTCCCCACCGCGCTCAAGATCCTGGTGGCGGGGGGATTCGGCGTGGGCAAGACGACCCTCGTGGGCGCGGTCAGCGAGATCGAACCGCTGAGCACCGAAGAGCTGCTGACCTCGGTCAGCGCGGCCACCGACAGCCTGGAGGGCGTGGAGTCCAAGACCACGACCACCGTCGCCATGGACTTCGGCCGCATCACGCTCGACGACCGCCATGTGCTCTACCTCTTCGGCACCCCGGGCCAGGAACGCTTCTGGTTCATGTGGGACGAGCTCTCCGAGGGCGCGCTCGGGGCGGTCGTCCTCGCCGACACCCGCAGGCTCCAGGAGTGCTTCTCCGCCGTGGACTTCTTCGAACGGCGGGGGATCCAGTTCGTCGTGGCGGTCAACGAGTTCGACGGCTCCTACCGCTACGACCCGGACGAGGTACGGGCCGCGCTCGACCTCAAGCCGGAGGTGCCGGTGGTCCTCTGCGACGCCCGGATCTCCAGCTCCGGCATCCGCACCCTGCTGACCCTCGTCCAGCATCTGCTCACCACCATCCCGGCCACCGTGCCGAGCTACGGAGCCACGCCATGACGTACGACCCGACCGGTCATCTCCTGCTGACCCCCGTCGACAAGGACGCGCCCGCCCGGGTGCAGCGGCTGCGTGAACTCGGACTGGGGGAGCGGCCGGAGCCGGCGTTCGACGAGTTCGCCCACCGCCTCGCGGACGTGACCGGTGCCCCGTTCTCGATGGTGAACTTCATCGACGAGAACCGGCAGTTCTTCGCCGGTCTGCACACTCCCGAGGGCACCCACTCGGGCAGCGACCTCGGCGCGGCCGCCGCGGGCGCCGGCGGCGTCGGCCGCTTCATGGCCCGTGACCACGGCTACTGCCCGCACGTCGTGGTGCGACGCAAGGCGCTCGTCCTCGAGGACGTCTGCGACTACCCGCGCTTCGCGGGGAACCCGGTCGTGGACGAGATCGGCATCCGCTCCTACATGGGGGCGCCGCTGATCGACCGCACCGGAGCGGCCCTCGGGACCATCTGCGTCGTCGACACCGACGTCCGGCCGTGGGGGCGCGCCGGGCTGGAGACGATCAAGGCGATGGCGGCCGAACTGATGGAGCAGATCCACCGCCGCGAGGACGGCATGTTCTGACCGGTCCACCCGGAACGCCGGGAGCCCCGGTGCGGCCGCCGCCGTGCCGGGGTTCCCGGCGTTCCGGGGGTCAGGCGTGCACCGGTTCCGGTTCCGGTGTGCGGACCAGCTCGGACAGCCGCTCCGACCAGCTGCCCTTGTCCTGGCCGAGGGCGACCTCGGCCAGCCGCAGCAGCTGGATGTCGGACGTGCCGGCCGGGGCGAAGATGTGGTGCGCGTCCCGGAGGTAGCGCTCGATGGCCCGGTCCGTGAAGAGGCCGGCGGCGGCGTGGATCTCCATGGCGTTGCGACCGGAGTCGATCGCCGACTCGACGTTGACGAGCTTGGCGTTCATCAGCTCGGCGTCGCAGGACAGACCCTGGTCGAGCATGTGCACGGCGTGGTACGCCGCAAGCCGGGAGGTCATCAGCCGGGACTGCATCTGGCCGAGCTTCAGCTTGACCGTGGGGAGGTCGTGGAGCGGCTTGCCGTACCGGATGCGCTCGGAGGCGAACCGGGTGGTCTCCTCCAGGATCGCCCGGTGGATGCCGAGCGAGACCGCGGTCAGGTTGGCCCGGCCGTAGAGGACGCTGGAGGAGTAGGCGACGGAGAGGCCGTCGCCCTCGTCGCCGAGCCGGTTGGCGGCCGGGACCCGGCAGTTCTCGAAGATCAGTTCGCCGAAGCTGAAACCGTGGAGTCCCATGGCCGTCTGCTGGGGACCGGTCCTGAACCCCGGGCGATCGGATTCGACCAGGAAGGCCGTGAGCCCTTTCGAACCGGGACCGGTCCTGACCACGACGCCGTGCAGGTCGCCGACGTGGCTGTTGCCGACGAAGACCTTGCTCCCGTTCAGGATGTAGTCGTCGCCGTCGCGCACCGCGTCGGCGCTCATGCCGAGGACATGGCCCCCGGACTCGGGCTCGGTGACCGCGATGGTGGGCAGGCACTCGCCGGCGGCGATCACCGGGAGCCAGGTCTTCCGCTGCTCGTCGCTCCCGAAGTGGACGATCTTGGCGGTGCCCAGCTGCGAGGCCTGGACCATGGCGCCCATGGCGCCGCTGACCCGGGACAGCTCCTCGATGATGATGGTCTTGGCCAGATGGCCGGCGCCCATGCCGCCGTACTCCTGGCCGATTGTCGCGCCCAGCCAGCCCTGCGCGGCGATCAGTCGTGACAGTTCGTGGTGGACCGTGCGGGACGCCTCCATCTCGGCTATCCGTGGCCGAACCTCACGCTCTGCGAAATCGCGGACCGTCTCCCTGAGCTGATGATGCAGTCGACTGCTGAAATAGCCGTCCATTCGAGTCCCTCCCCTGCGAAACGCCTGATCGGTTGTCCGAGCAGGTGGTGCATCGGCAGTGGTCCCGTCCCGAACAGGCCGACCACTTCATGGTGTTGATCTTTCTGGGACGGAGCAATATCGCCACGAGATTTGTCCGAAACCCGAGCGGTTGACGATTGTTTTCGACTGTGTTTCGTAGGGTCTTGGCCTGCTCGGCCCGGTCCGCAGTCCATTCCCCGTGGGCATCTTTCTGCCACATGCCAACGGCAACGAACTCGCCGTCATATGGTCATGAGAGCGCCCGGGGCACCCCATGAGCACCTTCCTCCCCACGGGATCGGGATTCCGGCAACCCCGCCCCCTCCCTTCCTGCCCAGGTGGAACGGCCTGCCGACCTCCCGCACGCCCCCTTCGAACCCCCGGAGCAGGCGCGCGGGCGCACTGCCCGGCGCGAAGGCGCGTCACAGAGAGTGAACGCGCCAACCCCGGCGCTCGGCCCTCCCCGCGCGCCCGGAAACGGTTCGTGACCACCGAAGAAAGTGCGGTATTGTTCTCCTGCGCGTCCAGCTGGGGGAAACCCCAGGTCAGACGGGCAGCGGGACGTGGCGCAGCTTGGTAGCGCACTTGACTGGGGGTCAAGGGGTCGCAGGTTCAAATCCTGTCGTCCCGACTCGAAAGAGTCGTTCATCGAGGGGCCGTTCCAGAGTGATCTGGAACGGCCCCTCGATCGTTCCGGGACCGAGGTCAGCCCGCCCAGCGGCCCGTCAGGAACGTGACGGTGAGGATCGTGCTCAGGGGGGCGACGACGCAGACGTACGCCGTCGTCACCCTCCTGCCGCGCAGACTCCGGACGGCGAGGCCGATCCAGAGGGGCCACCACAGCAGGGTGCTGCGGGCGATGGACATGTACCAGTACGAGGTGCCGAGCGCCCACAGGGTCAGCGCGATGTACACGGCTTCCGGCCAGCGCCGCCGGCGCACGAGGAAGGCCAGCAGGCCGAGGCCGAGGAGCATCGCCACCAGGTCCGCCTGGAACAGGGCGGCGTAGCCGGTGGCCTGGGTCCGGTCGAAGGCCTCGTGCCAGGTCTGGGACCAGGCGTCCCAGGGGGCGCGGAAATGCCGGTACCAGCCGCGTTCCTGGGCGTGCTTCCACGCCATCAGGTCGCCGGTCCGCTCGTACAGGTACCAGAAGTAGAGGAGAGCCGGCAGGGCGGGCAGCGCGAGGAGTGCGGCGCGCCGCCTACGCGCGCGCACCGTGAGGAGGAAGTGGACGGCGAGGGCGGCGGCGAGGAAGAGGCCGTTGACACGGACGGTGGTGGCACCGGCGGCCAGGAGCGCGGCGAGAGGCCAGTGGTGCCGCTGGGCGGCCAGCCACGCGGGCAGGGCGAAGGCCAGGAAGAGGGCCTCGCTGTATCCGGCGGCGAGGAAGACCGCGCACGGGGACAGCAGCAGGAACAGGGCGGCGCGTCTGCCCGTGGGCGCGTCCGGCAGGTGGAGCTCGGCGATCCGCGCGAGCGCCAGCACCGCGACCGCGCCGGCGACGAACGAGACGAGCAGCCCGGCGACGGTCCAGTCGGGGACCACCCTGTGCACCGCCCGCAGAAGCAGGGGAAAGCCCGGGAAGAACGCCTCCCTGTTGTCCCCCGCGGCGGGGCCGGCTCCGCCCTCGGGGAAGTAGCCGTCCCTGGCTATGTGGAGGAAGTGCCCCCAGTCCCAGCGCTCGAAGGACGCCAGTACCGGTTCGGGCACCCGGCTGTCCCCGTCCGCGGGGAACAGCCGGCGGGTGCAGTACGCGGTCGTCCACACGGCCACCCGGGTCACCAGGTACAACCACAGGACCTCGCGGTCGACCGGTCGCACACGGGACCTGGCGCGCCCGAGCCAGGTGTCCGCCCGGCCCGGACGATCAGGCCGCGGGGCGTTCGCGGACGCCCGGGGCACGGCGGTGTCCGACCGTTCGGGGGCATGCCTCGGGGAGGCGGGTGCCGTGACAGGCATGGGTGTTGTCTCTCCGTGGGTACGTGAAAGGGCGGGACCGGCCCTGGTGCGCGGGCCGTCCCGGAGGCGGGACGCGGAGCGTCAGCCGTGCAGGGTCGTCGTGCCGGGGGCGGTCGGCGGCGGCGTGCTGCCCGCCCCCGTCCGCGTGGGCAGGGGCCCGGCAGGGCTGGTGGTCGGGCCCGGCAGCGGGGCGGAAGGACTGGTCGCGGGCATGACGGGGCCGGGGGCCTCGGGTCCGGGCCCGACCGCCGTGACCACGCCGAGGGCCGCGACGGCGCTCGCCGCGACCAGGACGAGGGCCGTACGGCGCCGGCGGTAGCGCCTGCCCCGCTCGACGACCTGGGCGACGGGCAGCGGCGTGGCGTGCCGACGGCCGTGATCGGCGGCCGCCCGGAACAGGATCTTCAAGGACGGGTCGTCGATGTCGTCACGCACCGGGGGCCTCCTGCACGCTGTCCCGCAGCCGGTCGGCCAGGGCGGCACGCCCACGGCCGAGGTGGGTCTTGACCGTGCTGGCGGACAGCCCGGTCTCGTCCGCTATCTGTTCGACGGTGAGGTCGCACAGATGGTGGAGGGCGATGGTGCGCCGTTGCTGGGCGGGCAGGGTACGCAGCGCCTCGACCAGCACCACGTGTTCCGGCCCAGGCCCCGGCATGTCGGGCGGAGCCGCGCGCCGGCCCCAGGCCTCGGCCGTACGGCGCCGGAAGCGCCATCGGCTCACGGCCAGACGCCAGGCGACCTTCCGGACCCACGCCTCCGGTCCGGCGTCGCGGTCGAGCTGCCGTCGCCGGTTCCAGCCCTTGATGAACGCTTCCTGGACAACGTCTTCAGCCTCCTGCAGATCGCCGAGCATGACGTAGAGCTGCCCGGTGAGCCGCCCGACCGCCTGGACGTAGAACGCTTCGAACTCTTCGACGGTCAACGGCAACTCCCGGGTCTCTTGCTTCACCGGGCATACGCCTGGGAGGGCCACGACGGTCTACACGGATCCCGAGGAGAACGCGTGAGCCCCGTCACACCTGACCGGAGGCCGCTCAGGTGGGACGGGGCCGACGACGACACGGAGGTGTCTCGCGAGGCGCCCGGTCGGATCAGTCCCGGTCGACCAGGACGGCGGTGCCCTGGCCGACGCCGACGCACATGGTGGCGAGGCCGTGGCGGTCGCCCGTGCGGTGCATGCGGTGGAGCAGGGTGGTGAGGATCCGGGCGCCCGAGCCGCCCAGGGGGTGGCCGAGAGCGATCGCGCCGCCCTGGGGGTTGACCCGCTCGGGGTCGATGCCGAGCTCGCGGACGCAGGCCAGGGCCTGGGCGGCGAAGGCCTCGTTGAACTCGGCGGTGTCGATGTCCGTGAGGGCGCGGCCGGTCCTGGTGAGGACCCGGCGCACCGCGGGGACCGGGCCGATGCCCATGACGTCCGGGTGGACGCCGGCGCTGCCGCCGGCCACGTAGCGGCCGAGCGGTTCGAGACCCAGCTCGTGCAGCACGTCCTCGGTCACGAGCAGCAGCGCGGCCGCCCCGTCGTTCATCGGCGAGGCGTTGCCCGCGGTCACGGTGCCGTCGGGCCGGAAGACCGGCTTCAGGGCGGCCAGCTTCTCCGGCGTGGTGTCGGGCCTGATCGACTCGTCGTGCGCGACGACGGTGCCGTCCGGGAGGGTGACGGGGACGGTCTCGGCGTCGAACAGGCCGTCCTTGCGGGCCGCGGCGGCGAGCCGGTGGCTGCGCAGAGCGAAGGCGTCCTGGTCCTCACGGCTGACGCCGTACCGGGCGGCGACCTCCTCGGCCGTCTCTCCCATGGAGAGCACCCCGTGGAGTTCCTTCATCCGCGGGTTGGTCATCCGCCAGCCCAGCTTGGTGTCGTGGATCTGCTGGTGGTGGGGGAGCGCCTGTTCCGCGCGGGGGAGGACGAAGGGGGCGCGGCTCATCGACTCCGAGCCGCCGGCGAGCACGATGTCGGCCTCGCCGGAGGCGATGGCGCGGGCGGCGGTGGTGACCGCCTCCAGGCCGGAGGCGCAGAGCCGGTTGAGGGTGGCGCCGGGGACGGTCTCCGGGAGCCCGGCGAGGAGCACCGCCATCCTGGCCACGTTGCGGTTGTCCTCGCCGGACTGGTTGGCCGCGCCCCAGTAGACGTCGTCGATCCGGGCCGGGTCGAGCGACGGCACCGCGTCCAGGACGGCGCGGACGGCGGTCGCGGCGAGGTCGTCGGGCCTGACGCCGGAGAGGGCGCCGCGGAGGCGGCCGATCGGCGTGCGCCGGGCGGTGGCGAAGTAGACGGGGCGCATGGTCACGGCTCCAAGGTGTGGGGAGGGCCCTCAAAACTAGCAGCGCAAGTTTTCATGACTGTAGCTCCCGGGGTGCCGCTCCGGTCAAGACGTCCACACCCCCGGAGAGGTGAGCGGCCGTGGCCGTCGGGCCGGACGGGCGGGCGCGCGTACGGCCTTCGCGCCGCCCCGCCACGGTCACCACCCGAAGCGGCGGTCGACCAGGGCGGCGAACTCCTCGAACGACAGGACGCGGTCACCATTCTGGTCGGCCTCGTCGAACAGGGCCGATGCGTCGTCGGCGGTGCCCACGCCCCAGAAGGGGATCACCCCCTGCGCGGCGAGGGTCGGGCCCTTGGCGCGCAGGGCGCTGATCACCTCGGTGCGGGTCAGCGTCCCGTCGTGGTCGAGGTCGAGGGCGTCGAAGAGAGTGCGGGCCTTGTCGCTCATGAGGTGTCCTGTTCCCTGGGGCCGGGGGTGTCGTGTCGGCCGACGCGTCCCTGCGGAAGGACGCGGGGTTCGCCCCGCACGTTGCCTCAGAGGGTGGCCCGCCGCCAGGGAGGTTGTCCACAGGTTCGCCCGGAGGCGGCAGGGGTGTCGGTGCCGGCCGATAGGGTGGGTGAATGGTCCTCACCGACGATTCCGCCGTGATCTCCGAGGCAGCGGGCGTCCTCCACCGCGTCTTCGGCTACAGCTCCTTCCGAGGGGAGCAGCAGGAGATCATCGAGCAGGTCGTCGGCGGCGGCGACGCCCTCGTGCTCATGCCGACCGGCGGCGGCAAGTCCCTGTGCTACCAGATCCCGGCCCTCGTCAGAGAGGGCACGGGCGTCGTGATCTCGCCGCTCATCGCCCTGATGCAGGACCAGGTGGACGCGCTGCGGGCCCTCGGAGTGCGGGCCGGATTCCTCAACTCCACGCAGGATCCGTACGAGCGCCAGGCCGTCGAGCAGGCCTTCCTCGCCGACGAGCTCGACCTGCTCTACCTGGCCCCCGAGCGCCTGCGCACCGAGGGCACCCAGCGGCTCCTCGACCGGGGCACGGTGTCGCTCTTCGCGATCGACGAGGCGCACTGCGTCGCCCAGTGGGGCCACGACTTCCGCCCCGACTACCTCGCCCTGTCCATGCTGCACGAGCGCTGGCCCAAGGTGCCGCGCATCGCGCTGACCGCGACGGCCACCGAGGCCACCCACAAGGAGATCGCGGCCCGGCTCGCCCTGGAGGACGCCCGGCACTTCGTCGCGGGCTTCGACCGGCCGAACATCCAGTACCGCATCGTCCCCAAGAACAGCCCGCACAAGCAGCTGCTCGACCTGATCCGGACCGAGCACGAGGGGGACGCCGGGGTCGTCTACTGCCTCTCGCGGGCCTCCGTCGAGAAGACCGCGGCCCTCCTGGTGGAGCACGGCATCGACGCCGTGCCCTACCACGCCGGCATGGACGCCCGTACGCGCGCGGCCAACCAGTCCCGGTTCCTGCGGGAGGACGGGGTCGTCGTCGTGGCGACGATCGCCTTCGGCATGGGCATCGACAAGCCGGACGTGCGCTTCGTGGCCCACCTCGACCTGCCGAAGTCGGTCGAGGGCTACTACCAGGAGACCGGCCGCGCCGGGCGCGACGGCGAGCCGGCCACGGCATGGCTGGCGTACGGCCTCCAGGACGTGGTCCAGCAGCGCAAGCTCATCGACGGCTCCGAGGGCGACGAGCAGCACCGGCGCGCCCTCGCCATGCACCTGGACGCCATGCTCGCGCTCTGCGAGACCGTCGACTGCCGCCGTGTGCGCCTGCTCGCGTACTTCGGACAGTCGGGCGAGCCCTGCGGCAACTGCGACACCTGCCTGACACCGGCCGAGTCCTGGGACGGCACGGTCGCCGCGCAGAAACTGCTGTCCACCGTGTGGCGCCTCGCCAAGGAGCGGCGCCAGAAGTTCGGCGCCGGCCAGATCATCGACATCCTCCAGGGCAAGAAGACCGCCAAGGTCATCCAGTTCGACCACGACGCGCTCTCGGTGTTCGGCGTCGGCGCGGAGCTGGGCACCGCGGAGTGGCGCGGGGTCGTCCGCCAGCTCCTCGCACTGCGGCTCCTGGCGGTGGAGGGCGACTACGGCACGCTCGTGCTCACCGAGGAAAGCGCCGAGGTGCTCGGCGGGCGTCGCACCGTCACGGTGCGGAAGGAGAAGGCGCCGGCCGCCCCCGCCCGCAAGGAGTCCGGCGCCCGCTCGGGCAAGGGCGCCCGGGTGCCGGTCGACCTGCCGGACGCCGCCGTGCCGGTCTTCGAGGCGCTCCGCGCCTGGCGGGCCGCGACGGCGCGGGAGCAGGGCGTACCGGCGTACGTCGTCTTCCACGACGCCACGCTCCGGGAGATCGCGACGCGGGTCCCGGGCACGGTCGAGGAGCTCGGCACCGTCGGAGGCGTCGGCGAGGCCAAGCTCACCAAGTACGCCGAGGGTGTCCTCGCCGCCTTGGCGGAGTGCGGCGCCACCGCCACCGGGCCCGCCGCCGCCCCACCCGCCTCTGCCGTCGCCGCCGTCGTCCCCGCGTCGGCAGCCCGGCCCGAGTCCGCGTCCGCCGCCGTTCCGGAGGCCTCGGCGCCGTACGACGAGGAGCCGCCCTACGACATGGACGGCATGGAGGAGCCGCCGCCCTGGGACGACTGGCGGTAGCCCCCCGAGGGGCCATGGTCGTCAGCAGGGGGCGTCGACGCGCTCGTCGTGGGTGTAGACGTTCATGGACGCGCCCCGGAGGAATCCGACGAGGGTGAGCCCGGTCTCCGCCGCGAGGTCGACGGCGAGCGAGGAGGGGGCGGAGACGGCCGCGAGCAGGGGGATGCCGGCCATGACCGCCTTCTGCACGAGTTCGAAGGAGGCACGGCCGCTGACCATCAGCACGGTGCCCCGCAGCGGAAGTCGCCCTTCGCGCAGGGCGTGGCCGATGACCTTGTCGACGGCGTTGTGCCGGCCGACGTCCTCGCGGAGGCAGAGCAGTTCGCCGGTGGGCGCGAAGAGCCCGGCGGCGTGCAGGCCTCCGGTGGTGTCGAAGACGCGTTGGGCCGCCCGCAGCGTGTCGGGGAGCGCCGCCAGCACGTCGGCCCCGACGCGCAGCGGGTCTTCGCCGACGGTCCAGGCGGCGGTGGTGCGGACGGCGTCGAGGCTGGCCTTGCCGCACAGCCCGCAGGAGGACGTGGTGTAGAAGTTGCGTTCCAGAGAGGCGTCGGGAGCGGTGACGTCCGGAGCCAGGCCGACATCGACCACGTTGTACGTGTTGCCTCCGTCGGCGGTGGCGCCCGCGCAGTAGCGGATCCCGGTCACGTCCGCCGCGGCGTGGACGACGCCCTCGCTCACCAGGAATCCGGCGGCGAGGTCGAAGTCGTCGCCGGGGGTCCGCATCGTCACGGTCAGCGGGCGTCCGCCGACGCGGATCTCCATCGGTTCCTCGGCGGCCAGGGTGTCCGGGCGGTGCGAGGTCACGCCGTCCCGGATGCGCAGTACGCGCCGCCGCACGGTCACTCGTCCCATGATTCGCTCCTCCAACGGTTCGGCCCCACCCTCAGACTCTGCCACGGTGGCGGCCGCCCCCGCCGACCGCGTCGGCTTCGTCGGCCCTGACACGGTCTGTTACGTTGCGCAGGCCCGGACCACGGAGGAGAGGGAGACCCGCACGATGGCCGTCATCCACCGCACCACCCTGCGCCCCACCAAGCTGGAACTGCTCACGGAGTGGCTGCCCGCCCGCGAGTGGCACACCGGCGCGGAGGCGCGGCCGGTGAACGCCAGAGGCTTCCGGCTCGACGACCCGGCGGGCGAGGTCGGCATCGAGATCGTCGCGGTGACCGATGGCGAGGGCGACACGGCCGTCACGTACCTCGTCCCCATGACGTACCGCGCCGGACCCCTCGCGGGCGCAGAGCACGCCCTGATCGGGACCATGGAGCACGGCGTCCTCGGAAAGCGCTGGGTCCACGACGCCACCCACGACCCGGTGTTCGTCACCCAGTTGTACGCGCTCCTCACCGGCCGGACGCAGGCCCAGGCCCAGTCCGAGACCGACGCCCCCGACCCCACCGTCGCCGTCTCGCCCGCCCCGGCGGTGGGCGGCGCGGCCGGCGTGGAACTCGTACGGGTCACCGAAGGCACGGACCACACCGACATGGTGGTACGGGTCCCCGGCGCGTCCGCGCCGCTGACCCTTCGGGTACGGCGGGTCCTCCGCGCCGGTGCGGACTCCGCCACGGAGGGCGTCGGCCGGGTCACCGCCGAGTGGCGGCTGTCCGACGGCACCACCGTCCGGGGCGAGTTCGCCGCCGTCCTCACCGGCGCCGGGCAGGGATGACCGTACGGGCGGGGTGACTCAGACCCAGTTGACCTCCGCCGCGGCGAGCAGCGGATCGTCCACCAGCTCCCAGAGCGGGACGGCGAGGTTTCCCGTCCGGTAGCGGCCGCCGAAGTGGAGGCCGAGGACGCGGTGGTCGCCGAGGTCGAAGACCGGGGAGCCGCTGTTTCCGCCGAGCGTCGAGCAGTCGTGCTTCATCACCAGGCCGCCCGGGGTGAACTCGGTCGCCATGCCCGGCTGCAGCCGCTTCACGTTGTAGACGTCCATGAAGATCCGGCGCATCGACTCCGGTTCGTTGCGCCGGCCGTCCCAGGCCGGATACCCGACCACGTACACCGGGCGGCCGGGGACGCTCGCCGGGGCGTCCGCCGCGACCGCGAGCGGGGTGGGCAGCCCGCCGTCGGCGGAGGGCTCGACCCGCAACACCGCCATGTCGACGTCCTCGTGGATGCCGATGATCCCCGTGATCTCGTACGGGGCGGAGGCCCCCGGCGTCACGCCGTCGACCGGCTGCTCCTCCGCCGGGTCGACCCGCGCCGACATGCCGTACCCGAAGGCCCACGGGGCGCCGCCGTCGTCCTGGGACCGGCTGAACTCCACCGCCACATGACGGTTCGTCATCACCGTGCGGGGACCGACGAGGAAGGCCGTGCCGACCCAGTCGAGTCGTGGGTGCCCGGTCACCTCGACCCGGCCGACCCGTGCCAGGGACTCGCGGATGGAGGGTCGTTGACCGTCGAGGACCGCCCACTCGTCGCGCTGCGGGGCGAAGTCCTGGCGCTGGACCAGGATCGCGGGACGGCCCTCCAGGAGGACGATCGCCTCCACCCCGAAGGCCTCGTCGCCGTCGAGCTCGTCCTCCCGGTGCGCGGCCAGCTTCTCCAGGCCGCTGACCCCGGCCTCGAGGACACGGGCCCGCTCCTCACGGGCGAAGCGGGAGAACTCGGCCGCCGGAGCCGCGTCGGCGGGGAGTTCGAACGTGGACTCCGCGATCTCCGCCTCCAGGTCCCCGCGCACCCGCGCGGCGACCTCCCGCAGATCACCGAAGATCTGCTCGGTGGCGGTCGCGACCGGCGACACCCTCCGTGGTCCGTTCGGCATGGTCCCTCACCTCGGCCTTCCGTTCGTCGCGTCCGCGCGGCCGGGCCGCCCCGACTGGGCGGCCATGATCTCCTCGTACAACTCCGTCCGGAACTGACGGAGATGGGCGAGGATGCTGCTCATCTGGGTCCCGACGTTCACGAACCGCGTCCGCGCTCCCTGGAACTCGACGTCGTCGACCTTCCGCGTCCCTCGGTGCAGCCCCACCACCGTCCAGTCGTCGAGGCAGACCGGTGAGCCGGAGGAGCCGCCCCGGGTGTCGGTGAAGTAGAGGATGTCGTGCTCGTCCGCCCGGTAGACCAGGTTGTTGCGCAGCGCGACCCGCTTCGGCATGCCGCCCGGGTGCTGGATGATGTTGACCGGGACGCGCTGCCGCTCCCGGACGAGCAGCGGCCGGGTGGACACCCTGAGCATGGGGCGCTGCTCCTGGTCGGGCGCGAGCCGCACGATCGCGTAGTCGAGAGTCGCGTCCCACGCGGCGAGTTCACCGGCCGTCGCCTCCGGTGCCGCCGCCGCGTTCTCGACGAAGTCGAAGCGCGAGCGGGACATGAGCGCCTGGAGTCGTAGATCCTCGTCGCTCACGTACGGCCGGACCCCCGGCTCGTGCGAACGGGCCATCACCACATGGTGGTTGGTGATCAGCAGACCGGGAGCGATCATCCAGCCCGTACCGCCGTGCGGATACGAGGGGAGGAGCGGGGCGCCCGCCTCGTACGGGGGGATCCGCAGCAGGGCGACACAGGCGCCGGCCCGGATGCCGCCGTGGAGGAACTCGTACGGCACGGTGTCGTCCTGGAGGACGATCTCCTCCTTCATCTCCCCGGGCATCATCTCCGCCGGGAGCTCCGCCTCGCCGGTGATCGCGCGGGCCACGGTGTCGAGGGCGCCCTGGAGGACGGCGCGCGGGCCGGGCTCACGGGTGTTCTCGATGGCGTTGTGCAGCCAGATCTCCAGGGGGACGAGGCCGTCGATCAGACGCTCGACCTGGTTCATCGCGTTCAGGTCGGCGTGGACCTGCTCCCGCGGGTCGTCCAGCGGTTCGAGCGTGGCCGTGAAGTAGCGGGGGACGCCCTTGAGCAGGGCGGCGCGCAGGGACCGGTCCCCGAGCCCCGCCTCCATGGCGGAGTTGCGGAGGCGGACGAGTTCCCGCTGCGGCAGGAACGGTTCCGCGCGGACCGCTGCTCCGGCGGCGTTCGGGGGCGGCCGGGTCCACAGCCCCGCTCCGCCGTGGCCGGGGCGGGAGGCCGCCCAGGGGCCCGGCTCCCCGCCGGACGGCGCGAGACCGCGGGAGGACGCGCCGGAGGCGGCGACGGCCCGCCGCGCCGCGCCGCGCGGCAGCGGACCGGAGTCCATCGCCGCGGCGACCCCCAGCAGCAGGTCCCCGCTGTCGTCCCGGAGCGTCAGCACCTGCCGGGCGACACCGTCCAGGGTGCCGCGCCGCCGCGCCGCCCGCAGGTCCCGCTCGATCCGTGCGAGGTCCAGCCGGGCACCCGCCGCCGGGGCGGGGTACGCCTCGCCCGCCGCCGACTCCAGGATGCGGGTCAGCGGCTCGCGGAGTGCGGGTTCGTCGGTGAGGGTGGTGTCGATCCAGCGGGCGAGTTCGGTCACCACCGTCTCCTCGTCCGCCGGGAGACCCACCAACCTCAGCGTGTGTTCCAGGAGTTGCGGATCCGAACGGCAGGCAGCGGCCGCCGCCGTACGGGCCAGGGAAGGCTGCCTCGCCAGGTCGGCGTCCGGCATCCCGCGCAGTGTGCGGGCGAGCCGCTCCCGCGCCGGGGCCGCGTCGACGTCCGCGAGGGCCGCGAGCCGGGAGCGGGCGACCAGTACGCCCAGGGACTCGTACCGCAGCCCGAGGCCCGCCGCGATCTCCTCCGCCTCCTGGAGGTTCCGGTCCGCGACCGCGAAGTCACCCGTGTCCTGCGCCAGCCGCGCGGACAGCTGGAGCAGTTCGAGCTGGGTCTCCGCGCAGCCCGCCTCCGTCGCCCCGTCCACGGCCCGCTCGGCGCCCGCGAGCGCCTCCGCCGTGCGTCCGGACCGGGCCAGGGTCTCCGCCAGCAGCGCGTGCAGCCGGCTGCACGGCGTCCACGGGCGCCGCTCCGCGAGCCGCTGGGCCGCGGCCTCCACGTACCCCTGGGTGAGCAGGTCCTCGACCTCGCGCGCGGCGATCCGCTCCCAGTCCTCCTGGGCGGCCTCGACCATGATCTGGTCGGGTACGTGGCCGCCGATCCTGCCGAGCAGGAACGCGGCCGAGAGGGGTGCCATCTCCCGGTGGGTCTCCCCGCCGAGGTACCCGGCGACTCCCGGTTCCCAGCGTTCCTCCACCGTACGGGGGTTCTCGCCGAGCCGGAGCCGGTGGTAGATCTCCTCGGCGCGGTTCCCGGCCCCCTCGCGGACCGCGTAGTAGGCGACGGCGCTGCGGTCCACGGCCCGCATCAGATCGGTCCGCGCGCTGTCCGAGAGGCGCAGCATGATGGCGCGCAGATCGGCCCGGTGCCTGATGGCGTCGGGTCCCGCCGACTCCATGAGGTCGACCCGCGAGGTGAGCAGCCCGTACAGCCGCCGGGCCTCTCCCGCGGTCGTGACACGGAGCCCCGCCGGACCGGCCAGCACCTCCCGGACCAGGTCGGGGGTGATGAAGCGGAGCGCGAGGCCCGCCTGGACGAGGGCCCGGACGTCGTCCTCCGCGATGTGCTTGAGGATGCGGTCGTACAGCGTGCCCTGGATCAGCATCTGGTCGACCTGACGGTCGAAGTAGCGGCGTCGGGAAGGGAGTTGGCGCAGGAGACCGCCGAGCGCGGGGGAGCCGGTGCCCAGGGCGACCGCCGTCCGGGCCGCCAGCTTGAGGCTCAGCGGATGGCCGCCGATGCGGTCCGCGAGGTCCTCCGCGAGCGCCTCGTCGAGGACCCCGGACGACATCAGGAGGTCCACGGACGCCTCGTGGTCGAGCTCGGTCAGCTCCATGGTGCGCGGGGTGAGGACCCGGGCCGGGTGGTCGATCGGCGCGCGGCCCGAGACGATGAAGCGCAGGCGTGAGTAGGCCGCGCGGAGCGCGGTCCAGATGGCCCACATCCGGGTGATGACGGGGGAGCCGCGGTACATGGCCTCCTCGAAGGAGTCGATCACGATGACGAACGGCGGCGCGTTGTCACCGGGCGCCGGGCGGACCGCCTGGGCGACGAGGGACGCGAGCCGGTGGGCGAGTTCCTGTTCGCGGGCGCTGGCCCGGGCGTGGAAGTCGGACGAGTAGTCGCGGGCGAGCGTGGCCCGGGTACCGGCCAGGCCGCGGAGTTCGTCGAGTTCGTTGCGTTCACCGCGCTGGCCCGCGGCCGTCCGCTCGCACTCGTCCGCGAGCGCCTCGAAGGAGGCGCGGAGGCCTGGGTGGTGGACGCCGATCTGCCGCGCCGTCTCCGCGATCACGGTGGCGGGTTCGTGGACGGAGAGGGTGGGACGCGCGAAGTCGATGTAGGCGAAGGGGAAGCCGGTCACGGACGCGGCGAGGGCGTCGACCAGGAACTTGGCCAGCAGGGTGCTCTTGCCGATGCCGCCGAGGCCGTGGAGGAGCACCGGGGGCTCCGCGGGCTCCTCGGGCAGTGCCAGGTAGGCGTGCAGGGAGTCGAGTTCGGCGGTGCGGCCGTGGAAGGTCCCCCGGATCAGCCGGCGCATCGGCTGGAGCAGCCGGGCCTCCTCGAGGCGGTGCTGGACCTCGTCGACGGAGGGCAGCCCGGTCAAGCCCGGCACACGGCTCAGCCAGAGCACGGCCTGGAGGGTGTCGGACAGCGCCTCGACGTCGTCGTCGTCCGCCAGGGGCGGCGAGGTCTCCGGGGGCTTCGGGCTCTCCGAGGGCGACGAGGGCGACGAGGGAGGCGGGGAGCCGACGGGGGTGGGCGGTGCGTCGGCGAGCAGGGCGTCGGTGCCGGCGAGCAGGGCCAGGGCGGCGCGTTCCGGACCGGGTCCCTCGGGGCGCAGCCCGATGTTGGCCCGCAGGGCGTCCCACGCGGCCGCGGGACCCGTGAGCCCCGCGAGCGCCGCGTCGCGGATCTCGGGCTTGAGCGTCCAGACCGACGCCCCGGACGAGGGCAGGGCCGTGCAGTCGTCGACGAGCTCCAGGACCGCCCGCCCGGTGGACCGTTCCTCGCCGGGCAGGCGGAGCAGCGCCGGATCGAACTCCTGGAGCAGGCAGGCCGCCTCGCGGTAGGAGCGGCGCGGGTCGGGCAGGGCGACGGCGGCGGCGGAGCCGGTCGCGTGCAGGGCGTCCCGCAGCAGTCGGCCCGCCTCGCCCGGCGGAGGCGAGGGAGGGAGCGTCCGGTGGATCCGTACGACATCCTCCACGGCCGTGCACAACCGCCGCATGTAACTCTCGCCGCCCGAGGGTGAGTCGACGGCACGGAGGACCTCGGTCACGGCCGTCTCCGTCAGCTCGCGGACCGTCCCCTCCTGCCCGGGGGCGACCGTGTCGGTGAAGAACCCCTGGAAGAAGTCCCGGACATCCCCCTCGTCCGCGAGCCGGGTGGTGTCCCGGCACTCGTTCTTGCGTATCTCGTACGGGAGTTGCCGCATCGTCGTGGCGTAGCCGAGCAGGACGAGCCGCGGCACGGTCTCGGCCCGTACCGGGGTGTGCTCGTAGATCGCCCGCGCCAGGACCCCGATGGCGTCCCACACGTCCGCGTGCGGGTCGAGCCGGTCGCAGTCGTCGAGTACCAGCCAGAAGCGCTCCTCGGCGGCGGTCGCGCGGGCGACGATACGGTGGGCGGCGTCCTCGAAGGACGGCAGTGGATCGTTCAACCGTGTGGGATTCAACGGAAACCCGTCGGCCTCCGGCCCCACGAGGAAGGCCGAGAGCCGCTCCATCAGCCGCGCCGCCGTGGAGGTGCGGGACAGCGTCACCCGTACCGGACGGAAGCCGTGGTGCTGCCCGAGGTGGCGGATCAGCTCGTACGTGTAGGAACGGCCGCTGTCCGGGGGGCCGTCGACGATCAGCACCGTCTGCTCCGGATCGGCGAGGAACCCCCGGAGCTTCTCGCGCAGTTCGGACCGGTCGAGGAACACGGCGGTGCCGTGCTTCAACAGACGGCTGTCCAGCGGGTCCCGCCCGGAGCGCCCGAGGTGTTCGTCCTCCCGCAGCCGGGTCAGCAGGTTCCCGGCCTCCGCGCCCTGCTCGAAGGCGTGCGGTTCGTCGATGGCGGACAGCGCGTCGAGACCGGCGAGGACGGAGAGCAGCCGGCGCTGATGGGCGATGTCCCGGCGGGCGGCGGCGACCACGAGCACGGCGTTGCGGTCGGGGTCCGGGGTGAGGGGCAGATCCTCGACGAAGTCGGCGGGGAGGCCCGCGCGCAGCAACCGGTCGCGTGGCTCCGGGGTGTCGACGAGGTGGTCCCGCACCCAGCTGGCGACGAGCCCCCACTCGGTCTCGGTGAGCGGCATACGCACCTGTCCGGCGAGCTTCGCTCAGCGCCGGTCGTTCCGGCGCCGGGACGTGACGGATCGGACGTGGCGACCGATCCCTCCCATCGTTCCACCGGCCCGGAAGGGTCGCAATCGCGGCCGGACGCGGAGGAGGGAGCTCGCGGGTCAGGGGTGCAGGACCATGTCCTCGTACGACTCGAGGCGCCGCCAGCGTTCCTCGGGGGCCCGCGTCGGAGGCATCACGTCCACGTCCGGCAGCGGCCCGAACTCCAGCTCGGTGATCTCCGCGATGTCCGATACGGGGACCTGGTACGTCCGGAACGGGCCGAGCGGCGGCGGCGCCCCGGCCTTCGCTCCGGCGAGGGCCCGTTCCGCGTCCCGGCTCAGGTCGGGGCTCTGGTCGAGGACGTACCCGGCGGCGGCGAGCGCCCCGTCCTGGAGGAACGCCGCCACCTTCCAGAAGCGCATCGGCACCTGGATGCCCCGGTACGGCGGGTCGGAGTCCTGAAGCACCGGGCCCGTGAGCACCGTCAGCTTCCGGTCGAACGCGGCGGCGTGGTCGAGGAGGTGGTTCTCCAGGCCCTGCCAGAGTTGTTTGCCCTGGTTGAAGACGTCCGCCTGGGGCGCGGCGTTGGTGTAGTGGAAGGTGTCCGCGTTGGCGCGGAGCGCCGTGGCCATGGGCCCCCAGACCGGGTCGAGCCGGCGCACCAGATGGCCGCGGTCGAGGCTGTTGTTCCGGTAGACGTCGTTGCCCGCCTGGTGCTCCTCGGGCAGTCGGGGATCGAAGAGCCAGACGTCGTCGCGGGGCACGTCCTCCTGGAGTTCGCGCCCTTCGATGCACACCGCCGTCGACGCCGCCAGGCGGCGGTCGGGCCGGAAGACCACGGTGAAGTGGGTGTACGGCAGGATCACCGTCTCGACCGCCTCGCGCGCCGGAAGCGGCAGCGGGACGACCGGGCCGAGGAAGCTCTCGTCGTAGCCGGTGCGGTCGGTGAGCAGATCACGGGGGACGCCGCCCTCGCCCGGAGGGGGCGGGAGATCCGAAGGGTTCATACGATGTAAGTACCGCGTGGAGAGGGTCGCGCTCGGCGCCGGACCACACGCCACTCGATCAGACGCCCCGGGCGGTCTCCCCTCCGCTTCCCGCCAGGAGGCAACCCATGGCCACCGGACTCGCCCTGCACATCGGACTCAACCAGGTCGACCCCGCCCGCTACGACGGCTGGGACGGCACCCTGAACGCCTGCGAGAACGACGCCCACGACATGGAGCGACTCGCCCGCACCGCCGGATTCGAGACCACCGTCCTGCTCACCCCCGACGGCACCGTCGACAACGTGACCGCCGCGCTCGGCGACGCCGCCGCACGGCTCGGCCCCGGAGACATCCTGCTCTTCACCTACTCGGGGCACGGCGGGCAGGTGGGCGCGACGGGTTCCGACGACGAGCCGGACGCGCTCGACGAGACCCTGGTGCTCTACGACCGCCAGTTCCTCGACGACGAGGTCCACCGGGCCTTCCGCGCCTTCGCCGACGACGTTCGGATCGTCGCCCTCTTCGACTGCTGCCACAGCGGCAGCAGCATCGAGATCCCTGGCGCCGCCGCGGCCGAGGGCACGCCCCGCCATCTGCCCGAATTCCGGCGGAGGCAGCTCGACGACCGGGACCGCGGCTTCTTCGAGGAGCTCCGGCGTTCGCTGGCGAAGGACGCGCCGGCCGACGGAGCGGGACCCGACGCGCTCCTCGTGTCGGCCTGCCAGGACAACCAGGTCGCCCTCGACGGCGACGCCAACGGAGCCTTCACCGCGGCTCTGCTCAAGGTGTGGGACGACGGCGCCTTCCGGGGCGGCTACCGGGACTTCCACCGGGCGATCCAGCGCAGGCTGCCCCCGACCCAGAGCCCGAACCTCTACCTGACCGGCACGCCGGCGCCGGACTTCCTGAGCCAGCGCCCCTTCACGATCTGAGGCACGGCGTCCGGGCCCGGCACGCCGGGGCACGGGCACCTGAGGGCACGGCGTCCGAGGGCATGACGTCGGAGGGCAAAGAGAAAGGCAAGGAGGGTCGACCACTCCTTGCCACTCTCAACGTATAGCGCACAGGGGGCCTTGCCGCAAGGCCCCCGTCGTGTTGCAGAATCTCCGCTCGAAGCCAGTGACTCTGGCAGTTCATCGAACGGGGCTCTTGAATGTATGACGTGATCGTGGTCGGCGGCGGACCGACCGGTCTCATGCTGGCGGCCGAACTGCGGCTGCACGACGTGGACGTGGTCGTGCTGGAGAAGCGGGACGAGCCGAGCGGCGAGTCCCGGGGCCAGGGCCTGCACGCGCGCAGCGTGGAGATGATGGACCAGCGCGGGATGCTCGACCGGTTCCTCGCGGTCAGCGAGAAGTTCCAGGTCGGCGGCCTCTTCGGCGGCATCATGAAGCCGTGGCCCGAGAGCCTGGACACGGCCCACCCGTACGGCCTCGCCACTCCGCAGCCGGTCACCGAGCGGCTGCTCGACGAGCGCGCGCGGGAACTCGGCACCGAGATCCGGCGCGGCTGCGAAGTCGTCGGACTGAGCCAGGACGAGGACGGGGTGAGCGTCGAGCTGGCGGACGGCACGCGGCTGCGCTCGCGCCACCTCGTCGGGTGCGACGGCGGCCGAAGCACCGTACGCAAGCTGATCGGCGTCGACTTCCCCGGCGAGCCCGCCACGGTGGAGACACTCCTCGGTGACATGGAGGTGACCGCGGACCAGGCGACGATCACCGCCGTCGTCGAGGAGGTCCGCAAGACCCAGATGCGGTTCGGCGTCGTCCCCGGGGAGAACGGCGTCTTCCGCATCGTCGTGCCCGCCGACGGGGTGTCGGAGGACCGGGCCGCCCCGACCCTCGACGAGTTCAGGCAGCAGCTGCGGGCCTTCGCCGGCACCGACTTCGGCGTGCACTCACCGCGCTGGCTCTCCCGGTTCGGCGACGCCACCCGCCAGGCCGAGCGCTACCGGGTGGGCCGGGTGTTCCTCGCCGGCGACGCGGCGCACATCCATCCGCCGACCGGCGGGCAGGGCATGAACCTCGGCATCCAGGACGCGTTCAA
Source organism: Streptomyces sp. NPDC058671 (assembly GCF_042716475.1). Lineage (NCBI taxonomy): Bacteria > Bacillati > Actinomycetota > Actinomycetes > Kitasatosporales > Streptomycetaceae > Streptomyces > Streptomyces sp. NPDC058671. Next base: position 259,652 of record NZ_JBHXSA010000004.1, on the reverse strand, counting down.
CCTCGGCTGGAAGCTGGCCGCCGCGGTCGACGGCTGGGCCCCCGAGGGGCTGCTCGACACCTACGAGGCCGAACGCCACCCGGCGGGCGCCCGCGTGGTGGAGAACACCCGCGCGCAGATGATGCTGCTCGGCGCCGACGCGGGTGCCACGGCGCTGCGGGAGCTGTTCTCGAAGCTGATGGACTTCGAGGAGGTCAACCGCTACGTGACGGGGATGATCACCGCCGTCGACGTCCGCTACGACCTGGGCGAGGGGCACGAACTGCTCGGCCTGCGGATGCGGGACGTCGAACTGAAGGAGGGGAGGCTCTACGAGCTGATGCGCGGCGGCCGGGGGCTCCTCCTCGACCGGACCGGGCGGCTCTCCGTCGAGGGCTGGGCGGACCGGGTCGACCACGTCGTCGACACGGGCGAGGAACTGGACGTGCCGGCCGTGCTGCTGCGGCCCGACGGTCATGTGGCGTGGGTCGGTGAGGACCAGGAGGAATTGCGCGGCCGACTGACCGAGTGGTTCGGCGCGGCGAAGGGCTGAGCGCGGCCGAGGGGTCCGTACGGGGCGGGCCGCGGGGTACGGGCGGGGCCGGTCCCGGCGTACCCGGTCCCGTACGTGGCGGCGGGGGCGCTCTTGCCCGGGCCGGTCCCGTACGTAGCGGCGGCAGCACGTCCGCCGAAGCCGGTCCCGTACGGGGCGGCGGGGCGGACCTCCGCCCGTCGGCCCCCCGCCCCGTGCGGGGCGTCGTTCACGGTCGGAGCGCGGTCGCCAGTTGGGCTCGGGAGCGGACGTCGAGCTTCTGGTAGATCCGGGTGAGCCGCGCCTCGACCGTCTTCACGCTCAGGTACAGCTTCGCGGCCGCCTCCTGGTTGCTTGCTCCCTGGCTCACCAGGCGGGCGAGGCGCAGTTCCGCCTCCGTCAGCGTCGAGAGCGCCGCCGGCGCCTCTTCGCCCCCGGAGCCGCCGCCGGAGGTCTCGCCCGCCGTGCCCGCCGGGGTCTCGCTCGCCAGGGCCAGCCAGGGAGCCGCCCCGGCCCGTTCGAACACCGACGCCGCCGTGTGCAGCGCGCTCTGCGCCGCCGACCTCCGGCGTCTTCGGCGCTCCACCCGGGCGAGCGCGATCAGGGCCCGGCCCCGCTCCAGGGGCAGCCCGGCCCGCCCGAAGGCCTCGGCCGTGCGGGTGAGCAGTTCGACCGCCTCGTCCGTCCGGCCCTCGGCCGCGAGCCACAGGGCGTACGCCCGGTCGCAGCCCAGGAGGACCGTGGAGCGTCCGAGCCGGGCGGCCACCGGCCGTACCTCGTCGAGCACCGCGAGCGCCTCGTCGCCGGAGTCCTGGGCGAGCAGCGCCTCGGCGAGCTCCTCGTGCCAGCGCAGCATGGAGGGGTCCACGGTCGACTGGGCGCGCTCGTCGGCCTGGACGCGCCGCAGTGTCTCCAGGGCGGCGGCGACGTCCCCGTTGATCAGCTGGACCCGGCCGAGCGCGTACCGGCTGCGGGAGAGGAAGACCCGGTCGCCCTCCTCCTCCGAGGCCTGGATGCTGCGCCGGGCGTAGCTCGCCGCCCGGGCGAAGCTGCCGCCGGCCGTCTCGGCGAGCGCGAGGGTGTACCAGGCGGGTCCGGGGGAGAGGCCCGCCTCCAGGGTCAGCGCGAGGGCCTGCCCCGCGTGCGCGAGGGCCGCGGGGCACGCGCCCCTGCGGGACTCGATCGCGGCGAGCGTGGCGAACAGCTCGATGGCGTCCTCCACCGAGCCGCGCCGCTGCACCAGGGGGAGGAGCGCGTTCAGCTCGTCGCGGGCGTCCGTGAGCCGGTCGTCGAAGAGGGCGTGACGAATCGTCAGGATCTGGGCCGCGTTGCGGATCCCGAGCGGGCGCTCGGCCAGCTCCAGGCCACGGGCCTGCGCGAGCACCGCCTCCGCGTCCGGGGACCCCAGGGCCCGTTCCATCCGGGCCTGTACGGTCAGGGCCTGCGCGGCCGTACGCGGATCGCCCATGGAGGCGGCGAGCGCGGCCGATTCGACGGCGGCCGCACGGGAGCGCTGCGGATCGCCGTCCGCCAGGACGTACTTGACGGCCAACCTGAGCTGGACGGCCGCCCGCAGCGCGGTGTCCCCCTCGGAGTCCTCCATGGCGTGGACGTACATCTCGTCGAGACCGGTCAGACCCTGGCCCGCCGTGTCGAGTACGGCGAGCCGCGCCCTGACCCGGTCGGAGGGAGCCGCGTCGCGGGCGAGCAGATCGGTGGCGGCCCGCATCGCGAGGTCGGCGCGGGCGGCGCGGGCGGCCTCCTCGGCGGCGTCGACGAGCCGCGCGATCCGCCGTGTGCCGTGCCGGCCGGGCGTCGACTCGGCGGCGAGCAGGGCGAGTTCGGCGGCGAGGGCGCTGTTCCCGCGCCTCCGGGCCAGGTCGGCGGCGGCCGCGACCTCGGCGGCGAGGTCCTCGTCGGGACTGTCGGTGGCGAGCGCCCGGTGGCGTACCGCCTCGACGGTGTCGTCCACGACCTCGGCGAGCGCCGCGTGCCCGGCGCTGCGCTCGGCCCAGCAGGCGTCGTGCACCAGGGTGGAGGGCAGCAGACCGGCGGTGAAGGTGACCGAGCCGTCCTCGGCGAGCGACACGAGTCCGGCCCGTTCGGCCGCCGCGAGGTCCGCCTCGGCGTTGGGCCGCCCGGCCCGCCGTACCAGCGTGGACGAGGGGCGCAGCGCCAGGGCGGCGAGCAGCAGCGTCTCGCGTACGGCGAGGGGTGCGGCGCCCAGGAGCTGGCGGGCGAGGTCGCGGGCCCGCCCGGAGAGCGTCAGCGCCTCCGCGTGGTGCACGGGGGTCCGCGCGTCGGCGAGCGAGCGGCCCACGGCGAGGGCGAGCCGGGGGTTGCCGCCGCTGGCGCGGTGGATGCGGCCGGCCATCCGGGAGGGGAGCCGGTGGTGGATGAGGAGCTCGGCGATCTCGTCGGCCTGGAGCGGGGGGACGAGCAGCACGTCCGCCTCGGACGGCACCCAGAGGTGGGTGGCGTGGGGGTCCTCGGGGCGGTGGGGCTCCTTGGCCTCGCCGTACGGTTCCGGGGTCTCGACGGCTACCACGCGCAGCGCGGGCGGTGCCAGGTGGAAGGCGAACCGCAGCAGGTCCGCGCTGTCCGCGTCGACGTGCTGCACGCCGTCGACGACGAGGAGGACGGGGCCGCGGCCGGTGAGCGTGCGCAGGATCTGGGCGATGCCGAGGCGGAGCGCGATCGGGTCCCAGCCGCCCGCGTCGAGCGGTGCCTCGCGGCAGAGCATGGCGACGGCGGTGCGCTGGGGGCCGGGCAGTTCGTCGAAGACCCAGCAGGCCGCCTCGGGCCGGCTGATGCCGAGGTCCGGCCAGGCCACCGTGGCCGCCACCGAGGCCACGAGCGCGGCGGCGGAGGCGCCCGGTATCTCGCGGTCGGACGGCAGGGTCGCCAGCCACAGCACGGTCTCGCCGCGCGCCTCGGCGCGGCCGGCCTCGGCGAGCGCCAGTTCGGTCTTGCCGACGCCGACGGGTCCGGTGAGCAGGGCGCGGCCCCGGGTGTGCAGGGCGCGTTCCAGCCGGCAGAGGAGTTCCTCGCGGCCCACCGGCGCCAGGGGTGCCCCCGCGCCCGCAGGGCGCACGGCGGCATACGGGGCTGTCGTCACTGTCCACCACCTCCGCCGCTCCGGGCCCCCCGGCCCAAGAGCCCCGTGGGCAGAGAATACGGAGCCATCGGGCGGAGTCCAGGCCCCTTGTCCGGCATACGGACAGGGCACCCCGGCGGAGCGGTGCGGCCGAACGCCAGGACGCGCCCGTGGTGTAGACCACGAGCGCGCCGCTGACCAGCAGTGATGCTGTTGTGGGGGGTGGGTCTGTGAGGGAGCGGTGGTGCCTTAGAAGGTGAGGCTCCACGAGTTGATGTAGCCGGTGTCACCCGAGGCCACATCGCGGACCTGGAGCTTCCAGGTGCCGTTGGCGACCTCGCTCGACGCGTCGACCGTGTACGTGGTCAGGACGTTGTCGGCGCTGTCCGAGGAAGAGGAGGCCTTGAGGTTGCGCACCGTGCCGTCGGGGGCGACCAGGTCGATGACCAGGTCCCCGCGCCAGGTGTGCTTGATGTCCACACCGACCTTGAGGGCGGCGGGGGCGTTGCCGGTGCGGCCGGTGACGGCGATCGAGGACGACACGGTGGTGTTGTCGGCGATCGTGACGTCGGCGTCGTTGGTGAAGACGTTGCCGGCCGGCGGCGGGGTGGTGCCGGTGACGGCGTCGACGGTCTTCGCCGTGTCGGCGATACCGGTGCCGCAGCCGCCGGTGCAGGTGCCGGGCAGCGGGCGGGCGTTGGTCTTGATCGCGGATTCGATCTGGGCCGGGGTGAGGGTGCTCTTGGCCGACTTCAGAAGGGCGGCGAGGCCGGCGATGTGCGGCGCCGCCATCGAGGTGCCCTGGTAGGGCTTGTAGTTCTCGCCCGACTGGGTCGTCGAACCCGAGTTCAGCGTGGAGTGGATGCCGTTCTCGGGGGTGGTGACGGTACCGGGCGTGTCGGTGGCGCGACGGGTCTCGCCGCCGGGAGCGGCCACGTCCACGAGGGTGCCGTAGTTGGAGTAGAACGACCGGTTGCCCTCACGGCTGGTCGACGCCACGGTGATGACGTTCGAGCAGTTCGCGGGCGTGAACCCGGAGGTGTTGGCGTTGCTGTTGCCCGCGGCGACGACGACGGTGGTGCCGCGCGAGACGGCGCCGTTGATCGCGGTCTGGTAGACGCTCGGGCAGGTGGCGCTGGCGCCGCCCAGGCTCAGGTTGATGACCTTCGCCGGGTTCGCGTTGGCCGGGACGCCGGGCACGGTGCCGCCGGAGGCCCAGGTGATGGCGTCGGCGATGTCGGAGGACGAGCCGCCGCACTTGCCGAGCACCCGCACGGGCTGGATCTTCGCGTTGTACGCGATGCCCGCGATGCCCTTGGTGTTGTTGGTGACGGCGCCGATGGTGCCGGCCACGTGGGTGCCGTGCCAGGAGGAGTTGGAGGCCTTGGAGCCGGTGCCGCACTCGTTGTCGGTGGCGTTCCAGTCGCCCTCGTCCTTGGCGTCCGCGTCGCGGCCGTTGCCGTCGCGGGCGTCGGCGGAGGCCGAGATGAAGTCGTAACCGGAGACGACGTTGGCCGCCAGGTCCGAGTGGGCGGCGTAGCCGGTGTCGATGACGGCGACGGTGACGCCGGAGCCGGTCGTCTTGTCCCAGGCTGCAGGAACGTTCATGCCGCCGGTGGGCTCGAAGAGGTCCCATTGCTTGGCGTAGTCGGTGTCGTTCGGCGTGGCCGCCATCGCGTAGGCGCGGATGTCGGGCTCCACGGAGGCGACGGCGGGGTCGGCGCGGAACGCGTCCATGACCTCCGTCAGGTCCTGCTTGGTGGCGCTGTCACCCAGGTCGACCAGGGCGCCGCCGCCGGCGAGGCGACGCTCGAAGGAGAGCTTCTCACCCGTCTTCGCGGCCTTCTCGGCCGTGTCGCTCTTCGCGGCGGTGTTGGAGCCGGCCTCGGCGGCCTGGCTCTTGTAGGTGACGATGACCTTCTCGACCGGGGCGCTGGGGATCGCCCGCATCGTCTGCGAAGCCGGCGCGGGCTTCGGGGTGGCAGCGCCCGGGGCGGCGGCGAACGCCCCGGAGGTGGTGGCAGCGGCGCCGAGGATGGCGGCGCTCGCGACCACGGATATGACTCTCCGCCTGGAACCGTTCAAGGTGTGGCCCTTTCGAGTACGACGTAACTGCGGAGCAGTGGCGGCGGCGCGGGACACACGGGGCGAAGTGGGGTCGCTGTCCGTCGGTCCCTGGGCTTGGGGAGCCCGTGCGCCGCCACCGGCGCGACGGCCCGGGTCAAGGCCGTCCCCGGCGGATGCCACCCTCCTCATGCACCTGTCAGGGTGCGTTCGGAGGATGATATCTGCCGGTGCGGAGGACAGTAGGGAACGGGAGGGTGAACCCGATACGGGGAAAACCCTTGTCACCCCTCAGGGGCCTGCGGGGGGTCGGTGAGGGGGAGGGGCGACGGGCACCGCCCCGCGCGCGTCCCTCTCCTCCGACACCCCGGTTCTCCGACGCCGGGCCGCCCCCGACGACCCTCGCGGTGTGGGGTCGGCTCCGTCGGCCGGGCCGTGTCCCTGATGCCGCTCGTTCGGATCAGGCCGGATCAGGGAGCAGGGTCTGATGCGAACGAAGGGCCCTAGCCGAGTTCGAGCGTCGTGACACCGTAGACACGCTCGCGCGCCACCGGCCGCACCGGGCCCGTGTACATCCTGGCCGTCTCGAACGTCGGCTCCAGCCCCCGCTCCTCGGCGAGCCGCGCCGCCGCCGGGTTGGACTCCGGCATGTCGACCGCGATCCGGACCGCGCCGAAGTCCCGCGCCTCGGCGGCCAACCCGTCGAGCAGGGCGGCCGCGTCGGCGGGCGTGTCGGCGAACAGCGGCCCCACGCGCGCCTCGTCCTGCGCGGGCCGGACCACCCCGTATCCCGTCACCCGCCCGTCGACGACCCGCACCAGCGCGCGGTGGCCGGGTGTGGTCAGCCAGGCCGCGAGGAAACGCGGCCGGTCGGCGTGGTGGCAGCCGCCGTCGTACGCGCCGAGGACGGCCGGATCGACCCGCCACGCGGCCACCACGCCGGGCACGGGGCCGTCGGGGGCGGGGACCTCGCCCACGTACCGCGCCGTGCGGTACGCCGTGGAGAAGCCCGAGCGGCGGTAGTTGTCCTGCTGCGCCGGCACCCCGTCGAGCCCGACGGACCGGTCGCCCGCGTGGGCGAGGGCCGCCCGCCAGGTGGCGAGACCGTGGCCGAGACCACGGAGTCCGGGACGGACCAGATAGAAGCCGAGGAACGCGTACGCGTCGTCGTAGGTGACGACGGAAATGGCGGATACCGGCTCCCCGTCGATCCGCCCGAGGAAGAAGCCCCCGGGGTCCTGCGCGAAGAACGCCCGCACGTCGGAGAGACCGGGATTCCACCCCTCCTCGGCTGCCCAGGAGCGCACGAGCTCCCAGTCCCGGGCCGAGGCCGGGGAGACGGACAGCGAGCCGGAGGAGACGGAGACCATGGGGATTCCTTCGACGGCCGGGGCGGGCGGGGGCAGGCAGGGGCGGGTGTCCCGCCGCGGTGATCACGCGGACCGGCCGCGGCGCACGGTCGACCCGGAGCACCGGGCGGAAGCGCGGTGAGCTTAGCGTCGCGCGGGGCCGGACCGGTTGACGGGCGATCGATTCCGGCCTCGGGCCCGGAAGGGGCATTCCCGGCATTCCTCAGTGGACGAGACGCAGCCGCGGACCGGCCACCGAGAGACGGACGGTCTGGCCCCACGTCAGATCGAGGGCGTCCGACTCGACCCCGTCGCCGAACGCGACGAGGCGGTCCGACTCGACCGTGAGGCGCAGACCCTGACCCGGATCGAGGAGCCCCTCCACCCGGCTCGTCCCGGTCGTCGGCGACGGCCAGGCCTCGCGGACGAACCAGGCGAGCCGGGCGTCCACCGGCGACGGCAGCGCGAGCGCGCTGGAGCGCTGCTCCCACAGCGACCGCAGCCACCCCGTGGCCCCCGTGCCGGTACCGACCAGCACCCCCGACGAGGCCTGCGGTTCGGGCGGCACCGCCGTCGCGTCCAGGTCGAGGGTGTAGCGCGCCGTCTGGTGGCCGCGGGGGCCGACGTAGATCTCGTTCAGGGCGAGCAGTCGCTGGGCGTCGTCGGTGACGGCCTCCACCATCGTCAGCTCGTCGACCGTCGCCCCGGCACCCACCGCGTACGGCAGCAGCCGCCGCGCCCGGTCCGCGCGGTGGCGGACCAGGACGCCGGCGTTGCGCCCGGGGTCGGCGTCGATCCCGATGACCGGCTGCCCGTCCAGGTACTTCGCCGCGTTGGCCACCAGGCCGTCCTGTCCGACCACCACGACCACGTCCTCCGGACCGAACAGGAACCGGTCCAGGTCGGCCCGCTCCACCCGGGTCTGCCGCCACGTCAGCGGCACCGCGCCCGCCACCTCGGCGAGCGCCCGGTGGCTGCGCTCGTGCCGCTCGCGCACCGGGTCGACCGAACGGCCGCGCGCGGCGAGGAAGAACGCGGCCTGGCCGTGCGTACCGTGCCGGGCGAGCAGCTCCTCGTACTCCGTGGTCCGGTGCACGAGCACCGCGCGCGGCGCCAGGCTCACGGCCGCGCCCCGCCCTCGCCCAGCTTGGCGAGCAGTCCCGTCAGGACGTCGGGCGAGAGCGTCAGGTGCTCGATCCGGGGCAGGTTCTCGGCCGCGTGCGTCACGGCGAGCGCGTGCAGAGTGGCGGCGTCGACCTCGGTGTGCGCCCGCAGCCACGCGGACTGCGCACCGGCGCGCGCCACCCCGACCTCGCGTGCCGCCTCGGCCTCGGCGCGGGCGAGACGGACCTTCCGTACGGCTTCGGCCTCGGCGCGTACCGCGTCGGCGGCGGCGTTCTCCTCGGCCTCGCGACGTGCGTTGGTGCCGCGCTGCTCGACGAGCCGCTCCTCCTGCCGGGCCAGCTCGATCTTGCTGGCGAGCTCGTTCTCCGCGATGGCGCGCTCGCGCTCCACGGCGACGGCTCGTCGCTCGTACGTGGCCCGGTCGGCCTCCTGCTGGATCTGCTCCCGGGCGGGCGTCCGCAGGGCGCGCTCGACCTCGGGCTCGGGGCGGATGGCCACCACCCGGACGGCGACGACCTCGATGCCGGTGGACGGGAGACGGGGCTCGGCCGCCAGTCCGGCCGTCACGCGGTCCCGCACCGCCGCCACCCCGTCCATGAGCGCCTCGGCGAGGGCGGTACGGGCCAGGACGTCGAGGGCGTGCTGCTGGGCGGTCTCGGTGAGGAGGGTGGCGATCTGCTCCAGCGGGGCGCCGCGCCACGCGCCGGTGTCGGGGTCGATGGAGAAGTCGAGCCGGGTGGCCGCGGCCGCCGGGTCGCCGATCCGGTAGGTGACGGTGGACTGGACGCTCACGTCCTGGAAGTCGGCGGTACGGGCGTGGAAGGCCATCGCCAGTTCGCGGTCGTTCACCGGCACCTCGGAGAGGGCGGCGGTGAGCGGCCGGAACCAGAAGCTCAGCCCCTCGCCGTCGTGCACGAGCCGGCCGCGGTGCTGGTGGCGGATGTGCGCGGTGGGCGCGGAGCGCAGGTGGCGCCAGCCGGCGCGGCGGGTGATGTCTGCCATGAGAGGAACCCCCTTGTCGTCAAACTGACGATAGGGGGTGATCTCGCTTGTCGTCAAGGTGACGAATTGGGGGGGGTGCTCGCCCCGCCGGGAACGAGCGCTCTCAGCCTCCGACCGTCACGGGCAGCGGCTCGGTCCGGGGCGGCGCCGGGCGGGGGGACGGCTCGGCGCGGGCCGAACCGGGGGAGAGCGCCGGATGCGCCCGGGCCACGGCCACGGCCGCGGCCACGGCCGCTTCCGCGTCGGGCCCCCCGAGGGAGCGCGGCGGTACCGTTCGGGTCCGCCGACCCTCACGCGCGCGCGTGGCGCCGGGCTCCGGGGCGGGCTCGGCTGTGGGGTCGTCCGCCTGTCCTCGCTCCGGTCCAGCGATCCGTCCACCCTCCGGGCCGTCCTTCGTCAGGAGGACCACGCCCCGGGCCGCGACCAGGGAGGCGGCGGCCGCCACGAGCCAGCCCCAGGCGCCCGCCCGGAACGTCTCGCCGAGCAGGGCCACCCCGATCACGGCGGCGGCCGCCGGATTGGAGAGGTTGACCACGGCGAGCGGGGCGGCGAGTCCACCCCGGTAGGCGGCCTGCGAGAGCAGGAGTCCCCCCGTGGCGAAGCCCGATACGAGGAGCGCGAGGAGGGCGGTCTGCCACCACGCGGGGGCGCCCCCCGGCAGTCGGTGTGCGAACGCGGCCGTCAGGGTCTGGGTGAGCGCGGACGCGACCCCGGAGGCGATGCCGGAGGCGGTGGCGTGCCCGAGCCCGCTGCGGCCCCGGGTATCCGACCGGCCCTCGCGACCGTGCGACCGGCCGGAGGCGAGCGCGGCGATCAGGAGCACGGTCGCCCCGGCGACGGCCAGGGACTCGCGCAGGCTGAGTGCCTCGCCGGGAGCCGCAGGACCGGTCATGGCGACCAGACCGACGAGCCCGGCCAGGGTCCACAGCGCTCCCCGCCATTCGGTACGGGTCACCCGGCGCCGTGCGTGGTACGCGCCCAGCGGTAGCGCCGCCACCAGCGTCAGCGCCCCGAGCGGCTGGACCAGGGTCAGCGGCCCGTAGTGCAGGGCGGCGACGTGGGCGAGGGCTCCGGCGGCGTTGAGGCCGACCGCGGACCACCACGGTCCGTGGGCGAGCAGCGAGCGCAGCGCCCCCGGCCCGTCCTGGGCGGGGGAGGCGGCGGCGAGCCGGGACTGGGCGACGGCGGCGAGCGCGTATCCGGCGGCGGAGACGAGGGAGAGCAGAACCGCGATGACGGTGCCGACGGCGGCGTTCAACGGAAGGCTCCTGCCGGGAGAGAAGCCGCCCCGGGCGCGTGCGGCACGGGTGCCGGCGGGGACGCCGTCCGGCGGCCGGGGGCGCGTACGACCAGCAGCGCCGCGCCGAGGAGCGCGGCGGCGGCGAGCGCGTCGGCCCAGTAGTGGTTGGCGGTGCCGACGATGACGAGCAGGGTGACCAGCGGGTGGAGCAGCCACAGGAACCGGAGGCGGGACCGGGTGGCGGCGATGAGCCCGATCGCGACCATGAGCGCCCAGCCGAAGTGCAGCGACGGCATGGCCGCGAACTGGTTCGCCATCGAGTCCGTCTCCGGCGTCGCGCCGTACACCGAGGGTCCGTAGATCCGGGCGGTGTCGACGAGTCCGCCGACCGCGAGCATCCGGGGCGGGGCGAGCGGCATCAGCAGGTGCAGCGCGAGGGCGGCGGCGGTGACGAGCGCGAGGACGCGGCGCGACCACACGTAGTGGGCGGGGCGGCGCACGTAGAGCCAGACGAGGAAGGCGAGGGTGGCGGGGAAGTGGACGGCCGCGTAGTACGTGTTGGCCGCCCGGATCAGTGGTTCGCCGTGCAGGAGCAACTGCTGGATCGTTCCCTCGCCGGGGAGGTGGAGCGCGCGCTCGGCGTCCCAGACGCGGTCGGCGTTCCGGAAGGCGCGGGTCTCGTGGCCGTTGGCGAAGAGGCGGCCGAACTTGTAGACGAGGAAGAGCGCGGTCACGAGGGCGAGCTCGCGCAGCAGGGGCGGTCTGGCGGACTCGCCGGAGCGCTCTCCGCCCGCTTCCGCCGCCGGTGCGGGGCTGCCGTCGCCGCGTCCGCCGCCGTGCCCGGAGGGGCCCGGGGTAGGCGTCAGCCCCGTTCCGGCAGGACGTGGTCCTCGTATCCCGCGTATCCCGGCAGCCATCGCGCGGCCCTCAAATCCGTCCCATCGGCAACAAACGGAGTGAGCCTAGATCCGATTTCATCGAGACGCAAGCGTCTCGATACGTTTGCGTCTCGATTGTGCACCCCCTACTCTCGTATGTGCACGACCAGGTGTCCGGGAGGGACCGATGTCCACAGAGGCCGCGACCGCCGCAGCCCGCCGCAGCAAGATCACGCCGGAGCGCGAGACGGAGCTGTACGACGCCGTGCTCTGCCTCCTGCGCGAAGGCGGCTACGACTCCGTCACCATGGAGGGCGTCGCGGCCCGCACCAAGTGCGGCAAGGCCACGCTCTACCGTCAGTGGGGCACCAAACCGCAGCTCGTCACCGCCGCGCTCGCCCAGCGCCGGTGCACCGTCTTCGCCGGCATCGACACCGGCACCCTGGCCGGGGACCTGCGGGAGGCGGCCCGTATCGCCGCGTCCCACCGCGAACGCGACGCCGAACTCATGGAGGCCGTCGCCCAGGCCTTCATCCAGCACCCCGACCTGCGCGCCGCGCTCCGCGAGACCGTCATCGCCCCGGAGGTCGCGGCCATCGACGCCGTGGTGGCGCGGGCGGTCGAGCGGGGCGAGGTCGACGCCGACAACCCCGCGATCGGATTCGTCGCGCCCTGCTTCCTGGGCATGCTCCGCGTCGAGCGCCTCTTCGAAGAACGCTTCACCGACGCGTCGACCATGCGCGGCTTCGTCGACGCCGTCCTCCTCCCGGCCCTGCGCACCGGAGCCTGACACCAGGGACACTCAATGTCCCCCCGGTCGGCCCCCACCGCCACGACACCGCCCGCCCCGTCCGGCACGCTGGGACCATGCCCGCGCACCGCCATGACGTCCGTGTCCGCCGGGTCTACGAGGCCCCGTCGCCCGACGACGGCGTGCGGGTGCTCGTCGACCGGCTCTGGCCGCGCGGCCTCGGCAAGACCGACGCCCGCATCGACGAGTGGCCCAAAGCCCTCACCCCGTCGACCGAACTCCGCCACTGGTACCACGGGCCTGACGGCGAGTACGAGGAGTTCCGCCGCCGTTACGAGGCCGAACTCGCCGCGCCCGAGGCCGCCGCCGCCCTCGACCGGCTGCGGGACCTCGCGAACGGGCAGACCGTCACCCTGCTGACCGCCGCCAGGGACCCGGCCGCCGCCCACACCGCGGTGCTGCGGAGCGCCCTCGACCCGGCCCGGACGTAACCGCCCTCAGGACGCCCCCCGGCACAACCGGGGCGCCTCGCCGACGGCGTCGAGCACCGCACCATCCGTTCCCTCCGACACCGCCTCCGCACGGTCGGCCAACTCCCGCGCCCAGGACACCAGCCCGCCGACATCGATGCCGTACGCCCCGGCGGCCGACCCGCTCCCGGCCGACGCGCTCCCGACCGTCCCGCCCGCGAGGCGGTCGGCGCCACGGCGCAGCAGCCGCGCCCCGCCCGCGATGTTGCCCCGGGCGGCATGCGTCAGACCCACCGCGAGCTGCGCGAGGCCCTGCCACAGCTCCCGCTCCGACTCCGGGCCGGACTTCCAGGCGTCCTCGAAGACCTCGTGCGCGTGGAAGGGCATTCCGGCGTCCAACAGCCGCTGCGCCTCCCGCAGGGTCTCGGCCGGCCCGCGCACCACACCCTCCGGCTGCCGGGGCACACCCTCCTCCCCGTACGGCAGGGGCCGGCCGAGACCGTCCCGGGGACGCGCGCTGCGGGCCCGCCCCTCGTCATCACGGTCTCTCCCACGGTCACTCGCTGTCCGCTTCACCCGTCCATTGTCACCCTTCCGACGATCAGGACCGCTAGGCTCAACGATCCAGTGGGTCACTGGTCCGCGTGGGTCACGCGGGTCACATCAAGGCAGTTGCTCGTGTGGGGAGTGAGTCACCGGTGCCGTCGGAACCCGAACAGTCGCCGCCCGTCAGGCCCTTCGAGACCCCCGCAGGTCCCGGCCGCGCGGCAGCGTCCGTCGCCGCACGGAACGAAGGGCTGCTCGAACGCGGCCCCGAGCTCGCCGCCGCCGTCCACGCCGTCGACGAACTCGTCGCCGCGGCCACGGCGGGCGGACCCGTGCGCGGCGGCATCCTCGTCTACCGCGGCGAGCCGGGAATCGGCAAGACGGCGCTCCTGGCCGAGATACGCCGCACCGCCCAGGACCGGTGCACCGTCCTGACCGCCCGAGGCGGCGAGACCCTCACCTCGGTCCCCTTCCACCTCGCCCGACAGCTCCTCCAGCCCGCCCTCGACGGCTTCGGCGCCGAGGAGGTCCGCGACCTCTTCGGGGGCCACTTCGACCTCCTCGCGCCCGCGCTCGGTCTCGCGCCGCCGCCCTCGGCGGCGCCCGCCGACCCCCAGGGCGTACGGGACGGACTCGCCAGGCTCCTGGACCGGCTCGCGGAGCGGCTGCGGGACCGGCCGCTGGTGCTGCTCGTGGACGACGCGCAGTGGGCCGACGCCGAATCCCTCGACTGGCTCGACACCTTCACACGGATCCCGAGGGAAGGCCGGCTGCCCGCCCTCGTCGTCCTCGCCCACCGCCACCTGCCGACGGAACCGAACGGCGCCGGGGTGCCCGCCACCCTCGCCGGCATCGGCGACCGCGCCGTCCTGACCCTGGGTCTGCACGCCCTCACGCCCGCCGCCACCGCCGCACTCGCCCGTGACGTGCTCGGCGGGCACGCGGACGAACCGTTCTGCCACGAACTGTGGACCGTGACCTCCGGCAACCCGTACGAGACGGTCGAACTCCTCGCCAAGGTCCGCGACCGGATGCTGGAACCCGTCGCCGGATCGGCCGCGCTCCTCCGCGACCTCGGCGCGGCCGCGCGCGGCGGAGGCCTCGTCTCCCGCCTGGAAGCGCTCGGCCTCGGACCCACCCGCCTCGCCTGGGCCATCGCCGTCCTCGACTCCGACAGCACACCGAAGCTCCTCGCGGAACTCACGGGCATGCCCCCGACCGAGGTCGCCGCACACACCGACCGGCTCCGCCACGCCCGGATCGTGCAGACCAGGCAGGCGGTGCCGCCCTCCTCCACCGACCGGCTGGAGTTCGCGCACCCGCTCATCGCGACCGCCGTCTACGGATCCATGCCGCCCGCCTTCCGGACCGCCCTGCACGGGCGCGCCGCCTGGGCGCTCACCGCGGCGGGCCTCGGCCCCGCCGCCGTCTCGCGCCACCTCCTCGAAGTCCACCCGGACGACGACGAGGACGTCGTCCGCCAACTGCGGGCCGCCGCAGTCGAGCACCTCGCCGTCGGAGCCCCCGAGGCCGCCCGCCGCTGTCTGGGACGGGCCCTCGCGGAGCCGCCGCGCCCGGAGACGTACGCCAGGGTCCTCTACGAACTCGGCTGCGCGTCCCTGCTCACCGCACCCGGCGCCACCGTCCGCCACCTGCGGTCCGCGCTCGAACTGCCCGGCCTCGACGACGCCCTGCGCATCGACGCGACCCACCGGCTCGCCCAGGCCCTCGCCCACGACAACCAGCTCCAGGAGGCGGCCAGGACCGCCGGCGCGGCGGCGACCCGGACCTCGCCCGGCACCGGCCGCCGACGCCTCCAGGCCGCGCACTTCATGTTCGAGGGCTTCCAGGCCGCCGAGGAGGACGGCCAGGGCCGCTCCCGCCGTCTCGCCGAACTCACCGAGCACTTCACCTGCGCCGACAACTCCGAACGTGCCCTCGTCGCCGTACGGGCCTTCGACGGGATGATGCGGGGCGAACCCGCCGACGAGATCGTACGGCCCTGCGACCGCACCCTCGTCGACGGCGCACCCGCCCGGGGACTCGGCTGGACCGACACCACCTGGGGCTTCGAGATCCCGGCGCTCACGGGCATCGCGTACGCCTTCTCCGACCGTCCCGACCGGGCCGAGGCACTGTTCGGCGAAGCCGTCCGCGCCTTCGAGATCTCCGGCTGGAGCGGCGCCCACCTCGCCTTCGCCCACACCCTCCTCGGCCTGGTCCACCGACGGCGCGGCGACCTGCCCCGGGCGCAGCACCACCTGGAGGAAGGGCTCCGGCTCGCCGACCGGGTCGGCACCGGACTCCCCGTCCACTGGGACACCGCCTGCCTCCTCATCGACACCCTGGTCGCCCGGGGCCGTACCGCCGAGGCACGGAGCGTCGCCGACCGCTACGCCTTCGGCCCGCCCTGGCCGGGCGCGATCGTCCTGCCCGACGGCCCCAGCGTCCTCGGCCGGCTGCTGCTCGCCGAGGGCCGGCACGAGGAGGCGGTGGCCACGCTCGAAGCGGCGGCGGAGTCCCTGGCCGGCCGCGGCAGGCACCACGGCCTCTGGGCACCCTGGCCCTTCGACCTGGCCCGCGCCCTCGCCGCCACGGACCCGGACCGCGCCGCCCGCATCGCCACCGAGGCCCACGCCCACGCCGAACGCCTCGGCACCCCGACCGTCCTGGGCGAAGCCCTCCGCTGCCTGGCCCTGTTCGCCGAGCCCGAGGAGTCCCGCCGCCTCCTGACCCGGGCCGTCGAACACCTGGCGGCGTCCCCCTCCCGCTACGAGGACGCCCGAGCCCGACTGGACCTCGCCCGCGCCACGGGCTCCGCCACCACCCTCGCCGAGGCGAAGGCCCTGGCGGCCGCCTGCGGCGCCGACCCCGCCGCCACGGACCCGGTGACAGCCCGTGCGTCATCCCGCCCTCCGGAGTGAGGTAGTGTTTTCCCTGCACGCCGACGCGGGGGAAACCCGGCGGAGACGCGCACCGGGACGTGGCGCAGCTTGGTAGCGCACTTGACTGGGGGTCAAGGGGTCGCAGGTTCAAATCCTGTCGTCCCGACCAGCGTTTACGCAGGTCGGAAGCCGTTCTCTCACACATGGGAGGACGGCTTTTCCCATGCCCGGAACGCTGGTGGTCGCCGGCTGGGAACCAGAGAGCGGCGCCGGTGGAAGCCCTGGCCTTCCTGGGGCGCCAGGAACCGGCCCCCCGGGTCGCCGCGCCCGCAGCGTCCCGGTTCTCCCCGGTATGCACGGCGCATCCCACGTGAGCGTGAGCGCCCTCATGAATACTCTGCGCGCCCTACCGGTGACCGCAGGTGGTGGAAATGATGAGCACCGCACATGAACCAGATGATCCGCACCCCCTGTCCCTCGGCCAGGTGGACATGCGACAGAAGGAGTTCACGGTGTTGCTTCTCATCTCCCCGGACAGCGTCGAGGAAGCCCTCGACTGTGCCAAGGCGGCGGAGCACCTCGACATCGTCGACGTCAAGAAGCCCGATGAGGGCTCGCTCGGCGCCAACTTCCCCTGGGTCATCAGGGAGATCCGCGACGCGGTACCGGCGGACAAGCCCGTGTCCGCCACCGTGGGTGATGTCCCGTACAAGCCCGGCACGGTGGCGCAGGCCGCACTCGGCGCCGTCGTCTCCGGCGCCACGTACATCAAGGTCGGCCTCTACGGATGCACGACGCCGGACCAGGGCATCGAGGTCATGCGCGCGGTCGTCCGAGCGGTGAAGGACCACCGCCCCGACGCGCTCGTCGTCGCCTCCGGCTACGCCGACGCCCACCGCATCGGCTGCGTCAACCCGCTCGCCGTGCCCGACATCGCCGCCCGCTCCGGCGCCGACGCGGCCATGCTCGACACCGCGATCAAGGACGGGACGCGGCTGTTCGACCACGTTCCTCCGGAGGTCTGCGCCGAGTTCGTACGGCTGGCCCACGCCTCCGGTCTGCTCGCGGCCCTGGCGGGCAGTGTCACGGGGGCCGACCTCGGTCCGCTGACCCGCATGGGCACGGACATCGTGGGCGTGCGGGGAGCGGTCTGCGAGGGCGGCGACCGCAACGCCGGACGGATCCAGCCGCATCTGGTGGCCGCCTTCCGGGCGGAGATGGACCGGCAGGCCCGGGAGCACGCCGTCGGCGTCCCCACCGCGAACTGACCGCCGGCATGCCGACGCCCGAGGCCGGCCGCGACCCCGGAGGCCGGGCCGTACGCTTCCCCGTCGTCGACCCGGCCACCGGGGAGGCCTTCGACGAGGCCCCCGATCAGCAGCCGGGCGAGTTGGACGACGTACTCGCACGCGCCGAGCGAGCCTGGCACGGCTGGCGCGCCGACCCCGCCGTCCGTACCGCCGCGTTGCGGGCGTCGGCCGACGCCGTGGAGACGGCCGGTGACGACCTGGCCCGGTTGCTCACCCGCGAACAGGGCAAACCCCTGGCCGAGTCGTACGCGGAGGTCGCCCGTACCGCGGCACGGCTGCGCTACTTCGCCGACCTGGCCCCCCGGACCCGCCGGATCGACGACGGCCGGCCCGTACACAGCGAGGTCCGCTGGCGCCCCCTCGGACCCGTCGCCGCGATCGTGCCGTGGAACTTTCCCCTCCAGCTCGCGGCGGCGAAGTTCGCGCCCGCGCTCGCGGCGGGCAACACCATGGTCCTCAAACCGTCGCCGTTCACTCCGCTCGCCACCCGGATGCTCGGCTCCGTCCTCGCCACCGTCCTGCCCGGGGACGTACTGACCGTCGTCACAGGCCGTGAACCCCTCGGTGCCCGCCTCGCGTCCCACCCGGGCATCCGCCACGTCACCTTCACGGGTTCGGTGCCCACCGGGCGGGCCGTCGCCGGAGCCGCGGCGGCCTCGCTCGCCCGGGTCACCCTGGAGCTGGGCGGCAACGACGCCGCCGTCCTGCTGGACGACGTCGACGTGGACCGGATCGCGGACCGGCTGTTCTGGGCCGCGTTCCGCAACTGCGGACAGGTCTGCATGGCGGTCAAACGCGTCTACGTCCCCACCGGACTCCACGCCGAGGTCGTCGAAGCCCTCGCCGAGCGCGCGAAGTCCGTCACCGTCGGGCCCGGCCTCGACCCCGGGACCCGACTCGGACCGCTCAACAACCTCCCGCAGCTCTCCCGGGTCGAACGGGTCACGGAGCATGCCCTGGCGGACGGCGCCCGGGCGGCGACCGGAGGCCACCGGCTGGACGGACCGGGCTACTTCTTCGCCCCCACGATCCTCACCGACGTCCCGCCCGGCAGTCCGGTGGTGACCGAGGAACAGTTCGGACCGGTTCTGCCGGTCCTGCCGTACCGGAGCCTCGACGAAGCCGTCGACGCGGCCAACGGCACCGGCTTCGGCCTCGGCGGCTCCGTATGGGGCACCGATCTCGACCGGGCCGAGGCGGTGGCCGACCGGCTCGAATGCGGCACGGCCTGGATCAACCACCATGCCGAACTGTCCCTCGGTCAGCCCTTCGCCGGCGTCAAGGACAGCGGAGTCGGCGTCGCGGGCGGACCGTGGGGGCTCTACGGCAACCTCCAACCGTTCGTCGTCCACCGCCCGCAGGAGGCGTGACGATGAGGTTCCAGGCGGCCGTGCTCCGCTCGTACGAGGACCCGTTCACGGTCGAGGAGGTGACCCTGCGGACGGAACCCGCCGCCGGCGAGATCCTCGTCGAGATCGCGGGCGCCGGCATGTGCCGGACCGATCTCGCGGTCCGGCACTCCGCCGGCCGCAGCCCGCTACCGGCCGTCCTGGGCCACGAGGGTGCCGGGGTCGTGGTGCGGACGGGCAGCGGCCCCGACGCCGCGATCGACGTGGGTGACCACGTGGTGCTGAGCTTCGACTCCTGCGGACACTGCCGGAACTGCCGCGGCGCGGCCCCCGCCTACTGCGACTCCTTCGCCTCCCTCAACCTCTTCGGAGGACGCGAGGAGGAACCGCCGCGACTCACGGACGCGACCGGGAAAGCACTGGCCCCCCGCTGGTTCGGCCAGTCCTCGTTCGCCGAGTACGCGCTCGTCCCGGCCCGCAACGCCGTCCGGGTCGACCCCGCGCTGCCGCTCGAACTGCTCGGTCCCCTCGGATGCGGCTTCCTCACCGGCGCCGGAGCCGTGCTGAACACCTTCGGAGCGGGCCCCGGCGACACCCTGACGGTCCTCGGAGCCGGCGCCGTGGGCCTGGCCGCGGTGATGGCGGCCACCGCCGCCGGTGTCCTGACCGTGGCCGTCGACCGGCATCCCCGACGACTCGCCCTGGCCGAACGGTTCGGCGCCATCCCGCTGCCGGCCGGAACGACCGGGCTGCCCGAACGGATCCGACGGCTCACCGACGGCGGCGCACAGTACGCCCTGGACACCACGGCCTCGGCCCCGCTCATCAACCACGCGCTCCAGGCACTGCGCCCCACCGGCAGCCTCGGTCTGGTGGCACGCCTCCACACCGCGCTACCGCTCGAACCCGGCACGCTCGACCGAGGCCGCGGCATCCGCCACATCTGCGAAGGGGACGCCGTACCCGGACTGCTGATACCCCGGCTGACCGGGCTCTGGCAGGCCGGCCGCTTCCCCTTCGACCAGCTTATCCGCACCTACCCGCTGGCCGACATCAACGAGGCCGAACGCGACTGCGACGCGGGCCGCGTGGTCAAACCCGTCCTGCTCCCGGAAAGGACAAGCCGATGAACGAGGCACGCGGCACCGCGGAACCGTCCCATCCGACAAGCGGACACCCCGTACTCCCCACTCCCGCCAACGGAGGAAGCATGACCGACGCGGCGCCGCAGCAGACAGACGTGGAAGGCGTGGACGGAGGTGTCGGCCTGACCGCCCTCCTGGTCGCCGCGGCACGGGCGATCGAGACCCACCGCCACGACAGCCTGGCCCAGGACGCCTACGCGGAGCACTTCGTGCGCGCCGCCCCGGCGTGCGCGGACTGGCCGGTACGCATCGAGGACGTCCCGGACGGGGACGCCAACCCGTTGTGGGGACGCTTCGCCCGGTACTTCGGTCTGCGGACCAGGGTCCTCGACGACTTCCTCCTCCGGTCGGTCCGCACGGACGTCCGTCAGGTCGTCCTGCTGGGCGCGGGGTTGGACACCCGCGCCTTCCGGCTGGACTGGCCGTCCGACCTGGTGGTCTTCGAGATCGACAGAGCGGCCGTGCTGGCCTTCAAGCAGCAGGTGCTCACGGACCTGTCGGCCGCCCCGAAGGTGAAGCGCGTACCCGTGCCGGTCGACCTGCGCGCGGACTGGGCCACCGCGCTGACCACCGTCGGCTTCGATCCGGCCGTGCCGAGCGTCTGGCTGGCCGAGGGTCTCCTCTTCTACCTGCCGAGCAGCGCCGAGACGAACCTCATCGACACGGTGGACAGGCTGGCCGGCGGAGGCAGTGCTCTGGCCTTCGAGGCCAAGCTGGAGAAGGACCTGCTGGCGTACCGCGACAGCACGATCTACACGGCGACGCGCGAACAGATCGGCATCGACCTGCTCCACCTCTTCGACACCGGCCCACGGCCCGACTCCGCGGGCGACCTGACGGCCAAGGGCTGGACCACCTCGACGCGCACGCCCTTCGACTTCACCCGTCGACACGGACGCGGCCCCCTCCCCGAGCCGAACGACGCGTTGGAGGGGAACCGGTGGGTGTTCGCGCACAAGCCCCGGCCATGACGTCCGCCGCGCTCACGACGACGCCCGCTCAGGGGTCCGGGATCGCGTACCTGGCCGGGGGCTTCGCGTGGGGCGGGAACGACCGCCCGGCAGCCGAGGAATGGTGAGCGGGGCTCCTTGACGAACGAGGGCCCGCCTCCCCGGACTGCCGCTGACGGGCCGTGTCAGACGGGCTGGGCAGCCACCAGCTGGTCGCCCGGGATCCCGGCCAGGTCCGGCGCGTAGTAGTCCTCGATGCCGGCGGCCCACGTGGCCACGGTGATGCGGTCCTCGGCGTCCGGGCCGAAGGCGTCGAAGAGCGCGTGGATGTTCGCCTTCTCGAAGCCGATCGCCGTCATCAGCGATGCGAAGAGCGGGCGCTCGATCAGGCCGTCCTTGTCGGGGTCACCCAGTGCGGCGAGCGCCTGGGCGAACTCGGTGATCGTGGGACCGAAGCGCTCGGGGTCGAGCACGAACGGACGAAACTCGTCGACCGTGATCACACCGTCGCCGTTGGCGTCCAGTTCAGTGGCCAGCGTCGTCCAGTAGCGACGGAACGCGGCCCGGATCGCGGCCTTGGCGTCGTCGTCCGATGCGACGGCCGCCTCCAGAACACGGCCCGTCATGAGGTCGAAGTCGTCGGAGTCGATGACTCCGTTGCCGTTGGCGTCGAAGAGGGAGAAGACCAGCTCGACCCGCTTGGCGGCCTCAGTTCGCATTTCCGTCACCTGTCTTCAGAGGCCCGTCTATCCCGGGCCTGGCTCCATGAGTGCTTGTACGTAACCGCGCGGGGAGAGAGGCGTGACGGTGAGGCGGTCTGAGCTACCGGAAGGAGTGAGTTGCCCGACAATCAGTCCGGGTGGGCCGGACCGGAGCGGTCTTCGCGGTCGACGACCCGACCCGGGAGCTCAGGCACCGGTCGGGGGTCGACGCGCGTGGGGCGGTCGACGGCGAGCATGTGATCTGGACATTCCTTATGTGCTCCGTTCGGTGGCGCAGCCCGGCAACCTGCGGATCGGTCGGAACGAGGGAATGGATCCGGCCCGAGCGCGCCGTCGTGCGCCCCCTGTGCGCCCGCTGCCGCGTTCTCTCTCCCGTGGCAGGGGCAGAGGGGTGGGGTGGCTGCTCACGTCAGGCCCCCATGGCATGACGGAGGACCGAAGGGGTGGGAATGCTCAGAGTGACGGTGGTCTACGAAGCACAGCTCCTGCGTGCTGCGCTCGTGGACCTGCTGCGATCGGGCGGGTGCTCGGTGGTGTCCTCGCTGCCGAACTGGCCGTTGGGTCGGACGCAGGAGACGACGGCGCCGGACGTGTACGTCGCCGATGCCGAATGTCTGCCGCCCACCGAGGCCGCGTCCCCGACCGCGTCGGCATCGGCGACGTCGGCCGCGCCGGGTGGTTCGCCGCTGTTGGCGCTGATCCCCGCGCAGCGGCCTGGCGTACTGCGCCGGGCCTACGCGGCGGGCGCGACGGGATTCGTCGACAAGAACGGTTCGAAGAGCCGATTACTGGAGGCGGTGCGGTGTGTCGCCGCGGGCGAGCGCTTCATCGACGACACGCTCGCTCTCGGGTTCCTCCAGGCCGCGGAGATGCCCCTGACCCGGCGTGAGCTGGCGGTTCTCTCGCTGGCGGCCAAGGGGGCACCGGTCGCCGAGATCGCCGCGGCGCTGTATCTGTCCCGAGGCACCGTCCGCAACTACATGGCGAGCGTCATCCGCAAGGTGGGCGCGCGGAACCGGGTGGACGCCATCCGGATCGCCCAGGGCGCCGGATGGACCTGACCGCCGTCGCGTGACGCCCTCCGGTCACCGCGGGACGTCGTTCCAGTGCCCCACCAGGTCGCGGTAGAGCGCCGAGCGCGCGAGGAGGGCCTCGTGGGTGCCGTACTGGGCCCGGGTGCCGTCGAGGACGAGGACGCGGTCCGCGCGCAGGGCGGACGACAGCCGGTGGGCCACCACGACCAGGGTCCCGGGCCGGGCGCGCAGGGCGTGCTCGGCCGTGGCCTCCGCGACGGGATCCAGGTGGCAGGTCGCCTCGTCGAGCAGCAGCAGCGGGGCGGGGGAGAGGTGGGTGCGCCCCAGGGCTATCAGCTGGCGCTCGCCGAGGGACAGGGCCTCCGGGGTGAGCGGCCGGTCGAGACCTCCGAGACGTGCGACGAGCGGTTCGAGGGCCAGGACGCGGACGGCCTCGTCGACGTCGGACCGGCCTGCGTCGGGCCGTAGGTACCGGAGGTTGTCGCGCAGGGTGCCCGTGAAGACGTAGGCCTCCTGCGGGATCAGCACGCGCAGCGCCGCCAGTTCCGGCGGGGTGCACTGTCCGACGGGGCGGCCGGAGAGGCGTACGTCGCCCTGGTCGGGCGCCAGCAGTCCCGCCGCGACCTGCAGCAGGGTCGACTTGCCGATGCCGCTCGGGCCGACGACGGCGAGGTGCTCCCCGTCCTCGACGGTCAGTTCCAGATCGTCGAGGACGGCGCGGGTGCCGGGCCCGTACGCGGCCCGGACCCGGCTCAGCTCAAGGGCCGCCGTCGCCCGGCCGGTACGGGAGCGTGCGCCGTGGGGGGCCGCGGGAGGGACGGGCGCGGGCAGCGGCCGGGTGAGCCGGTCGAGGATGACGAAGAGGCGTGCTCCGGCGGCGCCCAGGACCGTCATCAGCGTCTGCAGGGCGGGGAGCAGCGCCTGGAGGACATAGGTGAGCGCGCCCACCAGGGCGCCCGTCGTGACGCCCTGACGACGCAGCCACGGGGTCGCGGCGAGCAGCAGGAGCACCGGCAACTGGCCCGCCGTCGCCACGGAGAGCGTGCGCACCGCCGCCCAGCGGGCCATGGCCCGCTGGGCGGCGGCGGCCTCATCGATCGCGTGGCGGTTGTGCGCGGCGGTCGGTTCCTGGGCGCCGCAGGCGACGGTGTCGCGCAGGGCGGAGCAGGTGATCTCGGCGCGTCGTCCGACGGCCTCGTCCGCGTCGAGGTAGCGGTGCTGGGCCTTGGCCATGGGCCGCAGCGAGGCGGTGAACAGGGCGAGGCCCAGCACGAGCGGCGGGAGGACGACGAGGAGGAACTGCGGCGCGAGGGACATCAGGCCGACGAGGGCTCCCGCGGCGACGAAGACGAACGAGCGGGCGGCGAGCACCAGTCCGGCGAAGCTGTCCCGGGCGATCTCGGTCTGGCTGGTCAGCCGGGACACCGCGGTCGTGTCCACGGAGCCGCGTTCGGCGGTGGCGCGGCGCAGCGCGTGCGCCACCGACCGCCGTACGAGGTGGTCGCGCAAGGGTTCGGTGAGGTGCGCCAGTTGGGCGAAGACCCCGCGGACGACCGGAGCGCCGAGGAGGATGGCCACGGCGGCGCCGGCCAGCCAGAGCAACCCGGCCGCGGGGGCGCCGCGCAGGAAGCCGTCGTCCAGGGACCGGGCCACGCAGTAGCCGCCGAGGAACGTCTGCGTGGACTCGGCGGCCGACCACGCGGCCAGTCTGAGCAGGACGCCCTTACGGCGGCCGAGGAACACCTTCGCCTGTGCCAGGAGACGCCGGGTGGTGGTGGGTTCGCCCGCGGCCGGCCCTGAAGAGCGGAGGGCCGTCCGGGTGTCCCGGGCCGCTGGGCCCGTCTTCTCCTCCGTCGTCATTCGCCCGCGCCGAGGACTTCGGGGGCGGGGTGGCCGGCGGAACGGGACGGCCGGGCCGCGGGCGCCGGTACCGCCGTGGGCTTCGACGGCGGATGCGGGGCCGATGCCGCCGTGGCCTCCGTCGCGGCACCCGGAAACGCTCCATCGGCGGGCGTCGGCGCCTCGGCCCGGAACACGGCGCGGTAGTCCGGGTCCTCCCACAGCCGGTGGTGCGGTGCGTACCGTCGTACCCGGCCCGCCTCCAGCCAGACGACCCGGTCCGCGCGGGCCGCGGTGGACACCCGGTGGGCCACGATCAGCTTGGTGCACGGACGCGGCAAGGTGGAGAGGGCGAGCTCCACCTGTCGCTCGGTGGCCGTGTCGAGGCTCGACATCGCGTCGTCGAGGATCATCAGGCGCCCCGCCCCGATGAACGCCCGTGCCAGGCCCAGGCGTTGGCTCTCGCCGCCGGAGAACGGCGCTTCGTCCAGCGGAGTGTCGTATCCGCGCGGCAGGAGACGGATGAAGGTGTCGGCGCCGGCGGCCGTCGCCGCCCGCACGATCTCGGCGGCCGTGGCGGGGCCCCGGCCGGGGCCGATCCCGGCGGCGACGGCGGAGCCGACCGTGGCGGCGGGGCCGCCGTCGAGGACGGGCCGGGCGAAGGCGTAGGCGGTCGCTCCGCGCAGTGCGGCGCGGGGCAGTTCGGCCAGGTCGACACCGTCGAGGAGGACGCGTCCCGCGTCGGGGTCCGTCAACCGGCCGGCGACGGCGGCCAGGGTGGACTTGCCGGCGCCCGAACGGCCCACGACGGCGACCGTCGATCCGCCGTCGACCGTGAGCGTCACGTCCGTGAGCAGCGGGACGCCGTCGCGCACCACCCCGACTCCCCTCAGCTCCAGGCCGCCGGTCCCGT
The DNA here is from genome assembly GCF_042716475.1 of Streptomyces sp. NPDC058671. Taxonomy (NCBI): domain Bacteria; kingdom Bacillati; phylum Actinomycetota; class Actinomycetes; order Kitasatosporales; family Streptomycetaceae; genus Streptomyces; species Streptomyces sp. NPDC058671. The sequence goes on along the minus strand of NZ_JBHXSA010000004.1, from coordinate 234,472 downwards.
CGGCCGGCAGGACGGCGGAGCCGTGCGGCATCGCCGGGAGGTCGGCCAGTTCGGCGGTACGGCGTCCGGCGCTGCGGGCCCGGACCAGTGTGCCGAGCGGTGCCGCGATGCCCCCGATGCCGGCGGCGAGGGCGGCGTACCGGGAGGCGGCCAGCAGTGCGCCGACGCTGAGTTCCCCCGAGGCCAGCCCGGTCCCCGCCACCGCCACGACGGCCGTGGTGAGCAGCGGGAGCAGGACCCCGCTACGGGCCACGGCACGGCCGTGGACGAGCCACATGCGCGTGCCGTGCCGTGCCATGTCCTCCAGGGGTGCGAGGACGCGCTCCTCCTCGCGGCGCACCGTGTCGGCGGCGGCGATGGTACGCGCGCCTCGCAGCGCCTCGGCCAGCCGGGCGGCGACGGCGCCCTGCGCCTGCTGGTAGCGGCCGACGGTGTCGGACGACTGGTGCGCGAACGCGCGCAGCAGCAGCAGGAGCAGGGGCAGGCCGGCGACGAACACGAGGGCGAGCCGGAGGTCGATGAGGGCGAGCGCCACGAGGGCGCCCGCCGGGGCGAGTACGGAGGACACGAAGGTCGCGAGGGCCGCCGGTGCGGTGCCGCTGTCCGAGGCGTTGACACACAGCCGGGCGGCGACGTCGCCGCCCGAGTGGGCCGAGGCGCGGTGGGGGGCGGTGCGGAGCAGCCCGGTCAGCGCGCGGGTGCGGATCCAGGCGGTGGCGCGGGCGTTGGTGAGCTGGGTCAGGAGGACCGAAGCGGTCTCCAGCAGGACCTCGGCGGTGAGCAGCACGGCCACGCACAGCAACCAGGTTCCGGCGCCGGGGCGTTGGTGCAACAGCAGGTCGAGGGTCCTGCCGGCCGTGGCGGGGACGGCGAGCGAGCAGGCCGCACCGGCGACCGAGCAGGCGAACAGCGCGACCGTGGTGCCCGCGGTGTGCCGTACGGCGCCGCGCAGCAGTCGGTCGGAACCGGTCGGCGGGGCCATCCGATCCCTTTCTCCTGGCGGGTGTGGCCTCGCCGCCGGGTCGCCCGCGATCGGCCCCCGACGGCCGGTGCCCCGGGAGACACGCTCCAGGGGCACCGGGGCTCCGCGCCGGCCTGAACGGCGGCCGTGCGCGGAGCCGGACCGGGTCAGTTACAGGTCGTCACGCTGAGGCTGCTGTCGCCGCAGAGCAGAAGGCTCGCGCGGCTGCCGGTCTCGACGTCGCCGATGGCCTCGTCCTTGGGGGTCTCCAGGGACTGCAGGTCGAACAGGTTCATGATCGTTTCCTTTCGTGTGGGGACGGTGGTGCATGGACGACCCCGGTACGGGGCCGGTTCTGGGGCCGCGGAAGCGGCGGGAGGAACGGCAGGTGGGCCGGGCGGTCGCCCAGCGCCGCCGCGAGGGCCAGCAGGACGCCCGCGGTGCCGGTGGAAAGGTCCATGGAGAGCCGCATCATCTGTTCGCCGGGGAAGGCGAGATGGCCGCGGTAGGACATCGCGTGCCAGGTCAGGCAGCCGATCTGGCGGCGTACGTCGGCGGGCGTCGTGCCGGGTCCGCCGGCGTTCGTGCGGGCGAGGTGGAGCACCATCCCGGCGGCGCCGCGGAAGAGTCCCGGCTGGGCGTAGAAGGTGGCCTGCGCCGCCCGCACGATCTCGTGACGGGCCCGGTCGAGGGCATCGTCGCGGCGGTGGAGGAGGAAGTCGTCGATCACCATGCCGATGCCCACGCTGCCGGCGCCGAGGTACGGCATCGTGCGCCAGCCCTCGTCCACCTGGAGGGTGCCGGAGATTCCGCGCACACAGCGGGAGAGGTCGTCGTGGAGCGCTTCGGCGGCGAGGTCGAGAAGGGCGGTGTCCCGGGTGCGTTCGTAGAGCCGTACGAACAGCAGCGCGCGGCCGGCCCCGCCGTGCAGCAGCCCGGTCCGTGTCCGGCCCGGCGCCGCCCCCGTGGCCCGGGAGGGCGCGGCCGGCGGGCGGGCCGTCAACTCCGCGCACCGCAGGGCCGCGTCGTGCAGGCCCGTCTCGCCGGTGGCGGTGGCCAGGGCGTCCAGGGCCAGGCCGATGCCGGCCGTTCCGCCGTGCAGGTCGGGGGCGAGGGCGTCATGGTCCTCGGCGAGGACGAGTTCGGCCAGTTCGAGGGCGGAGGCCGTGTGGCCGAGCCGCTGGAGGGTCCAGGCGATGCCGGTCAGCCCGTCGTAGAAGCCGAGCGGGGTGCCGGACTCCGGCTCCTTGGCGTGCCGGAGGAGTCCGGCCTCCGCCGCCGGACATCGCTCGGCGCCGCTCTCCTGGAGGGCGTGGAGGATTCCCGCGGTGCCGTAGCCGAAGGACCGGCCGCCGCCGGCGGTGGCGAACTGCGCGATGTCGCCGGGGAAGAAACGATCCTCCCGGTCGGGCGTCGCCGACGCCAGGATCGCGGCGACCATCGAATCGCGGCTGTGCGGCCAGTTCCCGGGTTCCTCGGGCAGGAACCGGGCGCGGCCCGGGGGCCTGCCGGACGCGGGTGCGCCGGACACTGGTGTGACGGACGCGGGTGCGCCGTCGGGTGGCGGGGGTCCGGACGGATCGCGGGTGATCTCCCGTACCGCCTCGTCCAGGAATTCCGCCGGCACCGGGAACTGCGCCGCAGCCACCTGCGCCAGGTGGGCGGCCTTGGCCCGGTCCACGGCGAGCAGGCTGGTGAGCGGGACGAACAGGGCGATCCGCAGGCACGCGAGGGCGTAGCGGTCCACGTCCACGCCGCGCCGGTCGGCGGGTGCGACGAAGGCCGGGTTGGCGACGATCTGGCGGCCGCCCTCCGCGGCCGGCTGCGCGGCCTCGAAGTCCAGCAGCACCACCGAGGACTCGTCCTCGGACAGCATGATGTTGAAGAGGTGCAGGTCGTTGAAGACGATCCCGCGTGCGTGCACCGCGGTCACGGCCTGTTCGACGAGCCCGTGCACGCGCAGGGCCCACTCCGTGTACTCGGCGAGCCGTTCCGCCGGCGGATCGGCCTCCATCAGCGGATGCCTGCGGGCGAAGAAGGTGTTGAGCGGCTTGCCCTCCACGAATTCGAGGACCAGGAAGTGATGGTCCCCGATGGTGAAGCCGTCGAGGACCTCCGGAGTGCACGCCAGCCCCGCGAGCCGCTCCAGCGCGCTGCGTTCGCGGTGCAGGCGCGTGACCGCGTCGGCTCCGTCGGCGGCCAGCCCGGCGTACGGACGCGCCTCCTTCAGCACGACCCGTCTGCCGGTCTGCCGGTGCCGAGCCTCGTACACCCCGCCGCCGTTGGAGAAGTGCAGGGCCTTCTCGATCTCGTACGGCATGTCCTGGACGGTCACCGCGGCCCTCGCGTCGAGGTGCGGGCGCAGGAAGGCGGGCGGTGTCACCCACTCGGGCACGCTGAAGACGGGACCGCGTCGGTCGGGTACGAGGGCGCCCGAGCCGTCCTCGACGGCCGGCCGCAGCTCCCCGTGCTCGTCGTAGCAGTGGCGGCGGACGAAGCTGCCGTACCGCAGGTGCACGGGCCCCCGGCCCCACCGCAGGTCGCTGAGGATGTACGGGCCGGGTTCGCCGTCGAGCAGGCCCGCCAGGTCGGTGGCCACCCGCTCGCACTGCTCGTCGTCGGCCGGGTACACCGTGATGAACTTGCCGCTTCCCGCGCGGTCCGCGTACTTGGCGTTGCGCTGGTGCAGCAGGTAGCGGCTCGGCACGAACTTGAACGCCACGTCATGACCCAGGCAGTAGTCGTGAACCGTGGCGAGGACCGTCTCCGCGTTGTCGAGACCGGCCGAGACGTGGATCTTCCAGCCCTGCGCCGGGAGGACGCTGCCCAGGGGACGCAGGGCGAGCCAGTCGCCGGTCCGGTTGCGGGTCCAGCCCTCGGGTACGGGGAGCGTGGCGGCCGGATAGAGGGAGTCGCCCGCTCCGTCGGCGAAGACCAGACGGTGGGGGGCGTCGTAGAAGTGCCGGTCGGCGTCGCAGAAGACCGCGTACCCCTTGTTCACAACGCACTCCCTCCGGTCGGTGACAAGGACGACGTTGTCATGACCCCCACGGACCCCGACAGTCACCGCTGTCACCTTCCGCCTATGCGTTACGCACAGGTAACCGAGGCCTCGCGGCCGCGCCCGCGTCAGGGGCGGCACGCACGACCGAACCGGGGCCGGGGCCGGGCCGGACCGAACCGGGGCCCTGGGTTCCGGACGACCATGAGTGGGTGCAGACGGTCCAATCCGGAACCTTTTCCACGACGACGCAGGTCAGCGGATCGTTCGAGCTTGGACGGTCCGGCGCGTCCCCGCCCCGGAGGGCGTTGCGGAGTACCGGAGCACCGCCTCCCAACTGGCCGAACGACCAGTCGGTAGGGGCCCGTCGGGCGTCGCGGCCGGAAAGGTGCGACCGCGTGTGCGATCACCCATCGCCTCGACAAGACTCCGGGGTGCGGCCGATCGGCCCGCATCACCCCGTCACCCCACGAAGGGACACCCCCGTGCGCTACTTCCACACCCTCGGTGCCACCGCGTTCGCCACCGCGACCGGTCTCGCGCTCATCGGAAGCGCCTTCACCGGCACCGCCCAGGCGGCGCCCGCGAGCCTCTACGCTCCGTCGGCGCTCGTCCTCACCATCGGCGAGGGCGAAGACCCGGCGACCGCCTCCGTCACCCGCGCGGTCACCCTGACCTGCGCCCCGACCCCGTCCGGCAGCCACCCCGCGCCGGAAGAGGCCTGCGCGGAACTGGAGGCTGCGGACGGTGACTTCACGAGCCTGACGGGCTTAGGGGACGGCAACCCCTGTACGCGCGAGTGGAACCCGGTCACGATCACCGGTGACGGCGTCTGGCAGGGCCGGCGCGTCACCTGGTCGGCGACCTACGGCAACCCGTGCGAACTGCGGGCCCGCACGGCGGACGGCGCGGTCTTCGCGTTCTGACGGAACCACGGGAAACGGCGTTCCCCGCGGGGCGTCCGGTCCTCCGGCCCGCCAGGTGCGTCCGGGCCGGCGCCCCCGCGCGCTCAGTCGGACGCCGGCAGGAACTTCGCGGCCTTCTCCGCGAGGACGGCGGCGAAGAAGTCCGCGGCGTCGTCGGGGCGCATCCGGGCCAGGGTGACCATCCCGGTGATGACGCAGTCGGCGACTTCCTCCTGCACGTGGTCCCAGGTGTGGCTGAGTCCCTTCCGGGGGTTCGTCGCCCGGGCGCCGATGACGGCCTGGGCGGCTTCACCGACCTCCTCGGTGATCTTCAGGACCTGCAGGGTCCACTGCTCCTCCGGCGTCAGGCCGCGGGTGGAGTCGAGCCGGGCGAAGTGCGCGGCGAGGGCGCGGATCGTGTTCCAGGGGTCGTCGCTCATCGAGGTTCCTCGTGTCTGTCGGGACGGGCCTGCCCGTCGAAGCGTTCCCTCCCCTTCACCGGGCGCACCACCGACAGCCGCTGGACGAGCCAGGTGACGGCCGTCGCGTAGCCGACCCCGAAGGCCAGGGAGACGACGAACGCCAGGTGCTTCGAGAGGTCGTCGAAGACCGGGTAGACCTGCCAGTGCGTCAGGTAGATGGCGAGCGAGCTGCCGGCGAGCAGACCGGCGAGCCGGTTGAGCCGGCGGCTGCTCGGCAGGGTGGGGAACCAGATCAGGAGGACGAAGCCCGCCATGACGAACAGCTCACGGCGCGGCTCGCCGGGGAAGAACCCGGGGATCGTGGCAAGGGCGGCGGTCGTCACCAGGAGACGCTGCGGCAGGGTGCGGGACCGCGCGGTCGCCCAGCCGAGGGCGAAGAGCCAGAAGACCGTGACCGCGTCGGTTATCTGGGCGCGGGCGGGCAGGCCCACCAGCTCGTAGCGGGTGAGGAGACCCAGCGCGGCCAGGGCGAGCGGCAGCCCGTACGGGAAGCGGCGCTCCAGGCGGTGGACCGGAGGGAGGGCGAGGAGGCCCAGGAGGACGAGCAGGATGTAGACGAGTGCTTCGACGAACCAGAGGTGGAGGCCGGGGCCCATGTCCTCGGGCCACAGCGCGTTGTGGAGGAGCAGGAGGTTGGACAGGTCGTAGTCGTCGCTGATGAGGAGCGCGAACGCGGTCCACGCCATGGTGGGGACGGCGATGCGCGCGATGCTGCGTGCCGTGCGGCGCACCCGCTCCCGGCGCCCTGCCGAGGTGAGCAGGAAGCGGGCGAAGTTGAAGCCGGCGACGGCGAGCAGCAGATGGGCTCCGCCGCGGATCTCGAAGAGCCGGATGTGTGAGCCGACGACGCACAGGATGGCGATCGCGCGCAGGACGACCGTGGTCTCGACCGTCCGTCTCCACGGGCGCCCGCCCCGGTCGGCTCTGGCGTCCCGGCCCAGCTCGCGGATCGGGGTCGTGTGCCAGCCGTGCGGCAGGTGGCCCAGGCGCTGTTCGAGGTGGAGCGACATCTCGACGTACGAGAGGGAGTCGCCGCCGAGGGAGACGAAGGAGCTGTCGGGCGTCACGTCCGGGCGGTCCAGGATCCGCGCGTAGAGCGCGCACAGGTCCTCCGGGGTTCCGTCCCCGCCGGGCGGGGGCACGTCGGCCGGGCGGTCCAGAGCGCGTACGGCCTGGTAGTCGGGCTTGCCCGTGGCCAGGCGGGGGAGTTCGGGCAGCAGGTGGACCCGGACGGCGCGGGCGGGCAGACCGCACTCGTCCACCACGCGTCCACGGATCCGGCGTTCGTCCCACCCGGTCGCGCGGGCGACGGCGAGGGCGAGGCCCTCGTCGTCGCCCGCGCACAGGGCGTCCAGACCGTGTCGTTCGAGCATGGCCTCGATCTGCTGGGGGTCGATGCGCAGGCCGAGGATCTTCAGGAAGCGGCTGCGCCGGCCGACGATCTCGTACAGGCCGCGCTCGGTGCGGCGGGCCAGGTCGCCGGTGCGCAGGACGTCGACGGTACGGCCGAGGGCGAGGTCCTCGGGGGTGTGGGCGTAACCGAGCATGACGTTCGGGCCCGTGTAGACGAGTTCCCCCACCTCGCCGGCCCCGGGGGCTTCCTCCACGGGCTCCAGGTGGAACGAGCCGCCGGGGACGGGGACCCCGATCGCGCGGGGGTGCTCGGTGGCCAGGGCGGGCGGCAGGTACGCCATGCGTGCGGTCGCCTCGGTCTGGCCGTACATGACGAAGAGGTCCCAGCCGCGTCGCGCGCCCAGCTCGGCGTACGACGCGACCCGTTCGGGCGCGAGGCGCCCGCCCGCCTGGGTCAGGTACCGCAGGTCCGGGAGGTCCATCTCGGCGAAGCCGACGCGGTCGAGGAGGTCGAAGGTGTACGGGACCCCGGCCAGCGACGTGCCCCCGGCGGTGCGGAAGAGGTCCCAGAAGCAGGCGTCGGCCACGGAGAGGCCGGTCAGGACGAGTCCGGCTCCCCGGAGCAGGTGGCTGTGGATCACGGACAGGCCGTAGCAGTAGTGCATCGGCAGGGTGGTCGCGGCCCGGTCGGTGTCGCGGACGCCGAGGTACGTGGCGATCGACTCGGCGTTGGCCTGGAGGTTCTCGTGCGAGAGCCGCACGAGCTTGGGGGAGCCGGTGGAGCCCGAGGTGCTGAGCAGGAGCGCCAGGTCCGGGTGGAGGGTGTGTGCGGAGACGGTGCGCCGCTCCTCGATCCGCCACGCGTCGCCGTCCTCCTGGTGGACCACGACGTCCGGGTCGTACGCGGCGGTGAGCGCGGCCACCGCCTCCGGGTGGTCGCCGGGCACGAGCAGCACCGGGTGGCCGGCCGACAGCGCGGCCAGGTGGACGACGAGCGCGCCGACGGTGTTGGCGCCGGGCAGCAGGACCAGTCGGCGACGGGTGCCGAGGCGCCGTGCCGTCTCCTCGACCCGCTCGGACAGCTCGCGGTACGAGACCTCGCCCTCGGCGGTCACCAGGGCGGTGCGGTCGCCGTGGTGCGCGAGGCCGCGGGCGAGCGGGAGGGCGTGGCCGCCGACGGGCGGGGCGGGGAGGAGCGTCACGGGCGAATCGTAGGTAAGCCTGTCCTTATCGGAAGAGGGGGAGGGGGCTCCGGATGTCGATTCGCGTCCCCGCCGTTACCGAATCCTGACTTGACCCTTAGGTAAGCTTTACCTTATTAATGCCGTATTCACAGGTTTCTTTGACAGCTGACGGCAGGAAGGCCTCACCCGTATGCGCCGCCCCTTGGCCCGCACCCTGACCGCGCTCGCCGCGGCCGCCCTGCTCCTGCCGCTCGCCGGCTGCGGAAGCGACGACCCCGCGGGGCTCGTCATCTACTCCGGGCGCAACGAGAACCTCGTGAAGCCGCTCATCAACAAGCTGGAGAAGCACCTCGGCACCACCGTCGAGGTCCGCTACGGCGACAGCGCCGAGCTGTCCGCGCAGCTCCTGGAGGAGGGCGACAAGACCGAGGCCGGACTCTTCCTCTCCCAGGACGCGGGCGCGCTCGGCGCGCTCTCCAAGGAGCAGCGCCTCGCGCCGCTCCCGCAGGCGACCCTGGACAAGGTCGCACGGGCCTACCGCGGTTCGGCCGGCGACTGGACCGGCGTCAGCGGCCGCGTGCGCGTCCTCGGCTACGACCCGGCCCAGGTCCCCACCCCGCCGAACAGCGTCCACGAGCTGGTGAAGCCGGAGTGGAAGGGCAGGATCGGCTTCGTCCCGACCAACGCCTCCTTCCAGGCGTTCGTCACCGGCATGCGCGTCCTCGAGGGCGACGCCGCCGCCCGCACCTGGCTCACGGGCCTCAAGGCCAACGAGCCCAAGGCGTACGAGAACAACCTCAAGGTGCTCGAGGCCGTCGACCGGGGCGAGGTCTCCCTCGGCCTGCTCAACCACTACTACTGGTACGAGCAGGCGGCCGAGAAGGGCGAGGACAAGCTCAAGGCCCGGATCCACTACCTGCCCAAGGGCGACCCGGGCGGCCTGGTCAACGTCGCCGGCGTCGGCGTCCTCAAGGGCGCGGACGAGAAGCAGGCCGCGTTCGCGCGGAAGGCCGTCGACTACCTCCTCTCCGCCGAGTCCCAGGAGTACTTCGCGCAGGAGACCAAGGAGTACCCGCTGGCCGCCGGAGTGAGGACGGCCGACGGCGTGCCGCCGCTGGAGACCCTGCAGCCGCCGAAGATCGACCTCGGCAGGCTCGACTCCCTCAAGCAGACCCTGGCCATGCTCCAGGACGTCGGGCTCGTCTGACATGACGTCACCGGACACCCCCGTCCGGCCCGGTGACGTCCTCCGCCCGGCAGGTGCCCCCGCACCCGCCGGGCGGAGGCGTGCCGGTTCCCGGCCCTCCTGGATACTGATCGTGCCCGCCGCCCTCGCCGCGGCCCTCGCCGTCCTGCCGCTCGGCTACCTCGCCGTCCGTGCCCTCGAACGCGGCCCCGCCTACGCCTGGGACGTCGTCGCCGACGGCCGCACCGGCGAACTCCTCCTGCGCAGCCTCGGCCTGACCGCCACGGTCGTCGCCGCCTGCCTGCTGATCGGGGTCCCGCTCGCCTGGCTCACGGTCCGCACCGCGCTCCCCGGCGCCCGCGCCTGGTCCGTGCTCGTCACCCTGCCGCTGGCCGTGCCGAGTTACGTCACCGCCTTCGCCTGGCTGTCCGCCGCGCCCTCGCTGGCCGGGTTCACCGGCTCCGCCCTCGCGCTCACCCTGGTGAGCTTCCCGTACGTGTACCTGCCGGTCGCCGCCGCGCTGCGCGGCACCGACCCGGGGCACGAGGAGGTGGCGCGCTCCCTCGGCCACGGCCCCCTCCGTACCTTCCTGCGGGTCACCCTGCCCCAGCTGCGGCCCGCCGCGGCCGGCGGCGGACTCCTCGTCGCCCTGTACGTGCTCTCCGACTTCGGTGCCGTCTCCCTCATGCGGTACGACACCTTCACCCGGGGCATCTACACCTCCTACCGGGCCAGCTTCGACCGCACCCCGGCCGCCGCGCTGAGCGCCGTCCTGGTCCTGATGACGGTGCTGCTCGTGGCCGCCGAGACACGCACCCGCGGCCGCGCCGACTACGCCCGCACCGGCACCGGCACCGCCCGACGGGCCGTCCCCGTCGCCCTCGGACGGCTCCGGACCCTCGCCCTGAGCTGGTGCGGCGCCGTCGTGGCCCTCGCCGTCGTCTTCCCCCTCGCCACCCTCGGGTACTGGCTGGCCGTCGGCACCTCCGCGACCTGGGACCCCGCCACACTGACGACCACCGCCCTCACCACGCTGGGCGTCGCCGCCGGAGGCGCCGCCCTGACCACCCTGCTCGCGCTGCCGGTGGGCGTCATCGCCGCCCGCCACCGCGGCCGGCTCGCCCACCTCCTCGAACAGGCCGCCTACGCGGGCCACGCCGTGCCGGGCATCACCGTCGCACTCGCCCTGGTCTTCTTCGCCGTCCGCTACGCCCGCCCCCTCTACCAGGAGACCCCGCTCCTCATCTGCGCCTACGCGGTGCTGTTCCTGCCCGTCGCGGTCGCCGCCACCCGCGCCGCCGTCCTCCAGGCGCCGCCCGTCCTGGACGACATCGCCCGCTCCCTCGGCCGCACCCCCCTCGGCGTACTGCGCGAGGTGACGCTGCCGCTGGCCGCACCCGGTGTCGCCGCCGGCGCCGCCCTGACCTTCGTGGTCTGCATGAAGGAACTGCCCGCCACGCTGCTCCTGCGCCCCACCGGCATGGACACGCTCGCGACCCGGCTGTGGACCGAGACCGGCACCGGATCGTTCGCGGCGGCCGCGCCCTACGCCGCCGCGCTGATCCTGCTGGCCGCCGTCCCCTCGTACCTCCTCGGAAGGCACCGCACATGAGCGACCAGGACATGAACGACCTTCAGGTCAGCGGGGTCGTCAAGGCGTACGGCGGCGGGGCGGGGCCCGTCCTCGACGGCCTCGACCTCACCGTTCCCGGAGGCGCCCTCGCCGCCGTCCTCGGCCCCTCCGGCTGCGGCAAGACCACCCTGCTGCGGGTGATCGCCGGCTTCCTCAAGGCCGACGCCGGCACCGTGACCGTGGCCGGCCGGCTCCTCGGCGGCCCCGGAGTCCACCTGCCGCCCGAGCGGCGGCGCATCGGGATCGTGCCCCAGGAGGGCGCGCTCTTCCCGCACCTGAGCGTGGCCCGCAACATCGCCTTCGGCATCACGGACCGCGACCGGACGACCCGGCGCGCCCGGGGGGGGGAGATGCTGGACCTGGTGGGGCTGCCCGGCTACGGCGACCGCATGCCGCACGAGCTCTCCGGCGGCCAGCAGCAGCGCGTGGCCCTCGCCCGCGCGCTCGCCCCGCGGCCCCATCTCGTGCTGCTCGACGAGCCGTTCAGCGCGCTCGACAGCGGGCTACGCGGAGCCGTACGGGCGGAGGTCCGTGCCGTGCTGCGGGAGAGCGGCGCGACCGGCCTGCTCGTCACCCACGACCAGCAGGAGGCGCTCTCCACGGCCGACCTCGTCGCCGTCCTCCGCGAGGGGCGCGTCGCCCAGTGCGCCACCCCGGAGGACCTCTACCACCGGCCCGTCGACCCCTGGCTGGCCTCGTTCGTCGGGGACGCCGTGCTCGTACCCGGAACGGCCGACAAGGGCACGGCCACCACCGCGCTCGGACGTGTCCGCCTCGCCGCCGCCCCGGAGGGCCTGCGCGAGGGTCTCGTGCTCCTGCGGCCCGAGCAGCTCCGGCTCGCCGAGCCGGACACCGCCGGCACCGAAGGCCTCGGCACCGGAGGTGCCGTGACCGGAGGTGTCGTCACCGACGTGCGTTTCTTCGGTCACGACGCCATGGTCACCGTCGCCGTGGACGGACTGGACCGGACGGTCGACGTCCGCGCCCCCGGCCCGCTCGGCGTCGGCCTCGGCCGGAGGGTCGGCATCCGTCTGACCGGTGAGGCCACCCTCCACCCGAACACCGGTTGAGACCCGCCGACGTCGCGGATCAGGGGCCGTTCCGGAGAGATCCGGAACGGCCCCTCGATCGTTCTCGGAAGCCTGGCGGAGCCACGGAGCGCCGACACCGGGTCAGGGGCTGAGGCGATCGTGAGCGGCGACTCGCTCGGAACAGGTGACAAGCGTGGACACGCTTTCCGGTGGTAGGTGGGGGCTTCCCCTGGGCGAGTGCGCGGAAGAGCGGTGCGAGGACGGGGGTCGGACACGACGCACGCCGAACCGATCGAGATCATCACGCGGCACAGGCCCGCAGGTCAAGCCCCTTGGTGGCGACGGGCGATGCCCTCGCGACCCTCCGTGCGCGCGGGTGCCCGGCCCGGAATCCGGCCCTCATCCGTCGGCGTGACGCCGACATCGGGGCGCTCGCGAAAGCTTCACAGAATCCCCAAGTGCGTGGCGTTGTTGACGGGTTCATGGAGGGTGTGCAAATCTCGGCCCGCCTGAGGATCTCCGACACTCCGCCTCGGGTCGCACGTGACCGACCACACTTTGCGCCGGGAAGGGCCGCCCCTCTCAACCAGCAGTGTCCCGAACGCTCTTGGAAGAGCGTCACCCCCCATTCTCCAGCAGCACTCATCGACTGCGCCAGCCTGCCCTCCGTCACCCGGGGGCGCGCCGGCAGCGCTCAGTCGTGCTCCGAACCACACGAGGGAATCGCATGGGCAAGATCGCTGTACTCACCAACGACCTGCAGCACGACGTCGTCCACAAGACGCCCGAGCGGACCGCCGCCATGGCCGAGGCGCAGCCCCGCTTCGTCAACTTCCTGGAGGAGATGCGCCGTCGGGGCCACGGCATCTACCACCTCCAGCTGGTGAACCTGCCCGACGACCCCAACGTGGAGCGGGACTTCGACGGAACCCTGCCGCTGCAGCGCGGCAGCGAGGGCGCGGCCATCCTCCGGGACTTCCTCGACCCCTCCGACGCCGTCGTCGAGAAGAACAAGGACAGCGGTTTCTACGAGACGGAGCTGCACGACCTGCTGCAGAAGGACGGCGTGGACACCGTCCTCGTCACCGGCCTGCAGACGCAGATCTGCGTCCAGACGACCGCCGCCGACGCCTTCTTCCGCGGCTACAACATCTGGGTCCCCTCCGACTGCGTGGTGTCCGGCGACCCCGAGGCCCGCGACCGGTCCCTCGAGTGGCTCAGCGGCTACTGCGCCACCGTCGCGGACTCCGAGGAGATCCTCGCCACGCTGGACAGCGAGGGCGAACTGCCCCGCAAGGTCGTCAAGATCCTCCCGTAACACCTCCCTTCCACCGCGCGGACACACCCCACCCCCTACGCCCCGAAGGGAAACCCGATGACCACCCCGGCCACCGAACTCGGTGAAGTCGTCCTGGACCACGGCAGTGGCACCCAGCTCAGCCACGAACTGCTCGCACTGATCGTGGAGACTCTCGGCGATGTCTACATCGGCGAGATGGAGGACAGCGCGATGCTGCCCATCACCACCGGGCAGATAGCCATGACCACCGACTCGTTCGTCGTCGACCCGCCCTTCTTCGGCAACGGGGACATCGGCAAGATCGCGGTCTGCGGAACCGTCAACGACCTCGCGGTGGTGGGCTCCAGGCCGCTCTACCTCACCCTGGGCATGATCCTGGAGACGGGCCTGCCGATCGCCCGCCTCGTGCAGGTCCTGACCTCGATCCGGGAGACCGCGCGCGAGGCCGGCGTCCAGATCGTCTGCGGCGACACCAAGGTCGTCCGCAAGGGCGAAGCGGACCAGATCTACCTCAACACCGCAGGGGTGGGGGTGTTCGAGCGGACCCCGCTGAGGATGCGCAACGTCAGGCCGGGCGACCGGGTGATCCTCAGCGGCCCGATCGGCAACCACACCGTGCACCTGCTCTCCATCCGTGAGGGACTGGGATTCGAGCAGCGGGTCCTGAGCGACTGCGCCCCGATCAACGGCATGCTCGACGCGCTGTTCACCGCCGTCGACGAGGGCGACGTGCGCTCCGTGCGCGACGTCACCCGCGGAGGCCTCGCCGCGGTCCTGCACGAGTACGCGGAGGCGGTCGACCACACCATCCGCATCGAGAAGGACGCGCTGCCGATCCAGTTCGAGACCCTCATGGCCACGGACATGCTGGGCATCGACCCGATCCACTCGGCGAACGAGGGATGCGTCTGCCTGTTCGTCGACCCCTCCGCGGAGCAGAAGGTCCTGGACGCCCTGCGCGCCCACACCTACGGAACCGGCGCCGTCGCCATCGGCGAGGTCACCGAGCAGGACGGCGCACTCGTCCTGATGCGGGACGCCGAAGGCCGCGACTCCGTGGTCGAGGAACTGCTCGGCGCCGAACTCCCGCGGCTCTGCTGACCCATGACCGCCACCGAACAGGAGGTGCGCGGAGGCCCTCCACGGGGTGACTCCGCCACCGCCGCGAGCGGGACCGCCGGAGACCCCGGCGCGAAGCCCGTACGCCGCCTCGCCCGCGTCACCGGAGTGGTCCAGGGCGTCGGATACCGCCCCTTCGTCTACAAGGCGGCACTCGCGCACGGTCTGACGGGATGGGTCCTCAACGACCCCGAGGGCGTGCTCACCGAGGTCACCGGCCCCCTCGCCGTCGTGGAGGCCTTCCTCGCCGAACTCACCGACCACGCGCCGCCGCAGGCGCGGGTCACCGGAGTCCACGTCGAGGAACTGCCCGTGCCGGCCGACCCGCCGACCGGGTTCGTCATCCGGACCAGCGTCCACACGGGCAGCAAGAACACCATCGTCCCCGCCGACGGTCACGTGTGCGCGGACTGCCTCGCCGAACTGCGGGACCCGGCGGACCGCAGGTACCGCTACCCCTTCATCAACTGCACCAACTGCGGACCGCGTTACTCGATCGTGCAGGCCCTGCCGTACGACCGGGCGCAGACCACCATGGCGGACTTCACCATGTGCGCCGCCTGCGCGGCCGAGTACGGCGACCCGCTCGACCGGCGCTACCACGCCCAGCCCAACGCCTGCCGGGACTGCGGCCCCCGGCTCCTGTCGGCCGACGCGGCGGGGCACACCCTGAAGGGCGAGGAGGCGCTGGCGGCCGCGGTGGCGGCGCTGCGCGAGGGGAGGATCGTCGCCGTCAAGAGCGTCGGCGGCTTCCACCTGGCGGTGGACGCCCGCGACGAGGCGGCCGTACGCGGCCTGAGGGCCGGCAAGCGCCGCGACTCCAAGCCGTTCGCCGTCATGGCCCGCGACCTGGAGACCGCGGCGGGCTTCGCCGAGATCGGACCGGCCGAGGCGGAGCTGCTCGCCTCGTCCTCGCGGCCCATCGTGCTCGTCCGCAAGAAGCGGGGTGGGCTGCCCGAGGCGATCGCACCCCGCAACCCGAACATCGGCGTGATGCTGCCCTCGGCGCCCCAGCACCATCTGCTGCTGGCCGAGGAGGGGCTGGACACGCTGGTCATGACCAGCGGAAACATCTCCGGGTACCCGATCGCGTACCGCGACGAGGACGCGCTGGAGCACCTCTTCGCCATCGCGGACCTGATCCTGTACAACGACCGCGCCATCGAGACCAGGGTCGACGACTCGCTCGTACGGTGCTCCGCCCACCCGGAGCTCGACGGTCCCCTGGTCAGTTTCCTGCGCCGGGCCCGCGGCTACGCCCCCTACCCCGTCGAGGTCGGCGTCGAGCTCGCCCCGATGGTCGCCTTCGGCGCCGAGCTCAAGACCACCGTCGCGCTCTCCCGGGGCACCCGGGTCTATCTGAGCCAGCACATCGGGGACCTGAAGAACGACGAGACCTGGGAGTCCCACCAGCAGACGGCACGCCATCTGGCCGCGCTGCACGCGCTGACGCCGCAGAACGCGGCCGTCGACCTGCACCCGCAGTTCCGGGCGACCCGGCTGGCTCTGAAGGAGGAGGGCGCGGGCTACGACCGGGTCGTCCAGGTGCAGCACCACCACGCGCACATGGCCTCCTGCATGGCCGAGAACCGGCTGACCGGCCCCACCCTCGGCGTCGTGTTCGACGGGGCCGGCTACGGCCCGGACGGCACCACCTGGGGCGGCGAGTTCCTCCTCGGGAGCTACCGGGAGGCCCGCCGGGTCGCGCACCTGCGCACCGTCCCCCTGCTGGGCGGCGACCGCGCGGTGAAGGAACCCGTCAGGACCGGTTTCGCCCTGGCCCTGGACGCGCTGGGCGAACCGGAGGCCGCCGTGAGCGCCTTCCCGGTCCTCGGGCAGTGGGACGAGCAGCAGCTGCACGTCTTCGCCACCATGGCCCGGCGCGGGATCAACGCGCCCCTCGCCTCCAGCATGGGCCGGCTGTTCGACGGCGTCGCCGCGTTGCTCGACGTCACCACCCACGCCGAGTACGAGGCGCAGGGGCCGATCGAGCTGGAGGGCCTCCTCGCCCGGGACCTCTCCATGACGGCCCCGGACCTGCGCTACCGCTTCGCGCTCGACACCACGACGGAGACCGTCGAGATCGACCCCCGGCCCGTGGTGCGGGCCCTGGCCCGCGACCTCGCCGACGGCGTGGACCGCGCGGAGATCAGCAGGCGCTTCCACTCGGGTGTCGTCGACATGGTCGTCGACCGCTGCCGGGCCGTCCACGAGACCGAGGGCGCGGACGCCTTCGAGCAGGTGGTGCTCTCCGGCGGCGTCTTCCTCAACGAGTTCCTGCTCGTGAACTGTCTGGTGGAGCTGCGGCGCGCCGGATTCCGCGCGTACTGCCAGCAGCAGGTGCCCACCAACGACGGGGGCATCGCGCTGGGGCAGATCATGGTGGCCCACGCCCGGCTCACGGCGCCCGAAGAGGAGCCGCGCGGATGAACGGACGCGAGCGGACGAGCGGACGCGACGGGACGGGACCGCGGCACGTGGTGGTCCTGCACCGCTGGCGGGACCGGCACGCCCGGTACGCCGCCTACCTCGACCACCGGGCCCTCCGGGTCACCTACGTCACGACGGACCTCGGCCGGTCCTCGGTCCCCGAGGAGGCGGCGGCGGTGCGGACCGTGCGCGCCACCGACGACCCCGTCGAGACGCGGGCGGCGGTCGGCGAGCTGATCGAGCGGTTCGGCCCGGTGACCCGCCTGGTCGCACTCAACGAGGGAGACCTCGACACCGCGGCCGAGCTGCGCGTCGCCTTCGGGTTGCCGGGGCAGACCCCGGCGGAGCTGGAGCGCTTCCGCGACAAGCTGACCATGGTCCGCCTGGTCGACGCCGCGGGTGTACGGGTCCCGGAGTACGCCGCCGCCGACACCGCCGAGGACGTACGGGCCTTCGCCGGTCGCCACGGCTGGCCGGTGGTGGTCAAGCCACGGCGCGGCACGGCCAGCAGGGGCGTGCTCCTGCTGCACGCCGGGGACGAACTCGACGCCCACGCCGGGATCTTCCTGCCGGACCGGCACGAGCCGCGCATCGTGCAGTCCTTCGTGGCCGATCCCGTCCTGCACGTCGACGGACTCTGGACCGGCGGCACGCTCGGCGCCTGGCGCGTCTCGCGCTACGTGAACAACTGCGAGGAGTTCACCAAGGGCCGTTTCCTGGGGTCGGTCGAGGTCGACGATCCGGAAGTCCTCGGACCGCTGGCCGACTTCACCGCCGCGGCGGCCGAGGCGCTCGGCGACGGACGCCCCTGGGTGTTCCACCTGGAGGTGTTCCTCGGCAGGGACTCCGACGGCTCGCCCCGGCCGGTCTTCCTGGAGGCGGGGGCCCGGGTCGGGGGAGGGGAGATCCCGTTCGTGTGGCGTGAGGTGCACGGTCTCGACCTGATGTCCGCGGCCGCGGACATCCAGCTGGGGCGCCCGCCGACCGTACCCGCGGTCGACCGGGAGCCGGCCGCTCCGTCCGTTCCGTCAGCGGCGTCCGTACCGGACACGACGGGCGCGGACCGGTACACGACCGCCGGCTGGCTGCTGTTGCCGCTCCCCGTCCCGCCCCCGTGCGAGGTCACGGCCGTCAGCTGGGCCGCGGGAGACGGCGAGGACGGCCCGTACGCGCGGGTGGTGCCCGAGCCGGGCCAGGTGCTGCCCGCCGTGGGCGGCTACGAACACGTCGCCGCGCGGTTCCGCTTCCGCGGAGCGTCCAGCCGCTCGGTGGAGGCGGCGATCCGCAAGACCGCGGAGTCCTTCGCCATGAGCTGCCGACCCCGGCCCTGCTGACCCCCCCCCACGACAGAAAGTGTGAAACCCGGATGCAAGAGCGCCGACCCCGACTCGTCGTCGTGGGCAGCCGACTGAAGGCCTACCGCGAGTACGCGATGGCCTCCCTGGCCCGTGAGTACGAGATCTCGCTGGTGACCTCCCAGGAACTCACCTGGGAGAAGCCCTACGTCGCGTCCTTCCGCATCGCCGACACCACCCGGGCGGAGACCCTGCGCGAGGCGGTCGAGGAACTGCGCGCGGAGGCGGCGCAGACCGACGGGGCCGGCTCCCCGAAGGCCGGTCTGTTCACCTGGGACGAACTCTCGCTGATCGCCACGGCCCGGGTCGCCGAGCAGCTCGGGCTGCCGCACCTCTCCGCCGCCGCCGCCGAGGCATGCCGGGACAAGTTCACCACCAGGACCCTGCTGGACCGGGCCGGCCTGCCCGGCGTACGGCACCGTCTCGTGGACACCGCCGAGGAGGCGTCCGCCGCCGCGGCCGAGATCGGCTACCCGGTCGTCCTCAAGCCCCGCTCCCTCGCCGGGAGCATGGGGGTGACGCTGGTGCGTGCCGCGTCCGAACTGGCCGACGCCTACGCCCGGGTGGCGGGCACCACCTTCCCCGGCATCCGCACGGAGCGGGGCGTCCTGGTCGAGGAGTACCTGACCGGGCCGGAGATCAGCGTGGACAGCTGCGTCGTCGACGGCGAGGCGGAACCGGTGTTCGTCGCCCGCAAGCGTCTCGGCTACGACCCGGCCTTCGAGGAGGTCGGCCACCTGGTCGGCCCCTGGCGCCACGAGCCGTGGGCCGACGAGGTCGACGCCCTCGTCAGGGCGGCTCACCGGGCCCTCGGCGTCGACCGGGGCCTCACCCACACCGAGATCCGCCTGACCCCCTCCGGCTGCCGCCTCATCGAGCTCAACGGCCGGCTCGGCGGCGACCTCATCCCGTACGTCGGCACCCTGGCCCGCGGCATCGACCTCACGCTCGCCGGCGCGGCGCTGGCCTCGGGCCGCACCCCGGACCTGACCCCCCGGCACGACCGCTACGCCGAGGTGCGGTTCCTGTACCCGCCGCACGACGGCGTCCTGGAGCGCCTGGACCTCGGACGGGCGGACGAGGTCCCCGGTGTGACCGACGTGGTGCCGCTGGCCGCGCCGGGAGACGCACTGCTGCTGCCGCCGCAGGCGCTCACCCCCCGGACCGCCGCCGTCATCGCGACCGGTGACGACGAGACGGCCCTCACCACCGCGCTCGACCGGGCGGAGGCGGAGATCCTGCCCATCCTCGGCGGGTCCCCCCTCGACGGCCTCGGGGCGCTCCTGGAGAACCCGGTCACCCGGCGCTATCTGGCGACGGAGCGGGAGACGGCGCACATGGTCGTCCCGGAGCTGCGCAACGACTGGAACAGCTACGGCGCGGGCGGCGGAAAGGCCCTCAACCGGCCGGTGTTCCTGGACTCCTCGCACCGCGTCCGGCTCGAAGCCGACCTCAACGGTCTGTTCGAGCTGCTGACCACCATCCCCGACCGGCTCTTCGACGGCGACCGCCGTGCCTTCGCCCGCGCCGTCGGCATGACCGACACCCAGGTCGACCTGGTGATGCGGGGCGCGGGCCGCCGGATGCCCGCCATGTCCCGCGCGGACATGTACCGCGAGCCCGGCGGCTTCAAGCTGATGGAGCTCAACACCGGCAGCTCGCTCGGCGGTTGGCAGATGGGCGAGTTCTCCCGCCCGGCGGACCGCAACAGGGCGTTCCAGGACTTCGCCCACCAGGAGCGCCTGACCCACCCCGACCCCATCGGGCGGATCGCCGACGTGCTGCGCGCGGAGGCCGCCGACGCGGGGTTCGAACTGCCCGTACGCCCGGTCCTCGCCCTCACCGAATGGCCCGACGGATACACCTACACCAAGCCGTGGCTGGACTTCGTCGTCCCCGACTGGCTCCGCCACGGCTTCGACGCCGTCGTGTGCAGCCTCGCCGAGTTCGACTACCGCGACGGCGTCCCCCACGTCCACGGACGCAAGGTGGACGTGGTGTACCGGATCTTCCTGCCCGGCGAGATGGCCGACGAGCAGCGCAGCCGCGACCTGGTCGACCCCCTGCTCGACGCGGTCCACGCCGGGGACACCTTCCTGTTCGCCGGCCTCGACTGCGAGCTGTACGGCAACAAGGGCAGCCTCGCCATGCTCAGCGACGAGCGCAACCGCGACGCCTTCACCGCCGACGAACTCGCCCTGGTGGAACGGATCCTGCCCTGGACGCGCTTCCTGCGTGACGAGCCCGTGCACCATGCCGGCGACACCGTCGACCTGCTTCCGTACGTCCTCGCGCACAAGGACTCCCTCGCGCTCAAGCCCACCCTGCTGTACGGCGGGGTCGGCGTCATACCGGGCTGGTCCGTCGCCCAGGAGGAGTGGGAGAAACACATCAGGGGCGCGGTCGGCGGACCGTTCGTCGTCCAGGAACGGGTGCTGCCCGTCGCCGAACGCTTCCTCACCGAGGACGGCCTCGGCTTCGAGCGCATGGTCGTCGCCTACGGCGTGCTCATGGTCGGCGGCGCCTACTCCGGCATGCTGGTGCGCGGCACGCCCGACCCGCGGGTCGGCATCGTCAGCATGTCCAACGGAGCCCAGATCGGCTGCTGCTACCACGTCACCGACGAGCCGGGAGGCGAGGCGTGAAGGCCGGGCGCCCCGGCGGCCTGTGGCGGGACGGCGAGTTCCTCAAGCTGTGGGGCGGCGAGTCGGTCTCGCTGATGGGGGCCCAGATCACCCAGCTGGCGCTCCCGCTGGCGGCGGTCTACCAGTTCCAGGCGTCGTCGACCCAGCTGGGGCTGCTCAACGCGGCCGGCTTCGCCCCCTTCCTCGGGGCGACCCTGTTCATCGGGGTCTGGGTCGACCGGCGGCGCCGCAAGCCCCTCATGATCTGGAGCAACATCGGGCGGGGCCTGCTGGTGGGAAGCGTCCCGCTGTGCGCCTACCTGGACCTGCTGAGGATCGAGTACCTGTACGTGACGGCGCTCCTCGTCGGCGTGCTGACCGTGCTGTTCGACGTCTCCTACCAGTCCTACCTGCCCTCGCTCATCAAGCGGGAGCACCTGGTGGAGGGCAACAGCAAGCTCCAGGCCAGCAACTCCCTCGCCCAGATCGGCGGACCCGGCTTCGCCGGTCTGCTCGTCGGCTGGCTGACGGCCCCGGTCGCCCTGCTCGCCAACGCCTTCTCGTACGCCGTCTCCGTGGCCAGCCTGCTCGCCATCCGGCAGCCGGAACCCGCCCCGGAGGTCCCCGCCGAGAAGACCTCCACCGCCCGGAGCATCGCCGAGGGGCTGCGCGTGGTGCTGCGCAACGGCTCCATCCGGGCCATCGCCCTGGAGGCCGGCACCTACAACTTCTGCTGGATGTCCCTCCAGACCGTCTTCGTGCTGTACGCGGCCAGGGAGCTGGGCATGAGCCCCGGCACCATCGGCCTCGTCCTCGGCGTGGGCGCCATCGGCTCGCTGGTGGGAGCGGTCGCCGCGACCTGGCTGAAGAACCGACTCGGCCTCGGCCGGGCGGTCGTCGCCGAACTGGCGCTGTGCTGCGCGGCCCCGCTCCTCATCCCGCTGGCCCCCGGGGCGGGACCGCTGTCGTACGCCATGTACGTGACGGCCTTCGCCTGCTGCGGCATCGGCTCCACGATGTCCACCATCCACGTCGTGAGCCTGCGCCAGGCGATCACCCCCGACCGCCTCCTCGGCCGGGTGAACGCGGGCTGCCGGTTCATCGCGTGGGGACCGCTGCCGCTCGGCGCCCTGGCCGGCGGACTCCTCGGCGACGCGATCGGCCTGCGCAACACCCTGTACGCGACGGCCTTCACCTTCCTGACCGCGATGCTGTGGATCGTCTTCTCGCCCGTGCCACGCCTGAAGGACTTCCCCGCCCAGCCGATCGGGGAGCCGGTCGACGAGAGGGCGTGACCCGCCCCGTTCTCCCCACCGCGCCGAGGCGCCCGGTCCGCTCCCGGGCGCCCCGCACGCGCGGGAGCCCCACCCGGCTCTCCGACACCGCCGTACGCCGTCCTCGTCCCGAGCGCGGCACACCCCCATCGCAGAGGAGACCCCTCGTGTCCACGTCCGCACCCGGACCCCAGTTCCGGACCGCAGGTACCGCCGCCGGTCTGGAGAGCGTCCGGACCCTGATGAACGCGGCCCTCGACATCCTCCAGGAAGTGTCGGCACAGCGCACGGGACCGGTGGCGCCCGGCGGCCCCGAAGGCGCCAGAGCCGCCGCCCGGGAGGCACTGAGCGGCCCCCTCCTCCCGGAGGACGGCAGCGCGCCCGAGACGGTCCTGTCCGATCTGATCCGTCCGTACGCGCAGTGGTCGGCCGACCTCACCCACCCGGCCGCCCTCGCCCGTATGCAGCCGCCCCCGATCGACGCCGCCGCCGTCGCCGAACTGGTCGCCGCCGTGCTCAACCAGTCCCTCCACGCCTGGGAGAGCGGCCCCTTCGCCCTGGAGCTCGACCGCTGGGTCGTCGCCCGGCTGGCCGAGCTGGCCGGCTACGACCCCGAGGAGGCGGGAGGCACCCTCACACCCGGCGGCAGCGTGTCCAACCTCATGGCGATGACCATGGCCCGCGACACCGTCCTCGCGGAGAAGACCGGCGAGTACCCCTTCCTCGGCGGGATGCGCGCCTGCGCCGGCCAGCCCGTGGTGCTCTGCCCCGTCGGCGTCCACTTCTCCATAGAGCGGGCGGTGCGCCTCCTCGGCATAGGCGAGGAGAACATCGTCACCGTCCCGGTGGACAAGGCCGGCCGGATGATCCCCGAGGAGGCCGACCGCATCCTCCGTGAGCTGCCCGAGGACAGGATCGCCGTCGCCATGGTCGCCGTGGCCGGCTCCACCGACCTCGGCATCGTCGACCCGCTGCCGGAACTCGCGGCCGTCGCCCGCCGCCACGGCGTCTGGCTGCACGCCGACGCGGCGTACGGCGCCGGAGCCCTCTTCTCCCCCCGGCTCCGCGGCCTCCTCGACGGCCTGGCCGAGGCCGACTCGATCACGGTCGACCTGCACAAGTTCGGCTGGTCCCCGGCCTCCTCGGCCGTGCTCCTGGTCCGCCGGGCCGAGACGCTGCTGTCCTTCGGGCTCCAGCCCACCACCTGCCTCAGCGCGGACGACGACACCTGCGCCGGCTTCATCGGCCTCCAGGGCAGCTCCCTGCAGACCACCCGCCGGTCCGACGCGCTGAAGATCGCGGTCACCATGCGCACCCTCGGCGCCAGGACCATGGCGGCCATGGTGGACACCTGCCACGACCTCGCCCGGTACGCGGCGGAGCGGATCGACCGCGAGGCCCGCCTGGAGCTGTTCGCCGAGCCGCCGCTCACCTCGGTGCTCTTCCGCCACCTCCCGCCGCGGGGCGGCGACGCGGAGGCCGACGCGTTCAACGGGCGCCTGCGCCGCCGCCTCATGGAGGAGGGCCGCTCCCTCATCGCCCGCACCCACATCACGGGCGAGGACGGCGTCAGCCGCGTCTACCTGAAGCTCATGCTGCTCAACCCGGAGACCACCCCGGAGCAGCTCGACCACGTCCTGGACGACCTCCTCGCCGCCGCCGAGGAGCTGCGGACCGGAGAGCACGCGTGACACCGCGCCGCACGCCCCGGGAGAGACCAGTGGAGAGAGACCGGCAATGTCCGACGTGAACGCCCCGCGCACGGTGCCCGCGGCCGGCTCCGGCGAGCCGGACCCCGTACGCGAATCCATGCAGGTGCTGCCGCGTGTCTTCGCCGCGCCGCTCACCCTGCTGACCGGCCGGCCGTACGCGGGGCAGCGCCCCGTCCGCCACACGCCCACCCGGCACCTGGTGAACGCCCTCGTCTCGTGCGTGCTCGGCGTGGCCCTCGGCGCGACCGGGCTCGCCGCCGGCGGCGCGCTCCTCGTGCTGCTGGTGCCCGGCTGGGCCGCGGCCCTGCACGGCGCCCGCAACCTGCGGATGATGATCTACCACCAGTGCGCCCACCAGAACATGTGGCGCAAGCGGAATCGTGACGTACTGGTGGGCCGGCTCATCGCCGCGGCGCTCATGATCCAGGACTTCGACCGCTACAGCGCCGAGCACGTCGGCGACCACCACGCCCTGCACCACATGACGACCCGGGACCCGACCGTCCAGGCCTTCCTGGTGACGCTGAAGCTGCGGCCCGGCATGAGCCGCGGCCGGATGTGGCGCAGGGTGCTGGGCGTCTGCGTCTCCCCCTGGTTCCACGCCCGCTTCCTGGTCGCCCGGATCCGCTCGTACTACACCTACGCCCCGCCCGCCTGGCGGGTCGGCACCACCCTGGGGTACGCGCTCCTCGCCGCGCTCGTCACCCGGCTCGACCTGTGGGTGCCGGTCCTCGTCGCCTGGGTCCTCCCGATGACCCTGTTCTTCCAGATCAGCAACGTCTTCCGGCTCTGTGTGAAGCACAGCTTCCCGCAACCGGGCCAGGCCCCCCGCCGCGGCCGGGCGTACTTCGCGAGCCTCACCAACGCGATCTTCGTCGGGGAGCCCGCGCCCTCGCCGCGGCTGCCGGCGCTGCGGCGCCACGCCCTCTGGGCGCGCTGGTGGTTCCGTCTGCTGTTCGTCCACTTCCCCACCCGCTACCTGATCCTCACCGGGGACACGGTCGTGCACGACTACCACCACCGCCATCCCATGAGCCGGGAATGGGCCTCGTACCTCTTCGCGAGGGAGGAGGACCACCGCCGGGGAGCGCCCGGCTGGCCCCCGTACCACGAGGTGTGGGGTCTCGTCCCGGCCGTCGACCACGTCCTCGACTCGCTGCGGACGGCCGATCCCGAGGAGTTCGACCCCGAACGCCTCGCCGAGGTCAACCACCGGGCGCTGTTCATGGCGTTCGAGGACTGACCGACCACCCACGGGTCCCCAGGACACCGGAATCCGAGAGGAAACTGCCGATGCACGCGCTGCCAGGCCGGGGCGAACGCCTCGTCGTCCTCGGCGTCGCCGAGAGCGACGCCCACGCCGTCGCCAACCAGCTCATCGCCCTCCAACTGCGGGACTACGGCTTCATCGTGGTCAACCTCGGCGTCTGCACCCCGCTCGGCGACTTCGCCGACGCGGTGGACGCACACCCGCAGGCCGAGGCCGTGCTCATCGGCAGCCTCAACGGTCACGCCCACCACGACCTCCGCGAGCTGCCGGCACTGCGGGCCGCGGGCCGGCTCCACCCGCCCGTCGTCGTCGGGGGCAACCTGTCCGTCGGCAGCCGCACGACCGACGCGGACCTGCGGCGCCTCCGGGACCTGGGGGTCGACCACATCCTGACCGACGGCAACGAGATCGTGCTGCTGCTCGACCGGCTGCGGAGCACGGGCAAGGCGGCCGAACTCCAGCATGACTGAGCTCGACGCACTCGAACTCGCCCCGGACGTCGCCGCCTCGCTTCCCGACTGGTCCGACGTCCTGGCCCACCTCGCCTCACCGCGCCTGCCACGGGTGGTCGACGTGCTGCGTGCCGCGGAGGCGCGGGGGCGCCCCGCCGTGCAACCGCGCTGCGGGGTGGGCGGGCACACGCCGATGAGGAAGCTCCTGCGCGAACTGGAGGGCGCGGGACCGGACATCCTGTCCGTCACCATCGACTCCCACACCCGGCTGCGGAAGTTCCGCGCGGCGCGTGACGTCCTGCTCCGCGACCCGGCCGAACTCAACGGCTATCCGCTGGTCACCCACGGGTGGCGACGGGGCCGGCAGCTCGTCGGGACGGTGGGCGTGCCCCTGGAGGTGCGCCACGGTTCACCCGACCCGCGCGAACTGTTCGCCGTCTCCCTGGCGTCGGGCATCACCTCCTTCGAGGGCGGCGGCATCGGCTACAACCTGCCCTACTCCAAGGACGTTCCGCTGGCCCGCTCCCTGCGCGCGTGGCAGCGGGTCGACGCCGTGTGCGGCGCGCTGGCCCGCTCCGGAGTCGTCGTCGACCGGGAGCTCTTCGGGACGCTCACCGCCGTGCTCGTCCCGCCGTCGGTGAGCCTCGCCATGACGCTCCTGGAAGGGGTCGCCGCCGTCGCGGAAGGCGTCCGCTGCCTGTCGATCGCCTATCCCCAGAGCGGGGAGGCCCACCAGGACATCGCGGCCCTGCGGGCGACGCGCACCCTGGCCCGCCGCTACCTCGGCCCGGACGTGGAGGTGTATCCCGTCCTCCACGAGTTCATGGGCGTGTTCCCCACCACCCACGAGTTCGCCGGCGGGCTGATCCTGCTGGGCGGTCTGACCGCCCGGCTCGGCGGCGCCACCAAGGTGATCACCAAGACGGTGCAGGAGGCGCGGGGGATCCCCGACGCCGCCGCGAACGCCTCCGGACTGCGCACCGCGATCTTCGGGGCGTCGGACCTGCTGGACTTCGTCCGCGTGGACGAGGACCGCGTGGCGGAGGAACAGCACTGGATCGAGCGCGAGGTGGCCGAACTCGTCGAGCCGGTCCTCGCGGCCGACGTCCTCTTCGAGGGGATCGAGCGGGCCTTCCGGGACGGCAGGCTCGACATCCCGTTCAGCGCCAGCGTCCACGCCCGCTCCGCGATCGTGCCGCGTCGCGACGCCCACGGCGCGGTCCGGTACGGGAGCAGCGGGAACCTGCCCTTCTCCGGACCGGTACTGCGCCGCCAGGCCGCGCTGCTGCGCGAGGCCGAGGGGGCCCCGTCGCGCAGCCGGATGGCGGCGGTCCACGCCGACATCCACCATTTCGTCGGCAAGGAGAGATCCCTGTTCCCCGGTCGGCCGCCGGCCGCCGACCGCCGGCTCCCGCCCCCCGACCCCTCTCGCACATCGTTCTCCCAACCATCGATCGAGGTACCCATGACGAGCACCGCATCCGGCTCCGCCGCCCCCGTCCCCGCCGGTCTGCCCGACCCGGAGGCGGGCGCGCGCGTCGTCGCCGACGACCGGGCCCACCTGTTCCATTCCTGGGCCGCGCAGGGTGCCGTGAACCCGATACCGGTCGCCGGGGGCGAGGGGCGTCACTTCTGGGACTACGAGGGCAGGCGCTACCTCGACTTCTCCTCGCAGTTCATCAACCTGAACATCGGACACGCCCACCCCAAGGTCGTCGCCGCCATCAAGGAGCAGGCCGACCGGATCTGCATGATCGCCTCGACCTTCGCCAACGACCGGCGCGGCGAGGCCGCCCGGCTGATAGCGGAGATCGCGCCGGGCGACCTCAACCGGGTGTTCTTCACCAACGGCGGGGCCGAGGCCAACGAACACGCCGTCCGCATGGCCAGGCTCCACACCGGACGTCCCAAGGTCCTCTCCGCGTACCGCTCCTACCACGGCGGGACGGCGACCGCGATCAGCCTCACCGGCGACCCGCGCCGCTGGGCGAACGAGAACTCCGGCAGCACGTCGGGGAACGTCGCCCACTTCTTCGGCCCCTACCTCTACCGCTCGCACTTCCACGCGACCACGGAGGCCGAGGAGTGCGAGCGCGCCCTCGCCCACCTCGAGCAGGTCATCGCGTTCGAGGGGCCGTCCACGATCGCGGCGATCGTCCTGGAGACGGTCGTCGGCACCGCCGGGATCCTCGTCCCCCCGCCGGGCTACCTCGCCGGCGTCCGGGCGCTCTGCGACCGGTACGGGATCCTCTACATCGCGGACGAGGTCATGTCCGGCTTCGGCCGCACCGGCGCCTGGTTCGCCGTCGACCACTGGGACGTCACCCCGGACCTGATCACCTTCGCCAAGGGAGTCAACTCCGGTTACGTGCCGCTCGGCGGGGTCATCCTCTCCGACGCCGTGCACGAGACCTTCCGCGAGATGCCCTACCCCGGCGGCCTCACCTACTCCGGCCACCCCCTGGCGTGCGCGGCCGCGGTGGCCACCATCACCGCGATGCGGGAGGAGGGCATCAACGAGAACGCCGCGAGGGTCGGGGCGGAGGTCATCGGCCCGGGCCTGCGCGAGATCGCGGACCGGCATCCGTCGGTCGGCGAGGTGCGCGGACTCGGCGTCTTCTGGGCCGTGGAGCTGGTCCGTGACCGGGAGACCCGCGAGATGCTCGTCCCGTACGCCGCCGGCGGCGAACTGGCCCGCCCCGTGGACGAGGTGGTCGCCGCGTGCAAGGAGGGCGGCATGTGGCCGGTGTACAACTACAACCGCATCCACGTCGTCCCCCCGTGCACCATCACCGACGAGGAGGCCCGAGAGGGCCTGGCCATCCTCGACCAGGCCCTGTACGCCGCCGACAAGTACGTGGGCTGACCGCTTCCTCCGAGCCGGGAACGGGGGCACGGGGCCGGGCCGCGCGGGGAAGTCCCGGGCGGCCCGGCCCCGGCCGTGGGTTCAGCTCTCCTCCGCCCGGGACAGCGCCTCGGTGATCAGACGGGTGGCGAACTGGCGGTCGTCGGTGAGCCGGTTGATGTGCTCCGCGAGCAGGAAGGCGGTGGCCTCCAGGGGGTTCATCTCCTCCGTGGTCCAGTCGCCGTACTGCCGACGCCACAGGCTGGGGCTCAGCCCGGTGCCCGCCGCGACGACGAGGCCCGCCATCGTGGGGATGGTCTCGGGGCGGATGCTCCTCGGCATCATGCGCATCGAGGCCACGAGGTTGGGCACGACGTACTCGATGACGTCCCTGTCGTGGTCCTCGTAGGCCATCCGCAGCCACTTCATGAACATGAAGATGATCGTGCACGCGCCGTCCAGCACGTCGTCGACCCCGGTGGGGCCCATGGATGTCGTGAGCTGTTCGACCAGCTTCCGCTGTTCGGGATCGGCCTCGGTCCTTCCGTCGTAGACGGCCTTGAGCTGGGAATCGATCATCATGAGCGCCGCACCGACATCGCCGGCCGGGGCGTACATGGGGTCACAGGGCGACGACACAGGATCCCTCCTCGTGTGACCGCGGCAGGCAAGCGCGGCATGTCCGTACGGTAGTCGGCTGATCACTCCGGGGTGAGGGGTTCGCGGGTTCGAGCCCGCCCCCCGTCCTGCCGTAGTCGAGTACGTGTGACGCCCGGTGGTGCCGCCCCGGTGCCATGTGGTGCCAAGTGGCGCCACAGGCTTGCATGTGGCGCCATTGCGGTGCCATGATGGCGTCATGGACCTCACCCCGTATGTCGACACCCTCCGCCGCGAACTCGCGGTGGCCGCCGAAGCCGGCGGGGACGAAGCGCGCGCGCTCGCCGAGCGGCTCACCGCGCCACTGGAGTCGGCGGCCCGGCTGACCATGCTCCATGTGCTCTCCGCCGCGACGGACGAGATCACCCGTGAACTCGCCCCCGGTTCCGTCGACGTACGGCTGCGCGGACTCGACCCCGACTTCGTGGTGACGCTGCCGTCCACCGACGCCGGCGGCCACGCGGAGCCGGCCGCGCCCGCCGAACCGCTCCCGGCACCGGCTTCCGCCGAGGGCGACGAGGGCGGCACCGCCCGCGTCAACCTGCGTCTGCCGGCCCACCTCAAGGCCCGTGCCGAGGAGGCCGCGGCCCGCGAGGGCCTGTCGGTCAACGCGTGGCTGGTGCGCGCCGTCTCGGCCGCGGTCGACGGTGGCACCCGGCCGCGTACGACCGAGCGGGCCCAGACCATCGGCCAGAGCATCACGGGCTGGGTGCGCTAGCCGCACCCGGTCCGCGCCACCTCACCTCACACCACGTCCCACCAGCGGGGACGCCCTGATGACCCAAGAGGACGGGACAGCCATGCCTTCTTTCGACACCCCTGAAGCGATCTCCGTCACCGCCCACGTGGAAGGCGGCGCCATCCGGTTCTCCGCCGGTGACCGCGTCGACACCCTCGTCGAGGTGCGGCCGCGTGACCCGAAGAAGGACCAGGACGTGCGGGCGGCCGAGCGGACCGAGATCGCGTACGCCGGTGGCGTACTGACCGTCAGGACGCCCAAGTCCACGCTGCTCGGCCTCGGCCGCACCGGCGTCGTCGACGTGACGGTCGAGCTGCCCACGGGCTCGCGCGTGGACATGACCGGCGCCTGGGCCCAGGTGCTCGGCGAGGGCCGGCTCGGTGAGGTCCATGTGAAGACCTCGTCCGGGGACGTCCGCCTCGACACCACCGGGCCGCTGTACCTGAACGCCTCGCACGGGTCCATCGTCGTCGACCGCGTCTACGGCGCGGCCGAGATCACCACCAGCTCCGGCAGGCTGCGCGTCGGCCTCGTCGACGGCGCAGCCGTCCTGAAGAACTCGCACGGCACCACAACCGTCGGCGTCGCGACCGGCGACCTGAGGGTGAGCGGGGCCAACGGTGACATCGAGATCGGCCGCGCCGAGGCGGCGGTCACCGCCACCACCGCCCATGGCGCCCTCCGTGTGGCCGAAGTGGCCCGCGACACCGTTCAGTTGGAGACGTCATACGGCTCCATCGAGGTCGGCATCCGCGAGGGCACCGCCGCCTGGCTCGACGTCAGCTCCGACCGGGGGCAGGTGCGCAACACGCTCGCCGCCTCCGACACCCCGCAGGACACGGAGGAGACCGTCAGGATCCGTGCCCGTACCCGCTGGGGCAACATCGACGTTCGCCGCGCCAAGGTCTGAGCGTCAGCCCCTCACCCGCCCGTCCTTCCGCCCGCTCCCACCTTCGAACGGAGGGCTCCATGCCTTCTTCTGTCATGCCCATGCCCATCTCTGGCCCGGGGGACGGCTCCCCGGTCGCCGTCTCCGCCCTCGGACTGCGCAAGTCCTACGGCGACAAGACCGTCCTCGACGGCATCGACCTGCGCATCCCGGCCGGGTCGGTGTTCGCGCTGCTCGGTCCGAACGGTGCCGGCAAGACCACCGTCGTGAAGATCCTCTCCACCCTCGTCACCGCCGACGGCGGACAGGCGCAGGTCGCCGGCCACGACCTCGCCACCGCCCCCCAGGCCGTGCGTGGCGCGATCGGCGTCACCGGGCAGTTCTCCGCCGTCGACGGACTGATCACCGGCGAGGAGAACATGCTCCTCATGGCCGACCTGCACCACCTGCCCAGAGCCGAGGGCCGCCGCGTCACCGCCGAACTCCTCGCCCGTTTCGACCTCGCCGACGCCGCCAGGAAGCCCGCCTCCACCTACTCCGGCGGCATGAAACGACGCCTCGACATCGCCATGACCCTCGTCGGCGACCCCCGCGTGATCTTCCTCGACGAACCCACCACCGGCCTCGACCCCCGCTCCCGCCACACCATGTGGCAGATCATCCGCGAACTCGTCACCACCGGCGTCACCGTCTTCCTCACCACCCAGTACCTCGAGGAAGCCGACCAGCTCGCCGACCGGATCGCCGTCCTCCACCACGGCACCATCGCCGCCGAAGGCACCGCCGAACAACTCAAACGCCTCGTCCCGGGCGGCCACGTCCGCCTCCGCTTCACCACCCCCGCCACCTACCGCACCGCCGCCACCACCCTCCAGGACGCCACCCGCCACGACGACGACCTCACCCTCCAACTCCCCTCCGACGGCAGCCAGCGCAACCTGCGCACCATCCTCGACCGCCTCGACGCCGCCCACATCGAAGCCGACGAACTCACCGTCCACACCCCCGACCTCGACGACGTCTTCTTCGCCCTCACCGCCACCGTCCCCACCCAGCACAACCCGCCCCAGGAGGCCACCCGATGAGCACCCTCGCCCTCGCCGCCCGCGACACCACCACGATGCTCCGCCGCAACCTCCTCCACGCCCGCCGCTACCCGTCCATGACGCTCAACCTGCTCCTCACCCCGATCGTCCTGCTGCTGCTCTTCGTCTACATCTTCGGAGACGTCATGAGCGCGGGCATCGGTGGCGGCGGCGCCGACCGCTCCGAGTACATCGCCTACATCGTCCCGGGCCTGCTGACGGTGACCATCGGCAGCACCGTGATCGGAGCCGCGATCGCCGTCTCCATGGACATGAACGAGGGCCTCATCGCCCGCTTCCGCACGATGGCGATCCACCGCGGCTCCCTGCTCATCGGGCACGTCGTCGGCAGCGTGCTCCAGGTGCTCGCCAGCCTGGTCCTCGTCGGTGCCGTCGCCGTGGCCATCGGCTTCCGGTCCAGCGACGCCACGGCCCTGGAGTGGCTGGCGGCGTTCGGACTGCTCGCGCTGTTCGCCCTGGCGCTCACCTGGATCGCGGTCGGGATGGGCATGGCCAGTCCGAACCCGGAGGCGGCCAGCAACATGGCCATGCCGCTGATCCTCCTGCCGTTCATCTCCAGCGCCTTCATCCCGGCCGACACGATGCCGGGCTGGTTCCAGCCCATCGCCGAGTACCAGCCCTTCACCCCCGCCATCGAGACCCTGCGAGGTCTGCTCCTCGGCACCGGGATCGGGCACAACGGATGGCTCGCCGTCGCCTGGTGCCTCGCCCTCACCGCACTCGGCTACTTCTGGTCCAAGGCCGTCTACGACCGCGACCCCGAGTGACCCGACCCGACCGGGCGCAGCTCTCAGTCCGCGCGCTTCGCCTCCCGGAGGTGGAGCGCGCGGAGTGCCGCTTCCAGGGCGAAGCGGCGGTCGGGGTCCAGGAGCCGGTCCCCGAAGTGGTTGTCCAGGTTGCGCAGGCGGTAGCGCACCGTCTGGGCGTGCACGCCCAGCATCTCGCCGACCTGCTCGGCCGGGGCGCGGGTGGAGACATGGACGCGCAGGGTCTCGATCAGCCGCTCGCGCCGGGTGCCGGACAGGCCGTCGAGCGGGGCGAGTTCACGCTGGGCGAGCTGGGCGGTGAGAGCGGGATCGGCCAGCAGCCATAACGTTGTCAGGTGGTCCTCGCAGTGCACGAGGGGAGAGTCCGCCACGACGCCGTCGTCGATGAGTTCGAGGACGCGCCGTGCCCAGCGGACGGAGTGGGCGGCCTGCCCCGGCGGCACGGTCAGACCGACGACGGCGGGCGTCCCGGCCAGGGCGGAGCGGAGCATCGAGAGGCGCTCGGCGGTGAGGGGGCCGGGGATGAGCAGATGCGGCTGGGGGAGGCCGAGGTCGGCGAGGACGTCCCGGTCGAGGCCGGCCTGGACGAGTTCGGCGACCGGCGGGCGGAGGGCGACGAGGGTGCACTCGGCGGGGAGTTGCCAGGAGGCCTCCTGGCACAGCTCGGCGATCGTCGCCCGGGGGAGCGGGGGGCCGGCGACGACGAGGTGGAGCAGCTGTCTGCGCAGGGCCGCCACGTCGGACGTCCCGCGGGCCTGGACCATGACGTACCCCTCGCGGGAGAGGTTCTCCAGCTCCTCGACGTAGGCGAAGAGGGCGTCGGCGAAGGCCAGGATGAGGGTGGGGGAGAGGTTGTACGTGCGCCCGATGCTCTTGGCCCGGCGCAGGGCGATGCGCGCGCCGAGACGGTAGGCGCCCTGCAGGGTGTCGAGGTCACGACCCTCGTACGCCTCCACCCGGCCGAACTTGCGCAGGAGTTCGTCCCGGAGGGCGGAGTTGGTCCCGGGGGCCGCGACCCGCTCCACGAACGCCGCCAGGGCCTGCTCCACGCCCTGGCGGATCGCGTCCGAGTGGGGGCCGTTGAAGAGGTGGGCGTACACGGGGTAGGCCCGCTGGACCTCCACGCCTATCTCCTTGATGAGTCCGGGGATCTCCGGCCGCATCAGGTCGGCGAACTCCCTGGGGAGCGGGTCGAGCGGTTCACCGGTGGCCGGTGAGTGTGCGATTGCGGGCATGGACCGATCCCTTGCTCTCCTGCGCGACCGGTGGGGGGAGTGACGGTCGACGGCGCCCGACCTGGTGGGGCGGGCGCCGCGGGGGCCGTCAGGCGCGTACCGACGTGGACTGCCGAAGCTAGGACACCTGCTGTGTGCTGTACACAACTTGCGCAGGAGTTGGCGTCCCTGGAGGGCGTACGTCGCCGAGTAGGCCGGGAATCGCCGCTGGTTGGCCGTTACTTGACGGCGGAGTGCCAGTTCCGGGACAGCACCTTTCCGGCGTCGGGGGCGACGAGACCGGGAGCGTAGAGACCGGTCAGATAGGTCTGCGTGTTGTTGAGGGTGAGGCTGTTCTTCCCGGCGGCGGACGGCAGTCCGGTCTTGAGGTTGACCGCGCCGTCGATCAGGCCGAACAGCCCGAGGCCGCAGCCGCTGGCGCCGGGGACGGCGAAGGTCCGGTCGACCTGGGTGGAGCCGAGGATGTTGAGGCGGCTCATGTCGCCCTCCTCGTTGGGGGAGCCGTCGCCGTTGTAGCGCTCGACGGCGAAGGACGGCGACGTGAGGTTGCTCGGGCGCAGCATGATCGGCTTGGACTTGGTGCCGATGTAGCAGTTGCTGCCGAGGAACGGGTTCTGCAGGTGGATGCGGACCGGGATGTTGACGATCGGCATGTCGGTGAGGACGCCCGCGATCTGGTCGAAGTCCGAGGGGGTCCCGATCGATTCCACGGTGGCGGTGATCTTGTTGAGCTTGGCGTCCGTGAGTTGCTTGCAGATCTCGGTGATGAAGGGGATGTCGCTCGGACACATCAGACCGAGCAGGCCGCCGGGGACGGTGGCGGAGTCGGCGATGAGCGAGCCGGCGGCGGGGGCGACGACCGTGCTGGTGCCGTCGGGGTTCTGGACGACGCCGATCTGGAGGTCGGTCCTGCCGGTGACCACGGTCGTGTTGCCCAGCTTGATGGAGCCGCTGGCGGAGGACGAGGAGACGCACTGCGGCGAGGTCTCCAGGCCGTCCGCGGCGAGCATCGCGGGGGCGTCGACGGGGCAGCGGGGGAAGGGGCCCCAGGCACCGTTCAGCTGCGGGGCGGCCGCGGTCGCCGTGCCCACGGAGACGAAGGCGCCGAGCGCGGTGAGGGCGGAGAGCGTGGCGAGTCGGGTGCGGGAGGAGAGGACGGGCATGGCGATGCCTTCCGTTGAGGGGGGGGAGGGGAGTTGCCGGGGGAGAAGCGGGTGGGGAAGGAGGTGGGGCGGGGTGCGGCGGCTCAGCGTTCGGGCTTGGGCACGACGTACGGCTGGCGGTCCTCGGTGCACTGGCCCTCGGTGGGCACCTCCACACCCACGGCGCAGGTCTGGCCCTGGATCTGCCTGATGTGGTTGCCGGGGCCCGAGATGGACGCGGTGAGGAGCCGGTCGAGGTTCTCGCCGCCGGCGCCGCAGCCCTTGAAGGCGGGGACGGTCACCTCACCGGTGAGCGGGCCGCCACTGGTGAGGACGTAGCCGGTGGCGTCGGTGCCGTTGAGGAGCTGTCCCTTGCCCAGGAGCACCAGATGGTCCCCGGGGTACGTGGCGGGGTCGGGTTCCGGAGAGCTGAGGGGCGCCGCCGTACGGCAGGAGGGCCCGACGTCCAGGCGGGTGCCGTCGACGCGGACGTCGAGGACGCGCAGGACGAGGGGGACGCGGATCCAGGTCTCCGCGATGTTGTCGGGGAAGACGAGGAGGATGTCCGACTCGACGGTCATGGGACCCGCCTGCTCCAGGACCATCGTCGCCGTGGCCGGCATGAAGTCGAAGGTGAGGAAGGTGGCCTGGAAGGGCGGGGACTGCTTGCGCCCCTGGTGGGAGAGGGCGGCGTCCGACTTCTGGACCAGGTGGAGGGTGCCGTCCGGGCGGAATTCGATCTCCGGTATGCCTTGCTCGATCAGGACGCAGGACACCGGGACGAGCGTGGCGCCGTTCAGTTTCCGCACGTTGGCGTAGCCCGTGATGTACGCGGTCAGCGACGTGGGGGTCGGCCTGTCGTTGCGGCAGGGCGGTGCGGGCCGTGGGCCCGCCGGGGCGCCGGGCGTCTCCTCCGCGGCCACCTTCGGCCCGCCGACAGCCCCCTTGCCTGGCTCGGGGTCCTCCGGTGTCCCGCCGGTCCCGCCGGCCGTCTCGCGCTCCGTCGGGGGCGCCGGTCGCGGCGCCGAGGAGGGCGGGACGGGAGAGGAGGGGGAAGCGGACGAGGGGGACGCCGAGGAAGGGGTGTCCGACGGCGTGGCGGGTGAGCCCGGTCCTCCGCCGGGTGTGCCGGCGCCGACCGGCACCCTGGCGAGCACCCGCCCGTCCTCCGTGTCCTGACCTGGGACGCAGGAGACGGAGAGCGAGGCGGGGTCGGTGGGCGCGCCGTCGGCCGTGCCCAGGGCGAGGTCGACGCTCAAGGCCTCCGCGCTGAGAGTGAGTTCGCCGGTGCTGTCCGTCGTCAGGGAGGGGACGTCGCCGGTGGTCGTGAGGACGAGCGGCCCTTCGGCGGGTACGTCGAGGGGTTGCGCCGTTCCGCGCCAGGTGACGTCGGTACGTCGACCGTTCTGTACGGCGCCGACCGTGAGCAGGGTCTCCGCCCGTACGGTGGCGGCCTTCAGCGCGACGAGGTCGGCGGCGGCCGGGAGTTCCACCGTCGTGCTGACCCCGGTGGGCCGGACCTCCTCGCCGACGGCCGCCCCCTCGGGGACGGTGGCCCTGATCCGTACCGTCGCGGGCTGCTGTCCCGAGGGGAGCGTGCAGAGATAGGGGAGTTCGGTGTCGACCTCGTGGGAGCCCAGGGCCACCGCGGCCGCGGGGAGGAGGGGGGCGAGTGCCACGAGGGCGGCGATCGCCGCGCCGCGCGCGTGGGCGCGGGAGGGTCGCAGGGCGGCTCGCTGGCCTCTCATCTGGTGCTCCGCTCGGGTCGTGCGCGTGCGTGCGCGGGGGTGAGGGCGGTCCGGGGCACGGACAGACCCGCGTCCGCCCGGCCGGGTCGCCGGCCGGACGGACGCGGGTTCCTGCGTCCTACGGGTTGGAGCCGACGATCGTCGGGATGGTGGTGGTACCCGCCTTCTTGACGAGGTAGGTGCCCTTGAAGGTCGGCTTGGCGCCGACCGGGACGGCGGAGCCGCAGTTGGTCGACGAGACGACCGTCAGCTCGCCGGCGACGCTGTTGACGGCGAGTGCGCCCGTCGAGTTGGTGTACGTGCCGGACGCCTTGCCCGTCACGCGGAAGACGCAGGCGCCGACGGTCACCTTGGCGTCGACGTTGCCGACGTAGCCCTTGGTGACGCCGGTGCCGGCGGTGTAGTCCTGGGCCACCACGGTCCAGGGGGTGGTCGCGACGGTGGTCACGTTGCCCAGGACGCTGGTGCAGGGCGCGCCGGTGGCGCCGAAGGCGATGGCGCTGATGGAGGCGACGGTCGCCGGGTTGCCGGTGGCGCTCGCCATGGAGCCCGAGGCGTTCGACTTCGTACACGTCATGGCGATGCCGTTGACGCTGAGGACGACGTTGCCGCTGTTGGCCGCGGTGAAGCTGGTCGGCGTCGGGTTGACGGTCCAGACGGTCGAGGGCACCGCCGAGGCGGGGGCCGCGGCGAGGGCGAAGGCGGCCGTGGCGGCTCCGGCGACGACGGCGAGGTTTCTGATCTGCTTCTTCATGGCTCTGGGACTCTCCTTGGGGATTGACCGGCAGAGGGTGGCCGCGGTGGGGGTCGAGCGGCCGACGGCCCGACATTTCTCGGCCGCGAAACCTGACGTTACTTGCGGGAAACTTAGCTGAACAATGGCGCAGCCCATGATTCTTTGAAGTGGTCGTATTGCCTGTCAGGCGGGTGAGCGGTGCCGGTAATCCCCTTGGTTCCGGGGTGCGCAAAGTCGACAATAATGATCGATCACCCGGGCCCGGGAGATGTGTCCCGAATTCGACAGTTCCCATGGCTGAAAGCGCCCTACCTGCTCTCTCCGGTGACAGACCGAGAAGCGGAACTGTCTCCCGTCTGACAAATGCGCCGGGGTTCGGCCCCGACTCGGGAAAACTCGGAATCCGGTATTGCCGTGGAAGGTTACTCGGCCGTAGCGTTCCCGGGGCGGTGCCAAGGTGCAGGTCGGCACGGCTCTGCGGCCCGCTCTGTCTCGGCGGAGACAAAAGCCGATCCCGGCTTTGTCTCCGCCGTGACAAACACGGAACCGGATCTAGGTTTTCGGTGCCCGGCTCTTGTCCGGATGATCCGCACCGACTTACCGTGCGCCCGCGGCGCACACCCGACACACGCTTGCTGGAGGTGGGATGGGAATCGAAGTAGTCGTTGAGGGTCTGACCATGTCCTTTGGCAAGCAGAACATCTGGCAGGACGTCACGCTGACATTGCCGGCCGGAGAGGTGAGCGTCATGCTCGGCCCTTCCGGAACCGGAAAGACCGTCTTCCTGAAATCGCTCATCGGACTGCTCAAACCCCAGCAGGGCCGCGTCCTCATCAACGGGGTCGACATGGTCAGCAGTCCGGAACGCGACATCTACGAGACCCGGAAACTCTTCGGCCTCATGTTCCAGGACGGCGCCCTCTTCGGTTCCATGACCCTCTTCGACAACATCGCCTTCCCGCTGCGCGAGCACACCCGCAAGCGGGAGTCCGAGATCCGGCGCATCGTCATGGAGCGGATCGACCTCGTCGGCCTCCTCGGCGCGGAGGGCAAACTGCCGGGCGAGATCAGCGGCGGCATGCGCAAGCGCGCCGGCCTCGCCCGAGCCCTCGTCCTCGACCCGCAGATCGTCCTCTGCGACGAACCGGACTCCGGGCTCGACCCCGTCCGCACGGCCTATCTGTCCCAGCTCCTCATCGACCTCAACGCGCGGATCGACGCGACGATGCTGATCGTCACCCACAACCTCGACATCGCGGCCACCGTCCCCGACAACATGGGGATGTTCTTCCGGCGCAACCTCGTCACCTTCGGACCGCGCGAGGTGCTCCTCACCAGCGACGAGCCGGTCGTCACCCAGTTCCTCGCCGGCCGCCGCGAAGGCCCCATCGGCATGTCCGAGGAGAAGGACGCCGCTCTGCTCGCCGCCGAGTCGGTCAACCCCGCCCACCACGCGGGCGGGCCTCCCGGCATCGTCCCGCAGCTGGAGCCCTCGCCCGGTCTGCCGCCGCGCGCCGCCGTCGCCCGCCGCCGGGAACGGGTCCTCGGCATGCTCGACCGACTGCCGCCCGCGGCCCGCGCCGCCATCCGCGACACCTACGCGGGCAGCGCGGCGGCACCCACCCTGACCATGCCGGCCCCGGGGAGCGGCAAGTGATCACCGGCGGGCTGCGGCAGACCGGCCGTCTCTTCGCCCTCACCGCCGAGGTGAGCCGGGCCGTCTTCCGGCGCCCCTTCCAGTTCCGCGAGTTCCTGGAGCAGTTCTGGTTCATCGCGAGCGTCACCATCCTGCCCGCAGCCCTCGTCTCCATCCCCTTCGGCGCGGTGATCGCCCTCCAGGTCGGCTCGCTCACCCAGCAGTTGGGAGCCCAGTCGTTCACCGGCGGCGCCAGCGTCCTCGCCGTCATCCAGCAGGCCAGCCCGCTGATCGTCGCCCTCCTGATCGCCGGCGCCGGCGGCTCCGCCATCTGCGCCGACCTCGGCTCCCGCAAGATCCGGGAGGAGCTCGACGCGATGGAGGTCATGGGCGTCTCGCCCGTACAGCGCCTGGTCGTCCCCCGCGTCCTCGCCACCATGGCGGTCGCCGTGCTCCTCAACGGGATGGTCTCCGTCGTCGGCACGCTCGGGGGCTACTTCTTCAACATCGTCCTCCAGGGCGGCACCCCCGGCGCCTACCTCTCCAGCTTCTCCGCCCTCGCCCAGCTGCCCGACCTCTACATCAGCGAACTCAAGGCCCTGATCTTCGGGTTCATCGCGGGCATCGTCGCCGCCTACCGGGGACTCAACCCCCGCGGCGGCCCCAAGGGAGTCGGCGACGCCGTCAACCAGTCCGTCGTCATCACCTTCATGCTGCTGTTCTTCGTGAACATGGTGATGACCGGCATCTACCTCCAGATCGTCCCGCCGAAGGGAGGCTGACCGATGGCCTCCCCGTTCGTCTGGCTCGACCGGTCCGGCGACCAACTCCTCTTCTACGTCAGGGCCCTGCTCTGGATCCCCCGGACGCTGCGCCGCTACCTCAAGGAGGTGCAGCGCCTGCTCGCCGAGGTCGCCTTCGGCTCCGGAGGCCTCGGCGTCATCGGCGGCACCATCGGCGTCATGATCGCGATGACGCTGTTCACCGGAACCGTCGTCGGCCTCCAGGGCCACGCGGCCCTCGAACAGATCGGCACCGCCGCCTTCACCGGGTTCGTGTCCGCGTACTTCAACACCCGGGAGATCGCCCCGCTCGTCGCCGGACTCGCCCTCTCCGCGACCGTCGGCGCCGGATTCACCGCCCAACTCGGCGCCATGCGCATCAACGAGGAGGTCGACGCCCTCGAAGGCATGGGCATCCGCTCCATGCCGTACCTGGTCACCACCCGCATCATCGCGGGCGTCGTCGCCATCGTCCCGCTCTACGCGATCGGCCTGCTCTCCTCCTACCTGGCCTCCCGCTACGTGACGGTCCTCTTCAACGGCCAGTCCCAGGGGACGTACGACCACTACTTCAACCTGTTCCTGTCACCGACGGACGTCCTCCTCTCGGTGCTCAAAGTCCTGATCTTCAGCGTGATGGTGATCATCGCCCACTGCTACTACGGCTTCCGGGCCTCCGGCGGGCCCGCCGGCGTCGGCATCGCCGTCGGCCGCTCCGTACGCAACGCGATCGTGCTGAT
Organism: Streptomyces sp. NPDC058671; assembly: GCF_042716475.1. Classification (NCBI taxonomy): domain Bacteria; kingdom Bacillati; phylum Actinomycetota; class Actinomycetes; order Kitasatosporales; family Streptomycetaceae; genus Streptomyces; species Streptomyces sp. NPDC058671. The sequence goes on along the minus strand of NZ_JBHXSA010000004.1, from coordinate 194,178 downwards.
CAGCGTCACCGACTTCTTCCTGTCGCTGGCCCTCTGGGGCGCGACCACGACCGTGAAGGTGGCGGGGTGAGATGAGCGACTCGACGGCCGAGACCCTGCGCCGCCGGTCCGCCGGCGTCGTGTTCCTGCTTGTGCCCGCCCTGCTCGCCTGGCTGGCGGTCGCCGTCTACGACAAACGCTTCACGGCGTCCGACCCGGTCGTCGTCGAGACCGGCAGCGTCGGCAACGAGATGCACCTCGGCGCCGAGGTGAAACTGCGCGGCGTCGTCATCGGCGAGGTCCGCGCCATCGACGCCACCGACGGCGGAGCCCGGCTCACCCTCGCCATGCGGCCGGGAACCCTGCGGCACGTCCCCTCCGACGTACGCGCGCAGATGCTGCCGACGACGCTGTTCGGCGAACGGTTCGTGGCTCTCGTACCGCCGGGGAACCCCTCGGCGCGGCCCCTGGACCCCGGCGCCGTGATCCCCGAGGACCGTTCGAGCAACGCCGTGGAACTCCAGCAGGTACTCGACAACGTCCTGCCCCTGCTCACCGCCGTCCAGCCGCAGAAACTGTCGGCGACCCTGTCGGCCGTCTCCCAGGCCCTCGAAGGACGCGGCGACGAACTCGGCGAGACCCTCGCCCGGCTCGACGCCCACCTGCGGAAGTTCAACCCCCAACTCCCCACCCTCACCCGCGACCTGAAAGAACTCGTGAAGGTCAGCCACCTCTACGCGGACGCCGCCCCGGACATCGTCACGGCGCTCACCGACTTCACCACCACCAGCGGCACCCTCGCCGAGAAGGAGGGCGAGCTGGCCGGCACCCTCGGCGTCACCACCCGCACGGCCCAGGACCTCACCGCCTTCCTGCGGCAGAACAAGGACAACATCATCCGGCTCAGCGCCACCAGCAGACCCACCCTGGAACTGCTCGCCCGGTACTCCCCGTCCTTCCCCTGCACCCTGCGCACCCTCGCCCAGTTCGTGCCCGCCATGGACAAGGCACTCGGCAAGGGCACCGACCGGCCCGGACTGCACGTGAACGTGACCACCGTTCCCTCGCGCGGCGCCTACGTCCCCGGCCGCGACACCCCCACCCACGGATCCGGCGGCGGCCCCCGCTGCTACCCCGTGCCCTACCTCGGCGTCCCGGCCGCACCCGCCGCACGGGCCTCCGCCGCCGCCGACCAGCAGCTCGGGCCCGCCAACTCCCCCCAGGAGAACGACCTCGTCAACGAACTGCTCGCGCCCACGGCGAAGAAGCGCCCCGGCGACCTGCCGGACTGGAGCAGCCTGCTCGCAGGACCCGTGTTCCGCGGCGCGGAGGTGACCCTGCGATGACGACACGGCCCACCCACACACGCCGACGCGGCCTGACCGGGACCCTGCTGAAGTCCCTCGCGTTCGTCCTCGTCACCGCCCTCGCCACCACCGTGCTCGGCTTCAGCATCGCCAACACGGGCGTCGGCTCCGCCACCCGCACGTACAAGGCGCTGTTCACCGACGTCACCGGCCTCGTCGACGGTGACTCCGTGCGCATCGCCGGAGTGAAGGTGGGCGAGGTGACCGCCGTACGCGTCGTGCAACGGCGCACCGCCGAGGTCACCTTCTCGGTCCGCGAGGACCGCTCCCTGCCCCTGTCGACCACCGCCGCCGTGAAATACCTCAACATGGTCGGGCAGCGCTACATCTCCCTCGGCCGGGGCAGCGGGGACCTCACCGGCACCGGCACCCTGCGCGCCGGGGACACCATCCCGCTCGACCGCACCACGCCCGCGCTCGACCTGACCCTGCTGTTCAACGGATTCAAGCCGCTCTTCGAAGGACTCTCGCCCGGTGACGTCAACGACCTCGCCGGCTCGCTCGTCCAGGTCCTCCAGGGCGAGAGCGGAACCGTCGACAGCCTCCTGCGGCACATCGGCTCGCTCACGAAGACCGTGGCCGCCAAGGACGAGGTCATCGGCCAGGTCGTCACCCACCTCAACACCGTCCTCACCACCCTCAACGACCGCGAGGCCGCGTTCGGCGACCTCGTCGTCACCCTCCAGAAACTCGTCACCGGCTTCAACACCGACCGCAAACCCCTCGGCGAGGCCGTCCAGGCCATCGGCGACCTCACCACGACCACCGCCGGGCTCTTCCAGGAAGGACGCGCCCCCCTCAAGAAGGACATCCGCGAACTGGGCCGGCTCTCGGGAACCCTCGGCGACCACACTCCCGCCATCGAGAGGTTCCTCGCCAACACCCCCGCCAAGATGACGGCCCTGGCCCGGCTCTCCTCGTACGGCTCGTGGTTCAACCTCTACCTCTGCGAGGCGCGCGTGAGCGGCGTGGAAACCTCCGACGGCTCCAAGCCGCCGACCGGCATCGCCGTGACCGAACCGAGGTGCCGAGGATGAGCCCCCGCCCCCGGTTCAAGCCGGCCAGGGAACGCAACCCGATCGCCGTCGCCGTCGTCGGACTCATGGTCCTCGCGCTGCTGGCCGCCCTCGCCTACCACGTGGAACGGCTTCCCCTCGTCGGCGGCGACACCGCCTACAGCGCCGACTTCTCCGAGGCCGCCGGGCTCGACGAGGGCGACGAGGTACGCATCGCCGGGGTCAAGGTCGGCACGGTCACGGGCGTCTCCCTCGACGGACCCAAGGTCAAGGTGACCTTCGAGGTCGAGGACGCCTGGCTCGGCGACCGGACGACCGCCGCCATCGCCATCAAGACCCTCCTCGGCGAGAAGTACCTGGCGCTGGACCCGCTGGGCTCCGCCCCCCAGGACCCCGGGGCCCGCATCCCGCAGTCCCGCACCACCTCCCCGTACGACGTGACGCAGGCCTTCCAGGACCTCAGCGGCACCGTCGACGCCATCGACACCGAGAAGCTCGCCGAGAGCTTCGAGACGATCTCCGCCACCTTCAAGAACTCGCCGCCGCACGTGCGCAACGCCGCCACCGGCCTGTCCGAACTGTCGAAGTCCGTCTCCAAACGCGACACCGAACTCGCCAGGCTCCTGCGGAACAGCGAGAAGTTCACCAAGACCCTGGAGAACAAGAAGTCCAGCTTCGAGACGCTCATCGAGGACGGCGGCTCACTGCTCGGGGAACTCAAGAAGCGCCGCGACGCCATCCGCGCCCTGCTCAAGGGCAGCCGGGACCTGGGCACGCAGCTCAGCGGCCTCGTCGGCGACAACGACCGGCAGCTCGGCCCGACCCTGAAGGCCCTCAGCCGGGTCACCGGCGTCCTGGAGAAGAACAGCGGCCAGCTCGACAGGACGCTCGCGCTCATCGGCCCCTACTACCGGCTCGTCGGCAACACCCTCGGCAGCGGACGCTGGTTCGACAGCTACCTGTGCGGCGTCGTGCCCCGTACCTACCTGCCCGAGGCCTCCCAGCCCAAGACCGGATGCCAGCCGCCGAAACAGACGGCGACGGCCAAGGGGAGCGGTGAATGAAGACCAGGACCAGAACACCCCTCGTCGCCGGCCTCGCCCTCGCGGTGCTCGCCGCCTGCGGCCTCGTCGCCGTACGCGCCCTCGACACCGGCGGCATCCGCGTCACCGCCTGGTTCGACCGCGCGGTCGGCATCTACGCCGGATCCGACCTGCGCGTCCTCGGGGTACGGGTCGGGGAGGTGGAGTCCGTGGAACCGCGGGGCACCCGGGTACGCGTCGGACTCCGCCTCGACGAGGGCGTACGCGTCCCCGCCGACGCCCGCGCCCTCGTCGTCGCCCCGAGCATCGTCGCCGACCGGTACGTGCAGCTCACCCCCGCCTACCGCGGCGGCAGCGGCCCGGCCCTCGCGGACGGCGCCGAGCTGCCCGCCTCCCGCAACCGCACCCCCGTCGAGATCGACCAGCTCTACGCCTCCATCACCGAACTGAGCCGGGCACTCGGCCCCGAGGGCGCCAACTCCAGCGGAGCCCTCTCCGAACTCCTCGACACCGGCGCGAAGAACCTCAAGGGCAACGGCACCGCCATCGGCACCTCCATCGAGGAGTTCGGCAAGGCCGCCAAGACCCTCGACGGCAGTAGCGACCACCTGTTCGCCACCCTCACCCAGCTCCAGACCTTCACCACCATGCTCAAGAACAAGGACGGCGACGTCCGCGCCGCGCAGGAACGCCTCGACGAGGTCGTCGGATACTTCGCCGAGAACAAGGACGACCTCGCCGGCGCCCTCAAGGAACTCGGCAAGGCCCTCGCCCAGGTCAAGACGTTCATCAAGGACAACCGCGGCGAGCTGAAGAAGAACGTCGACCGGCTCGTCCCCCTCACCCAGACCCTCGTCGACCAGCGCGCCTCCCTCGCCGAGGCACTCGACGTCGCCCCGCTCGCCGCGGACAACCTCGTCGACGCGTACGACAAGGACTCCCGCACCATCCACGGCCGCGCCAACCTCAACGAGATCAGCATGGGCGGACCGCTGCTCCCGCTGCCGGTGACCGGCGGCGCCGCGGCGGGCACCGGAAAGGGGGAGCGGTGAGACGCGGCACCCTGCCCTCCGGGAAGGCCGTCGGCGTCGGCGCCACCGGACTGGTCGCGCTCGGCCTCGGGCTCGCCGTCGTCCTCGGCGCGCTCCCCGCGAACCCCGTCCGGTTCGACGGCATCGAGGACCTGCCGCTGCCCGGCGGCGCCGACCTCGGTTCGCACCCGTACACGGTCACCGCCGAACTCGACGACGTCCTCAGCCTCGCGCCCCAGTCCGCGGTCAAGGTCAACGACGTCGCCGTCGGCCGCGTCACCGCCATCGAACTGGGGACCGGCACCTGGTCCGCCCGCGTCACCCTGGAGATCAACGGAGACGTACGGCTGCCCGCCGACGCCGGCGCCCGCCTCGAACAGTCGAGCCTCCTGGGCGAGAAGTACCTCCAGCTCGTCGCCCCGGCGAAGGGCAAGGGCGGACGGCTCACCGACGGCAGCGTCATCCCCCTGGCCCGCACCAGCCGCAACACGGAGGTCGAGGAGGTGTTCGGCGCGCTGTCCCTGCTGCTCAACGGCGGCGGCGTCAACCAGCTCAAGACCATCACCCGGGAACTCAACTCGGCGCTCGGCGGCCGCGAGCCCGAAGTGCGCTCCATGCTGAGGCGGGTGAACACGCTCGTGGCGAACCTCGACGCCCACCGCGGCGACATCACCCGCGCCCTCGACGGCGTCAACCGGCTCTCCGCCACCCTCGCCGGCCGCAAGGAGGACGTCGACACGGTCCTCACCGGCCTCGCGCCCGGCCTGAAGACCCTGGAGCACCAGCGAGGCTCCCTGCTGACCATGCTGCGCGCCCTGGACACCCTGTCCGGTGTCGCCGTCAGCACCATCGACGCGAGCAGGAAGGACATGGTCGCCGACCTCAAGGCCCTCGCGCCGACCCTGACGGCACTCGCCGACGCCGGTGCCGACCTCCCCGAATCGCTCCAGGTCCTCCTGACGTACCCCTTCACCGACGAGGTGATGCGGGGCATCAAGGGCGACTACCTCAACACCTATCTGCACCTCGCCGCCGCCCCGGGGACCCAGGTGATCCCGCCGCTGATCCCCAGAGCCGAACCCGCACCGACCCCGGCCCCGACCCCGGGCCCCGCCTCCGACCGGCGACCGGGGAAGGGCGGCGGCGCCCAGACCCCGCGGACGGCGCTGCCCCTGCCGCCCGTCCAGCCGGCGGGCCCCTCCGGGCCGGCCACCGCACCGAAGGACGGAGGTGGGAACCGGTGATCACCCGTACCGTACGGCTGAAGAACCTCGCGTTCCTCGTCATCGCCGTGCTCGTCCTCGGCTTCGTCGGCGTCCGCTACGCCGACCTCGGCCGCTACGTCGGCGTCGCCGACCACTACACCGTCCGGGTCCATCTCGCGCGTACGGGAGGACTGTTCACCCACTCCGACGTCACCTACCGGGGCGTCTCCGTGGGCCGCGTCGGAGACATCGGCCTCACCGCCGAAGGAGTCGTGGCCGAACTGCGCATCAAGAAGTCGGCCCCCCGGATCCCCGCCGACGCACGGGCCGTGGTCGCCGGACTCTCCGCCGTCGGCGAGCAGTACATCGACCTGCGCCCGGAGAGCGACGACGGCCCCTACCTCGCCGACGGCGCCCGCATCGAACAGTCCGACACCCAGGTACCGGCGCCCGTCACCGACGTGCTCGCCGGCATGAACGACCTCACCGGCTCCGTACCCCTGGAGTCCCTGCGCACCGTCGTCGACGAACTCGGCAAGGCCTTCGAGGGACACGGCGACGACCTCCGGGTCCTCCTCGACAACGGCAGCAGCTTCGTGGAGGCCGCCGACAGGTCGCTGCCGGCCACCACCCGCCTCATCCAGGACGGCGAGGTCGTCCTGCGCACCCAGGCCGACGAGAGCCGCGCCATCCGGGACTTCGCCACCGGCGCGCGCGACCTCGCCGCCACCCTCAAGGGCTCCGACGCGGACCTGCGCCGCCTCCTGAGCGTCACTCCGGACGCCGCCGGGCAGGTCAGCGGCCTTCTGCGCGACCTCGACCCCAGCCTGAGCGTCGTCCTCGCCAACCTCCTCACCACCTCGGAAATCGCCGTCACCCGGCAGCGCGGCACGGAGGAACTCCTCGTGAAACTCCCGGCGGCCGTCTCGGCCGGAGCCACCGCCGTCGACGCCGGCCGCGTGAACATCGGCCTTGCCGTCACCTTCTTCAAGCCGCTGCCCTGCACCTCCGGATACGGCGGGACGCGCTACCGCAACGGCCTCGACCTCGGCACCGCGCCCGCCCTCAACACCGGCGCCGCCTGTACGGGCTCCGCCGCCGCCGGGGTCAACGTCCGCGGCTCGGCCCACGCCCCGAAGGGCGGCCCCGTGCCCGCTCCGGCCAAGCCCGGCTCCCTGCCCTCCGCCCACGCCCCGAAGGACGGCGCCCGCACCACGACCGGCCCGCGGCCGACCCTGCCCGGCGCGCTCGAGCTGCCCGCCCAGAGCGGCGGGCCGACGGACATGGCCGGCCTGCTCGGCCTGAGCGCGGGGAGCGCACGGTGAGGCGGGCGGGAGCACTCGCCACCGGAGCCCTCGTCGTCGCCCTCGGCTTCTGCGGCACCGGCGCGTGGACCTACGCGCAGGCCCGCACCGACCAGGAACTCGCCTTCAGCCGTGAACGCGACACCGCGCTCGCCGACGGACGGCAGGGCGTCACCGTCCTGAACACCCTCGACGCCTCGACCCGCGAACGCGCCGAAGCGGGCATCCGGGCCTGGCGCGAGGCCTCCACCGGACCGCTCCGCACCGAACTCGGGCGCACCGAGCCCGCGGTGGGCGCCTCGGCACGCGCCACGGTCACCGAAGCCGCCCTCACCGCGCTGGACGCGAGAGCGGGTACGGCGAAACTCATCGCGACCGTCCGCGTCGACGTCACCCCGCGCGGGGCCGCCGCCGCGACCACCGACCGCAAACGTCTGGAGGCCGTCCTGACGCGCACCGGCGAGGACACCTGGAGGGTCGCGGCACTGAGCGCGGTCCCCGTCACCGGAGCGGAAGGCGGTGCGGGCGGCGGCGCGAGCGGCGACCGGAGCGGCGACGAGAACGGGAGCGGCGAGTGACGGGACTTCCGCACGAGGAGACCGACCGGACACCCGGAGCCGAAGGGCCCGACCAGGACGAGACCCACGTCCCGTCGGGGCCCCGGGACGGCGGGGGTCGCCGGTCCGCCACCGCCTGGCGCAGGGCCGCCCTCGCCGCTGCCGTCGCCGGCCTGCTCATCGGCGGCGGCGCGTTCTTCCACAGCGCCCACCAGCTGCGGTCGACCCCGTCCGCGCGCAACCAGGCGCTCACCGACACCGAGGCCACCACCCGCGTCGGCGGCGACGTGGCCGAGGGTCTCGCCCGGATCTTCTCCTACGCCCCGGCCGGCGCCGACGCCGCCGAACGTTCCGCCGAGTCCGTGCTGGCCGGACGCGCCGCCCGTCAGTACGACGACCTGTTCGCCCAGGTCCGCGCGAGCCTGGTCGAGCAGCGGATCACCCTCACCACCCAGGCCGTCCGCACCGGAGTGATCGAACTCGACGGGGACAGCGCGCGTCTCCTCGTGTTCCTCGACCAGACCTCGCGGCGGGACAGGGCCGCCGCCACCTCCGCCGCGGCCCAGCTCACCGTCACCGCGAAACTCCGGGGAGACCGGTGGCTGATCGTCGACATCAAGGCCCGCTGACGATGAGCGGGAGACGGGAGCACTCCATGACACCCCCGGTCCGCACACCGGTCCGCACGGCGGCGGGCATCCGGCCGGCCCTGGCCGTGGCCCTCGTCCTCACCCTCGTCGCGGGCGCCTTCGCGGCCTGGGCCGGGCGGGACTGGTACGCCGCCGCCCACGACGACTCCGCCGCGTACGCCGTGCAGCGCGACCGGGCCCTCGCGGCGGGGGAGCAGGCCGTGCAGAACCTCAACACGCTCGACCACCGGCGCGTGGAGCAGGGGCTCGATCTCTGGGAGACCTCCACGACCGGTGAGCTGCACCAGCAACTCGTCGACGGCCGGGACGAGTTCACCAGTCAGGTGCGGACGGCGAGGACGGTGACCACGGCGCGGGTCCTGTCCGGGGCCGTCACGGAACTCGACGACCGGGCCGGCCGGGCCCGGGTGCTCGTCGCCCTGCGCATCACCGTCACGACGCCCGACAGCAGAAGCACGGACAAGGACAGCCGCATGCTGGGCGAACTCACCCGCGCCGACGGCCACTGGAAGCTCAGCGCGCTGGGGCAGGCCCCCGTGGGCGGTACGGCGGCCGGCTGAACCGGGCCCGCACCCGCGACAGCCGCCCGCACCCGAAAGGACACGCACGATGCCGACCACCCGCCACCACCTCAACCGCCAGCGCCGCCGCCAGGCCCTCGCGGGGCCGCAGGCCGAGCCCGTCGTACGGACCACCGGGCCGCGACCGGCGGGGACGCCCGTACGGGAGACGGCCCCGGCACAGGAGCGGGGAGCCACCGCCGAGGACACGGCGGCACGTCCGCGTCACCTCGTCCCGCTCGTCATCCTGTGCGTCCTGACGCTCCTCCTCGGCGGCTTCGCCGGGTGGGCGGCCGGCAGGGCGGAGGAGCTCCGTGACGATCCCGCGCGCGGCAACACGGCCCTCACCGACCTCGCCCGTACCAGCGAGGTCAAGGGGCAGACCGCGGCGGCCGTCGCCGCGCTCTTCTCCTACGACCACGCCGACCCCGCCCCCTTCCACCAGGCCGGGAAGACCCTCCTCACGGGCAAGGCCGTCGCCCAGCACCGCGCACTGCTCGCCGGGGTGCTGGCCCAGGCGGGCCGGCAGAAGACGGCGATCACCACGACGGTCACCGACAGCGCGGTCGAACGGATCGACGGCGACCGCGCCCGGGTCCTGGTCTACGCCGACCAGAGCAGCGTCAGCACGGCCGGCGGGCAGCGGACGAAGGCCGAGGACCGGGGCGCATACGCGGGAGCCATGTTCGCCGTCGACGTCGTGCGCCGCGACGGGCGCTGGATCGTCGAGAACCTCGACACCTTCGGCCGCTGAGTCCCGGGCCGCGTGGTCACGAGGCCTGTCGCCGGCGCACCATCTCGTCGATCCAGACCGGCGCGAACGGAGACGTGCAGCCCGGGGGCGTCGGATAGTCCTTGAGCACCTCCAGACGCTCGCCGATGGCGAGGGCGCGGGCGCGGTGCTCGGGGTGCTCGATCCCGATCTGCGCCAGGCAGTGGTTCATCGCCCACTGCAGGCGGTCCGGGGCGTCCTTCATCTCCGCCTCGACGACGTCGAGCAGCCCCGCGAGGTCCAGGCCCTCGGGCCTCTTCGCCACGCGCTCCGTGGTCAGCGCCCAGCCGGCGCTCGCGATCACCGGATCAGGGTCGGCCGACCACGTCACACGCAGCTCCTCGGCGTGCGGGCTCTTCTTGACCACGTAGTTCACGAGCCAGTCGTGCACCTTGGGCGTGCGGGCCTCGCGCAGCATGGCGTCCAGCTCGTCACGGGCGAAGGCCTTGGGACGGCAGATCAGGAGGGCGAGGAGCCTCGCCGCCGTGTCGCCCGTCTCCCAGAGCCGGTTCGCGAGTTCCTGCTGCGTCTTCAGGCGCTTCGCGAGCCCCCGCAGCCTGCCGAGGTTCACCCCGTGGTCGTCACCGTGCCGCTCGTTCACGGCACGGGCCCTCGGGTCCTCCAGCGCGGCCAGCTCGGCCATCACCTCGTCCACCGTCGTCCCCGCCACCGCCTTCTCGGCCACCACGGCCTCCTCTTCCGTCACGTACGGGCTTCAGCCTACGACGGAAGCGCCGCGTCCGGTCTGGGCGGAGGGGGCGGCAGCGTACCAGTGGGACAGCCTCCCGGGGCGGGATTCACGTACTCTCCGCGTCCGTGCGCGTCCGTACGGTAGTCATGGCGGCGGGAGGGAACACCTTGATCTTCAGTCGCAACCGCCGCCGGAAGTCTGCCCCCAGCACGGGTACCTGCCCCTACGCGCCCGGGGCCCCGGCCCCCACCGCCCCGGCCCCCGAGCCACCCGCACCGGCCCCGCACCTCACGGACCCGCGGCAGGCGGAACGGTTCATCAGGCAGTTCCACGACGAACAGCCCGGCGCCGGGGAGCGGGAGAGCCGGGTCCGCGAGGTGCTCGCCGAGATCGACCGCACCGGGACGTACGAGCACTCCCCGGCCGAGCTGGCCTTCGGCGCCCGCGTCGCGTGGCGCAACGCGGCCCGCTGCATCGGCAGGCTCTACTGGCGCAGCCTCGTCGTGCGCGACCTGCGGCACGTCACCACCTCCGACGCCGTCGCCGCCGAGTGCTTCGCCCATCTGCGGCTGGCCGGCAACGACGGCAGGATCCGGCCGGTCATCTCCGTCTTCGCCCCCGACCGGCCCGGCCGCCCCGCGCCCCGGATCCTCAACGACCAGCTCGTCCGCTACGCCGGACACCGCACGCCCGAAGGCGCCCGGCGCGGCGACCCGCGCGGCGCGCCCCTGACCGCACACGCCCGCGAGCTGGGATGGAAACGGAACGAGGAGCCCTTCCAGGTGTTGCCGCTGATGGTGCGTGAGCACCCCGGCGGGCGGCCGGAGTGGTACGAGCTGCCGGACGACGCCGTACGGGAGGTGCGGCTGACCCACCCCGGGCACCCGTGGTTCGCGGACCTCGGGCTGCGGTGGTACGCCGTGCCCGCGATCAGCGACATGACGCTGGAGATCGGCGGCGTACGGTATCCGGCGGCGCCGTTCAACGGCTGGTACATGGGCACCGAGATAGGGGCCAGGAACCTCGCGGACGCCGACCGGTACGACCTGCTCCCCGTGGTCGCCGACCGGCTCGGACTCGACCGCTCGACCGAGCGCACCCTCTGGCGGGACCGGGCGCTCGTGGAACTCAACCTGGCGGTGCTGCACTCCTTCCACGAGGCGGGGGTGACGATGGCCGACCACCACACCGAGTCCCGGCGGTTCCTCCGGCACATCGCCCAGGAGAGCCGCCACGGCAGGGCCACCCCCGCCGACTGGAGCTGGATCGTCCCCCCGGTCTCCGGCTCCGCCACCCCCGTCTTCCACCGGTACTACGACCCGGTCGACCCGACGCTCCGCCCGGCCTTCCTGCCGCGTACGTGAGCCGTCACCTCACGACCCGCCCGGGACGGCATCCGGAGGGAGCCGCACCCGGCGGGGCGGCGCATCAGCGGCGGCCGAGGACCTCGGCGACCCGGGTGAAGCCCTCCGCGCCGTGGCCGAGGGCCACCGTGCGGCGCGCCAGGCCCTCGGCGGCCCGCATCACGCCCGCGTCGATGCCGTGCGACTCCGAGGCGTGGACGACATGCGTCATCGTCGACACCGCCGAGGTCAGCGGGTTGCCCTCGCCGGAGTACCCGCCGTCCTCCACGTCCTCCGCCCACTCCTGGAACAGCGGCGGCAGGATCGCGGCGATGCCCTGGGCGAAGGGGGCCAGCTCGCGGGGGGTGACGCCCTCGGCCCGCGCCACCGCGAGGGCGTGCACATAGCCCGTCATCGACGTCCAGAAGATGTCGAGCAGCGCGATGTCATAGGCGGCCGCCCGGCTGATGTCCTCCCCGAGGTGGGTGTGGGTCCCGCCGAGGGCGTCGAGCACCGCGCGGTGCTCGGCGTAGAGGGCCTCGGGGCCGCTGTGGAGGAACACCCCTTCGGGCTTCCCGATCGTCGGCGTCGGGGTCATGATGGCGCCGTCGAGATAGCCGATGCCGTGCTCACCGGCCCAGCTCGCGGTGTCCCTGGCGCGCTCGGGGGTGTCGGCGCTCAGGTTCACCACGGTCCGCCCCTTGAGCGCACGCGTCACGGCGTCCTGCCGCAGCACGGAGTCGGTGGCGTCGTAGTTGACCAGGCAGACCACGGTCAGCGGACTCGCCGCGACCGCCTCCTCCGCGCTCGCGGCCGGGACGGCGCCCCCGGCGACGAGTTCCCCGTCCCGGCCGGGCGTGCGGTTCCACACGGTGGTCCGCACACCCGCCTCCAGGAACGCGGCGGCGAGTGCCCGGCCCATCGGCCCGAGACCCAGCACGGTGACGGCACGCCGCCCGGGGGACGAGGACGTGACAGGAGAAGGCATGGCGGAAGAAGACACGGGTGAACTCCCTTGTAGACGTACGGAAGAAGGAAAAGCCGGAGGAGAAGGAGAGGGACGCGGATGAGTCGCGCCCGGGCCCAGGACACCGACGTGTGCGGAGTGACCGCCGCGATCGTGGTCATCGAGGGCAAATGGAAGACGGCGTTGCTGTGGCTGCTCGAGTCCGGCCCGCACCGCCCCGGCGAACTGCGCCGGAAGCTCCCCGAGATCAGCGAGAAGGTGCTGACCCAGGCGCTGCGCGAGATGGAGGACGACGGCCTCGTGCACCGCGAGGTGTACGACGTCCTGCCGCCGAAGACCGTCTACTCGCTGACCGGCTTCGGTCTCGAACTCTCCGAGGCCCTGGCCCCGCTGTCCGCCTGGGGATACCGGCGCCTGGACAGGCTCACGACCGTTCTCACCGCTTCCTGAGGCCCTGTCCCGCTCCCTTCCTCCGGGCCGCTCCCAGCTTCGCCCGGGAGGGCGCCCCCGACCAGTACGCACAAAAAAGTGGGTATGCGGGAGCGCGCGAAGAAGGGGGCCTCCCGCGAAGGAGGCCCCCGGGAGAGGAGTCGTCAGGCGCCCGGCTCGCCGAAGGCGTGCAGGATGCGCTCGGCGGCCAGGGTCGCCGTCAGCTCCCCGGCGCGGACCCGCCGTTCCAGCGCGGGGGCCAGGTCCCGGACCGCCGGGTCGGTGTGGAGGCGGCGCAGGAGTTCGTCGCGGACCATGGCCCAGGTCCAGTCGACCTGCTGGTCGTGGCGCTTGGCCGTGAGGCGGCCGGTCGAGTCGAGCAGGGCCCGGTGCTGCCGCAGGCGCTCCCAGACCTCGTCGAGACCGGCCGACTCCCGGGCGCTGCAGCTGAGGACCGGGGGCGTCCAGAAGGCCTCGGCGCCGTGCATGAGGCGTAGCGCGCCCGCGAGTTCGCGGGCCGCGGCGCGGGCGTCGCGCTCGTGCGGGCCGTCGGCCTTGTTGACGGCGACCACGTCGGCGAGTTCGAGGACGCCCTTCTTGATGCCCTGGAGCTGGTCGCCGGTGCGGGCGAGGGTGAGCAGCAGGAAGGAGTCGACCATGTCGGCGACGGCGGTCTCGGACTGGCCGACGCCCACCGTCTCGACGAGCACCACGTCGTAACCCGCGGCCTCCATGACGACGATCGACTCCCGGGTCGCCTTCGCGACGCCGCCGAGCGTGCCGGCGGTGGGGGAGGGGCGGACGAACGCGGCGGGGTCGACGGCGAGGCGCTCCATCCGGGTCTTGTCACCGAGGATGGAGCCGCCCGTACGGTTCGACGACGGGTCGACGGCAAGCACCGCGACCCGGTGGCCGAGTCCCGTCAGCATCGTCCCGAACGCGTCGATGAACGTCGACTTGCCGACACCGGGCACACCGCTGATCCCGATCCGCACGGCGTTCCCGCTGTGCGGGAGGAGTTCCGTCAGGAGCTCCTGGGCGAGCGCCCGGTGCTGGGGACGGGTCGACTCGACGAGGGTGATCGCGCGGGCCACGAGCGCCCGCTTCCCCTCGCGTACACCCCGTACGTACGTGTCGAGATCGATCACCGCTCGTGCCCGAGGTCGGCCGACAGGCGCGTCACCAGGTCGTGGGCCGCGTCGGGGATCACCGTCCCCGGCGGGAACACGGCCGCCGCGCCCATCTCCAGGAGCGTCGCCACGTCCTGCGGAGGAATCACCCCGCCGACCACGATCATGATGTCCTCGCGGCCCTCGGCGGCCAGTGCCTCCCGCAGCGCGGGGACGAGTGTGAGGTGCCCGGCGGCGAGCGACGAGACCCCGACGATGTGCACGTCCGCCTCTACGGCCTGGCGGGCGACCTCGGCGGGGGTCTGGAACAGCGGGCCGACGTCGACGTCGAAGCCCAGGTCGGCGAAGGCGGTCGCGATCACCTTCTGGCCGCGGTCGTGGCCGTCCTGGCCCATCTTGGCGACGAGGATGCGGGGCCGGCGCCCCTCGGCCTCGCCGAAGGCGTCGACCAGGGCCCGGGTGCGCTCCACGGACGGGGACTCGCCGGCTTCGTTGCGGTACACACCGGAGATCGTACGGATCTGCCCGGCGTGCCGGCCGTACACCTTCTCCAGGGCGTCGGAGATCTCCCCGACCGTCGCCATCGCGCGGGCCGCGTCCACGGCGAGTTCCAGGAGGTTGCCGTCGCCGCCGGCCGCCCGGGTGAGCGCGGCGAGCGCGTCCTGGCAGGCCCGCTCGTCGCGCTCCTCGCGCAGTCGCTTCAGCTTGGCGATCTGCTGGGCCCGTACGGAGGAGTTGTCGACCGAGCGGACGTCGATCCGCTCGTCGGTCGCGACCCGGTACTTGTTGACGCCGATCACCGGCTGCCGGCCGGAGTCGATCCGGGCCTGGGTGCGGGCGGCGGCTTCCTCGACGCGCAGCTTGGGGATGCCGGCGTCGATCGCCTTCGCCATGCCGCCGGCCTGTTCGACCTCCTGGATGTGCTTCCAGGCACGGCGGGCGAGGTCGTGGGTGAGCTTCTCGACGTACGCGCTGCCGCCCCAGGGGTCGATGGTCCGGCAGGTGCCCGACTCCTGCTGGATGAGGAGCTGGGTGTTGCGGGCGATGCGGGCGGAGAAGTCGGTGGGCAGGGCGAGCGCCTCGTCGAGGGCGTTGGTGTGCAGCGACTGGGTGTGGCCCTGGGTGGCCGCCATCGCCTCGACACAGGTGCGGGTGACGTTGTTGAACACGTCCTGCGCGGTGAGCGACCAGCCCGACGTCTGTGAATGGGTGCGCAGGGAGAGGGACTTGGCGTTCCGCGGGTCGAACTGCTTGACCAGCTTGGCCCAGAGGAGCCGGGCGGCGCGCAGCTTCGCGATCTCCATGAAGAAGTTCATGCCGATCGCCCAGAAGAACGACAGGCGCGGCGCGAACGCGTCGACGTCGAGCCCGGCCTCCCGGCCCGCGCGGATGTACTCCACGCCGTCGGCGAGCGTGTACGCCAGCTCCAGATCGGCCGTCGCACCCGCCTCCTGGATGTGGTAGCCGGAGATGGAGATGGAGTTGTAGCGCGGCATCCGCTGCGAGGTGTAGGCGAAGATGTCGGAGATGATCCGCATCGAGGGCCCCGGCGGATAGATGTAGGTGTTGCGGACCATGAACTCCTTGAGGATGTCGTTCTGGATGGTCCCGGCCAGCTTCTCCGGCGGTACGCCCTGCTCCTCGGCCGCCACGATGTACAGCGCGAGCACCGGGAGCACGGCGCCGTTCATCGTCATCGACACCGTCATCCGGTCCAGCGGGATGCCGTCGAACAGCTGCCGCATGTCGTAGATCGAGTCGATGGCGACACCCGCCATGCCGACGTCACCGGTGACGCGGGGGTGGTCGCTGTCGTAGCCGCGGTGGGTGGGCAGGTCGAAGGCGACCGACAGGCCCTTCTGGCCCGCGGCGAGGTTGCGCCGGTAGAAGGCGTTGGACTCCTCGGCCGTGGAGAAGCCCGCGTACTGCCGGATCGTCCACGGCTGGTTGACGTACATCGTCGGGTACGGGCCGCGCAGGTACGGGGCGATGCCGGGGTACGTGCCCAGGAAGTCCAGGCCCTCCAGGTCCTGCCCGGTGTAGAGCGGCTTGACGCCGATGCCCTCCGGGGTCTCCCAGAGCGGGTCGTCACCGCCCGTCGCCTTCTCGACCGCCGTGCGCCAGGCCTCGGGGTCGCCGTCGGCGGTCGGCGTCCCGAGCTCGATCCCGGAGAAGTCGGGGATGGACATCAGGACACTCCCATGCGGTCGAGGGTGGTGGAGAGCAGGGCGACGGCGTCGCAACCGGCGAAGGCGTACGTGTCGACGCCGGGGTACGGCCCGGGGCGGCCGGCGAGGAACACATGCCGCGCACCCGCCGCCCGCAGGCTCCGGGCCGTGGCCTCGGCCTGCTCCTCGTACACCGCGTCACTGGAGCACAGACAGACCTCCTGGGCCCCGCTCTCCTCGAAGCCGCCGTCGGTGACCGGCTCGATGCCACCGGTCCGGAACAGGTTGTCGGCGAAGGCGAGACGGGCCGAGTGCGCGGCCGCCGGTCCGAGCGCGGCCAGATAGACACGGGGGCGTGCGCCGGTCGCCGCGAGGTGCGCGTCGGAACGGGCGCGCAGCGCCTCGAAGGCCTCGTCGCGCCGGACCCGGGGGAGACCGCCGGCCGGCGGCTCGGGGGCGGGAGCGCGGTCGACGGGCTTCTCCCCGAGGTTCGGGAACTCGCTGACTCCGGTGATCGGTTCACGGCGGGTGGCGAGCTTCGCGCTGCGCGCCGACCAGGTCTCGGCGAGGCGTTCGCCGACGGTCCCTGACCGCAGCGCGGCCTGCTGCCCGCCCGCCCGCTCGATGTCCTGGAAGAACTCCCAGGCCGCGTGGGCCAGCTCGTCGGTCAGCCGCTCCACGTACCAGGAACCGCCCGCCGGGTCGATCACCCGCGACAGGTGCGACTCCTCGATGAGGACGGTGGAGGTGTTGCGGGCGATACGCCGGGCGAACGCGTCCGGCAGGCCGAGCGCCTCGTCGAAGGGCAGCACGGTGACGCTGTCGGCGCCGCCCACTCCCGCGGCGAGCGTCGCCACCGTGGTCCGCAGCATGTTCACCCACGGGTCGCGGCGGGTCATCATCACCGGCGAGGTCACCGCGTGCTGGCGCTGCGCGCCCGCCTCCCGGGCACCGCAGACCTCGGCCACCCGGGCCCACAGTCGGCGCGCCGCACGGAGCTTGGCGATCGTCAGGAACTGGTCGGCGGTCGCCGCGTAACGGAACTCCAGCTGGGCGCACGCCTCGGCGACGCCCAGTCCGGCGCCGGTCAGACCGCGCAGATAGGCCACGCCCGTCGCGAGCGAGCAGCCCAGCTCCTGCGCGGCCGAGCCGCCCGCCTCGTGGTACGGCAGCGCGTCCACCGTCAGGGCCCGGAGTCCCGGGTACCGGTCGGCGCAGCGGCGCGCGAGACCGGCGACGGACGCGAGGTCGTACGCCGGGCGGCCGGTGCGGGCCTCGTGGCCCAGCGGGTCCGCGCCCAGGTTGCCCCGGACGGCGTCCGTCGCGACGCCCCGCTCCTCGTACAGCCCGAAGAGCCGCTCGGCGGCCGCCTCCGTCTCGTCGCCGGCGTCGAGGACGACGGGTGCGAGGTCGAGGTAGACGCCGTCGAGGACCGTGGCCAGGGAGGCGACCGGGATGCCCGTGCCGCCGACGCCCAGCCACAGGGACGTGACGCCGTTCTCCAGGTCGGCGAGGACGGCGTCGCCGTCGGCCGCGAGATGGCGCTGGCGTACGTCCCAGCCGCCGGGCGTGTTGCCCTCGGCGCGTCCGCCGCGCACGAAGGGCGCGAAGCCGGGGAGTCCGGCGTCGGGGGCGGTGTCGCGCGCGGTGTAGAGGGGCCGGGTGTCGAGGCCGTCCTCGAGGAGTGTGGACAGGGCGTCCTCGGCGGCGTCGCCGGAGACCTCCTTGCCGGACTTGCGCAGGACACCTGCCACGAGGTGTTGCCACTGCTCGTGTGGCGCGTCGGGGAATTCGGACGCCAGGGGGAGCCCGTCGTCAGGCAGGACCGTCATGCTCGGATGCTAGGGGAGATCGACAAAGGAGCAGGAGGGCGTACGACTGTGACCTTCTTCTCGTCGACCTGCGGCGATCCGTGTGGTGGGGCGTGCGGCGGACGGGCGGTGGGCGCCCGTACGGCGTTGTCAGTGGTGGCTGGGACGCTGGCCGTATGGACAGGGACGAGGAGCTGTTGAGAGGCCGGGTCTACGGCCAGGAGCACGACGACCCGCGGCCGGGCCCCCGGCCCGGCCGTGTCTACGCCGAGCTGGTCGGCGGGCCGCTCGACGGGCTGCTCCTCGACGTCACCGGCCGGCCGCCGGAGGCCGTGGCCGACGGTGTCGCCCTGGAGACGGAGCTCGGCCGCTACGGCGCCGACGGCCGGTCGCTCTACGACCCGCGTCCGGGCGACCCCGGCCGGTTCGACTGGGCCGGCGACGCGCCCTGACGGGCCGTGACCGGGCAGGGCCCGAGAAGGGCCCCGCCGCGGTCACACGCGCGTGTCCGCCGCGACCACGGGTCGCGGCGCGGGGTCAGCGCAGGACGGAGGAGAAGTTGTCGAGCTGGATCCAGGTCACCTTGTTCGTCGCCTGCGGGCCGTAGACGTTGACGGCGCCCGCCGTGTTGGCCTCGATGCGGATCGCGTTGATGCCCTGGCTGTTGTTGCGCGGGCAGACACCGCGGGTCAGCTTGGGCGGACGGATGGTGGCGGGCAGCGTGCCGAGCCTGCCGTCGGCGCTGAAGTCGCAGGTGACCGTGCCGCGCAGCTGGAGGAACTCCGTCCCCGCAAGACGTATCACCCGGGCCTCGGCCGGGGCGCCGGTCACGTTCGTGACGGCCGGGTCCACGGTGATCGCCGTCCAGTCGACGACGGTCTGGCAGCCGTCCACGGGGTCGACGGCGGCGGCCGGGGTGGCCGTGAGCAGCGGGGCGCCGACGGCGACGGCGGGGGCGGCGAGCGCCGCGGTGAGCAGGGAGCGGCGGCTGGTGGTGTGCTGGGTCATGCTCGATCCTCCGGATCGGTGGGGCGGGCGGGCGTGGGGACGGATGCGGCGGGTCCGGGGCGGCCGGTGCGGAGCGCGGTCGCGGCGGCGCGGCGGCGGCTCACCGCCAGGCGACGGTGACGCCGTCGAGGTCGATCCAGGTGATGGCGTTGTCGCTGGTGGCGCCGTACGCCCAGAGGGCGCCGTGGACGTCCGCCTCGACCCGGCACACGTAGCGGCCGGTGTTGTTGTTGCGGGGCACGTTCTGCCGGGTGAGGTGGGTCGGGCGCAGCCGGTGCGGCAGCGTCCCGATCCTGCTGTCGGCGGTGAGGCCGGGGGAGCAGGTGACGGTGCCCCGCAGCTGGAGGTAGGTGGTGCCGGCGAGGGCGATCAGCCGTCCGCGCGGGGGCTGGGCGCCGGGGGAGACACCGGCTTCGAGGGCCAGGTCCTCCCACTCCGCGAGCACCTTGACCCCGTCCACCGCGGGCTTCGTCGGGTACCAGCCGATCGTGACGTCACGCGAACCGGTGGTGCCGGGGACGGTGTTGCTGAAGCCGAACAGCAGCCGGGTCTCGGCGGTCGCCGGGTCGACCTCGACGGCGACGCCCTCGGGCTCGCGCCGGGTGAGACCGTCGGCGTTGGTGACGACCTGCCGGTCGAGGCGGGTCCCGGTGGTCCACGAGTACGAGGTGAGGAAGGCGATCCCGGGGAACTCACTGGGGACCGTCGGGTTGTTCTCCTTGTCGTACGGCGCCCACTGGTACGAGTAGAGGACGTCCCCGAGCGCGGTGAAACCCTGCGAGACGAGGGTCTTCCTCAGCGGGTGGGGCGACGGCACGGCGGGGGTGACGTCCTCACCGGCCGGCATCACGAAGGTGGTGCCCACGGGGGTCCACGAGCCGGCGGCGGCCGCGGCGGGGTCGTACCGGGTGAAGTGCCGCTTTCCGTCCTTGTGGTACATGACGCACAGCAGGTTGTTCACCGGGTCGAGCGACGGGCCGACGCCCGACGTGCTGCCGGGCGGCGTGAACTTCCGCTCCACCGGTATCGCGGCTCCGTCGACGACCGAGCCGTCGACGAAGCGGAAACGGGTGACGGCCTTGCCGAAGGTCGTGCCGTCCGAGGTGACGTGCAGCGGGCCGACCTCGGTCCAGAGGTACGTGTCTGCGCCGACGGGCTCGGCGCCCATCGAGAGCCCGTGCCCGAAGCCCTTCAGCTGCATCGAGCCGGTGACCTTGCCGGTCCTGCGGTCGATGCGGTTCAGGTACATGTTGCCCTGCGGCGCCGTGGCCGAGCTCTCCACCTGGAGCACGAAGACGTGCCCGTTGACGGTGTCGGTGGCGATCGCCTGCGGGGCCGGGCTCTTCACCAGGTCGACCGTCTGGATGAGCCTGCCGGTGACGCCGGACAGATCGACGCCGTTGGCGTCCGTGTATGCCATGTTCTCTCCCCCGGGATCCCTGAGGGGATCCGCTCGATGAAGAGAAGATCATCACATGGCGCCTCCGTCGCCGTTCTCGGGAGGCCGCGCAGGCGCTCCCGCACCCCGAGACATTAAGTTAGCTTAGGCTTACCTTAGTAGCCGTCTCGTCACCTGCCCCGGGAGAACTCGGATGCGACCCTTCAGCCCCCGCGCCGCGCGGCCCACCCCCGCCGAGCGCGTGCGATCGATCCTCGCGGCCGCCCACTCGATGACCGTCGTCACCGACGGAGTCCACCAGGAGGTCCACCTCCTCGACGGGACCGGGCCGATGGGGCACATCCACCTCCACGACCCGTCCGAGCAGAGCCACGCCGGACAGGCCGCGCGGATCCCCGTACGCCTGGAGTTCACCGACATCGCCCCCACCCCCGTACGCGAACGGCTCCGCGCCCGCGTCACCCTGACGGGCCTTCTGGCGGCGCCCTACGAGCCGGAGGCGAGCGCCGACATCTGCGTGGAGTTCGGCCAGGCCCTCCTGGAGGACGCCGAGGGCCGGACGTACCTCACCCTCGACGAACTCCACGCGACCGACATCGACCCGATGGCCGCCTGCGAGGCGTCCATGCTGACCCACCTCGTCGACGGCCACGGCGAACTCGTGCCGCTCCTCCTCCGCCTCGTCCGCCCGCGCCCCCACCGGGACATGGTCCGCGCCCTCCCCGTCGCCCTGGACCGCTACGGCATCACCCTGCGGCTCGAACACCCCACCGGACACCAGGACGTCCGGCTGCCCTTCCCCACCCCGGTCACCGACATCGACCAGGCCGGGCCCCGAATCCACGCCCTCCTCGCGGCGGCCCGCCGCTCCACCCACCCCAACCGGCTGCTGACCTGACCGAACACCCGCGCGGCGGGGGAGCGGGCGACCGGCCGCCTCCCTCCCCGCGATGATGGGGCGATGAAGACTCTCGACGAGGTGGACGCGCTCGCCGACCGGGCCCACGCCGGACAGACCGACAAGGCGGGCGTCCCGTACGTCCGGCACGTCCGCGCGGTCGCCGCGGGCCTGGAGCCGTTCGGACCGCACCTGACCATGGCCGGGCTGCTCCACGACGTCATCGAGGACACCCCGTGGACGGCGGACGGACTCCGCGCCGCCGGAATCCCCGACCGGGTCGTCGCCCTCGTCGAAGCCGTCACCAACACCCCCGGCACGCCCTACGAGGAGAAGATCCGCCGCATCACGCGGGACCCCGACGCCACCCTCGTGAAGATCGCCGACAACGCGCACAACAGCCGCACGGACCGGGCCGACGCCCTGCCGCCCGACCGGCGCGAGCGGCTCGCCCTCAAGTACCGGGCGGCCCGGGAGGTGCTGTGGGCGGCGGCCGACCCCGAGCACATCGCCACGATCCTGCGCGTGGTCAACCCCGCACTCCTCGAAGAGCTGGCAGCCCGGTGTGACCGGGGTCACGGGAACCCGTCCCGGGGCCCGGACAGACCAGAGACGTGAACACAGACACGCGCGCACGCATACGGGACGGAGACCCCTCGGCCTTCGCCGGACTCTTCGACTCCTACGCCCGGAGCGTCTACAACCACGCCTTCCGGCTGACCGGCGACTGGTCGGTCGCCGAGGACGTGATGGCGGCCACCTTCCTGGAGGCCTGGAGGCTACGGCGCAAGGTGGACCCCGAGGGGGGTTCGCTCCGCCCCTGGCTGCTCGGCGTCGCCACCAACGTCGCCCGCAACCACTGCCGGGGCAACCGCCGGTACCGGGCGGCCGCCGCCGCGTACGCCGAGGCGGGGCCGGCCGCGGCCCCGGTACCCGACCACGCCTCCGAGGTCGCCGGCCGGATCGACGACCGACGCCGCATCGCCGCCACCCTCCGGGCGCTCGGCACGCTCCGCCGCACCGAACGCGAAGTCCTGGTGCTCTGCCTCTGGGAGGGCCTCGCCTACACCGAGGTGGCCCAGGCGCTGCGCGTCCCCGTCGGCACCGTCCGCTCCCGGCTCTCCCGCGCCCGAGCCAGGCTCCGCACCGGCGCGGAGGCCGAACTCGCCCTTGAGGCGGCCGCTCCCGCCCGGGAGGAGCGCGACCCCGTTCTCCGGGAGAAACGGGAACCCGCCCTGGAGAAACGGGAACCCGCCCCCCGCCCCCGACAGACAACAGGTGATCGCGTGAACGCGGTCCGGCCCGCGCAGGAAGGAATCCGATGAGCCTCGACCCGACCCAGCCTCGTACGGCGAACCGGCACGAGAGCGGAGACCTCCCGGCGACCGAGGAACACGACCTTCCTCCGGGCCGCCACCAGTTCCACAAGGAGCGCCTGATGAGCCAGATCCACGACGACCGCCGCGCCGCCGCCCCGCGCAACCCGTTCCTGCGGAAGGCGATCCTCCTGCCGGCCGCGACCGCGCTCGCCGGCGCCCTCGCCGTCGGCGTCCTCCTCCTCACCCCCGGCGGAGCCCAGGGCCCCGGCGACCTCGCCGCCGGACCCGCCCTGACCACCTCGATCGGCACCGTCGACGCCCACGGCGCACCCCGCCTCCTCGACCGGATCTCGCTGGCCGCGGCCGGGGCGGACGCCCCGAAGGGCCGCGCCGGGCAGTACCTCTACATCGAGACGCGGGCCGCGAACACGCACGTGAGGACGGTGAACGGCGTGAGCAGCCTCGTGAGCGTGCCCCTGCACACCCGGCAGACCTGGCGGTCCCCCGACGGCCTCGAAGGCTGGCTGGTCGAACCCGGCACGACCGAGCCCGGCGGCATCACCCTGGCCGGCCCCGACGAGACCGGCAACACCCCGAAGCCGCACCTCGGCGCGCCCACGCACGACTACCTGGCCACCCTCCCCACCGACCCCGACGCGCTGCTGCGGAAGATCTACGAGGAGACCGAGGGGCAGGGCAACGGCAAGGACCAGCAGGCCTTCACCACCATCGGAGACCTGCTCGTCGAGAGCTGGCCGTCCCCGCAGCTGACGGCCGCGCTCTACCGGGCCGCCGCCAAGATCCCCGGTGTCGTCCTGGTGGACAGCGCCACCGACGCCGCCGGTCGCGAGGGCGTCGCGGTCGCGCGGCTCGACGAGACCAGCGGCGTCCGCACCGAATGGATCTTCGACAGCAAGACCCTCACCTTCCTGGGCGAACGCACCGTCCAGGTGAAGGGAAGCGGCGGCGAGGGCGGCCTCATCAAGCCCGGCACCGTCGTCTTCACCCACGCGATCATGGTCAGGGCCTTCGTCGACGACATCAAGGTCACGCCGTAGGGACCCGGGCCGGGGCCGAGCGCGGGGGCTCCGGCGTCGCCCTTGCAGACGGTGGCGTCGGCCGGGGTTCTTGGCGGCGAGTTCGAAGCCGGCGTCCTCAGGGAGTACGCCCGGCCCACCAGCCGCCCAGCTCGGTCGGGCGGTTGGTGATGATGCCGTCCACCCCCAGATCGTCCAGGGCCTTCCAGCGGTCCGCCCGGTCCACCGTCCACACGTTGACGGCCACCCCCGCCGCGTGCAGCTCGGCCACCAGCCCCGGGCGGGTGGACAGCGCGGTGTCCGAGACGTTGTACGCGGCGAGGTCCAGCTCCCCGGCCAGGGCGACCGGGTCCGCGTCGAGCGTGCTCCGCAGCAGGCCGACCGGCAGCTCGGGCGCCAGGTCGCGGACGTGCCTCAGGGACGTGATGTCGAAGCTCTGGACGAAGACCCGGTCCGTCATGCCCTGGTCCCGGACGTCCTGGACGATCCGGGCCACCTCGGCGTGACTGTGACGGCCCTTGATCTCCAGGAGCAGTTTCCCGCCGCGCACCCGGAGGTCCGCCAGCTGGGCCGCGAGGGTCGGGACGCGGGTCCCGGCGTAGGCGGGGGCGAACCAGGAACCGGCGTCCAGGGCGTCCAGCTGGGCGGACGTCAGGGAGCGGACCGGGCCCGTGCCGTCCGTCGTCCGGTCGACGGTCGTGTCGTGGAGGATGTACGGCACGCCGTCCTTGCTGGGCTGGACGTCGTTCTCGATCCAGACGGCGCCGCCCCGCCGGGCCACCTCGTCGGAGACCAGGGTGTTCTCGGGGGCGGCCGCGGAGGCGCCCCGGTGGGCGATCACCGTCGGCGGCGCACCCGGCGCGCGCATCCAGGGGCTCGTCGCCGTGGCCCGCGACGTCGGGGCCTTCGTCGCCGTGACCTCCGGCGCCGGCCGGGGCGCGGACCGCGAGGGCGGGGCGGCGACGACGAACGCGGTCGCGAGCCCCGCCACGGCGGTGGCCACGACGACCAGGCCGACGACCGTGCGCCGACGGTTCCGGGAGGCGGGCGGTTGAGCGTCTCTCATGACCGGACACCCTACGGGCCTGCCGGCGGCGACACGACGGGCGCCCCGAGCCCTTGGCGGGAATCCCCCGGACTGCGGCATGGTGGGAGGGAGCCCGGAGCCGAACCATCGGGGGTCCACGGCCGGGCGCGGGGATCGGGGGGGGACTCATGGACACCGGTGAGGCACGCGGACCGGCCGGCGAGGGCCACGACACCGTGAAGGTACGCGGCCGGAGTGTGCTCGAAGGGGCGTTCGCCCTGCTCGACGCCCTGCGCCGGAGCGGCGACGAGGCCGGGGTGACCGAACTCGCGCTCGTCTGCGGGGTGCCCAAGGGCAGCGTCCACCGGCTGCTCGACCAACTGGTCACGCTCGGCGCCGTCGAACGGAAGGGCAACCGCTACCGGGTCGGGCCCCAGCTGTACCGCCTCGGTCAGGCCTGGGAGCCGCACCCCGGACTGCGGCCCGCCGCCCGGGTTCCGATCCAGCGGCTCCGGGCCGCCACCGGCGCGAGCGTGGTCCTCGCCGTGCTCCGCGAGGACATGGCCCTCACGATCAGCTCGGTGCCGGGAGACCTGGAACCGCTGTTCCCGGTGCGGGACGGCCTCGCGTTCCGGCTCGACACCGCCGCCGGCAAGGCCCTGCGGGGCCCGCTCCGCGGCGGCGCGATCCTCGACCGCGAGGACGTGATGGACGGGGTGTGCTGCGCCTCGCTGCCGGTCCGCACCCCGGACGGGCGTACCGTCGCGGCCCTCGCCGGCATGGTCCCGGCCGGCCGGCCGCTCGACCCGCTCGCCCGGGGGGTCGCCGAGGCGGGCGCCGCGATCGGCCGCGCCCTCGCCCGGGGCGGGCCGCGGACCAGGGTCCCGGCGGCCGCCCCCGTGCTCTGAGCCCACCGGCCGAGCGGCGTTGTTCCGTCCAGCGGAACGCGCGTAGAACCGGGCGGGGCGGAGGGGCACAGTAGGGGACGTGCCGAGGGGAACGGCACACCGGCCCCGCCGAGAAGAGGCGGGCCGGAACCACCGTCACGCGAGTGACCCGATGTGTGGGGGGACCACATGCGCAAGAACCGACTCGTCCGAACGGCCGCCACCGCCCTCCTCGGACTCGGCAGCGTCGGCGTCTTCGCCGGCACCGCCCAGGCCGAGCCGATCGACTACGTGAAGATCGAGCTGCTCGAACTGCACTGCCAGAAGAACAGCGAGGGCGACCACGACGAGGCGTACCTCAAGATCACCGACGCCAACGGCAACGCCGTCAAGGTCTGGCCCGGCAACGGCCTCAAGTACCAGACCATGGGCACCGGTTACGTCCGCTCCATGGCCGACGGCAACGGCAGCGCGGCCCTCATCCTCGGCAAGGAGCAGGCCCGCACGATGACCGTCTGGGACTACGACTCGACCAGCCCGGACGACAAGCTCGGTGCCACGCTCGTCACCGGCAGCGAGTTCGGCGCCGAGACCCAGTGGCGCACCGTCGAGGGCTCCGGCGGCGCCTACGTCATCGGCTACCGCGTCATCGACATCTGACCGACGCCCACCCCATGAGGGAAGGCCGTGCCGGGGAACCCGGCACGGCCTTCTCCCCGCTTCCCGTGGTCGCGGGATCAGGGAGCGTGCAGCTCACCCGTGCGCGCCACCCGCGCGTACCAGCGGGCGCTCGACTTCGGGGTCCGCTCCAGGGTGTCGTAGTCCACCCGGACCGCGCCGAACCGCTTCGAATAGCCGTAGCCCCACTCGAAGTTGTCGAGCAGCGACCACAGGAAGTAGCCCCGCACGTCCACCCCGTCGCCCATCGCCCGGTGCACCGCCTCCAGATGGGCGTGCACGTACGCCGCCCGCTGCGGGTCGTGCACCGAACCGTCCGGCGACACCACGTCCTCGTACGCCGCCCCGTTCTCGCTGATCACCAGGGGGAGCTGGGGGTACGCGTCCGACACCCGCTTCAGCAGGTCGTACAGGGCGTCCGGGTCGACCGCCCAGCCCATCGCGGTCGGCTCGCCCGGCCCACGGTGGAAGGCGACCTCGTCGGCGCCCGGCCACGGCGAGAACTCGCTGTTGCCGTGACCGTCGTCCTGCGGCTTCTCGGCACCCTCCGCCACCTGCGAGACGATCGTCGGCGCGTAGTAGTTGATCGCCAGCAGGTCCAGCGGCTGGTGGATCGCCGCCGTGTCCCCGTCCTCGACGAAGGACCAGTCGGTCAGCCGCGCCGTGTCGCGGATCAGGTCCTCGGGGTAGGCGCCCTCCAGCATCGGGCCCAGCCAGACCCGGTTGCCGACTGCGTCGATCCGGCGGGCGGCGTCCCGGTCCTCGGCGGAAGCGGTCAACGGCCGCACCTCGTGCAGGTTGAGCGACACCGAGAGCAGCCGGTCCGCGGGCAGCGCCGACCGCAGCGCCTGGACCGCGAGACCGTGCCCGAGGTTGAGGTGGTGGGCGGCGCGCAGGGACGCCACCGGGTCGGTGCGGCCCGGGGCGTGCACCCCGGAGCCGTACCCGAGGAAGGCGCTGCACCAGGGTTCGTTGAGCGTGGTCCAGCGGCTCACGCGGTCGCCGAGGGCGTCGGCGACGATCCCCGCGTACTCGGCGAACCGCTCGGCGGTCGCGCGCTCGGGCCAGCCGCCCGCGTCCTCCAGCTCCTGCGGCAGGTCCCAGTGGTAGAGGGTGAGCGCCGGCTCGATCCCGGCGGCGAGCAGCTCGTCGACGAGCGCCCGGTAGAAGTCCAGACCCTTCTGGACGGCGGGCCCCCGGCCGGTGGGCTGCACCCGGGACCAGGAGACGGAGAACCGGTAGGCGTTCAGACCGAGTTCGGACATGATGCCGACGTCCTCGCGGAACCGGTGGTAGTGGTCCACCGCGACATCGCCGGTGTGGCCCTCGAAGACCTTGCCGGGGGTGTGCGAGAAGGTGTCCCAGATGGACGGGGTACGGCCGTCCTCCGCCGCGGCTCCCTCGATCTGGTACGCGGCGGTGGCCGCGCCCCAGAGGAAGTCGGACGGGAACGAGCGGGTGGCGGTGAGCGGCCGGGTTTCGGACGCGGTCATAGGAGAGAGCTCCCAACGCGGGGTACGGGGTGAGGACGTGCGGTACGTGAGATGCGTGCGGTGCGGAGAGGTGACGTCGGTCAGCTCTTGACGGCGCCGGCCGTGATGCCGCCCACGATGTGCTTGCCGAGGAAGGCGAAGACGAGCAGCAGCGGCACGGTGGATATCAGGGCGCCGGTCAGCACGATGGCGTGGTCCACCGAGTGGTTGCCCGCGCCGAGACCGGCGAGCGCCACCTGCAGGGTGGGGCTGCCGTCGGGGGTGAGGGCGATGAAGGGCCAGAAGAAGTCGTTCCACGCCTGGACGAAGACCAGCATGCCGAGCACGGCCATGGCGGGCCTGGCCACCGGGAAGACCACGTGCCAGATGATCCGGAGGCTGTGCGCCCCGTCCATCCGGGCCGCCTCCACCAGCTCCATCGGCAGTGCCTCCACCAGGAACTGGCGCATGAAGAACACGCCGAAGGCGGCCACGAGGGAGGGCAGGACGACCGACTGGAGCTGGTCGAACCAGCCGAGGTCGGTGATGATCCGGTACAGCGGGATGACACTGAGCTGCGGCGGGATCGTCATGGTGGCGACCACCAGGGAGAGCATCATGCCCCGGCCCCGGAAGGGCAGCTTGGCGAAGGCGAACCCGGCGAGCGTGGAGAACATGACGGTGGACAGCGCCACCAGGCTCGCCACGACCGTGGTGTTGATCAGCGCCTCGCCCATGTCGACCTGGTTCCAGGCGAAGCTGAGGTTGTCCATGAGGCGGGAGCCGGGCAGCAGCGGGGCCGGGGCCTCGACGACCCGCTCGCCGGTGTGCGAGGCGGCGACCACGTTCCAGTACAGCGGGAAGAGCGAGACGAACGCGGCCACGGCGAGCAGGACGTAGGTGAGCGGTCCCGCGTGGTGCTGGCGTCCGGCGGACTGCCGGAACCGGCTTCCCGGCCGGGCCGCCTTCGGGGCCTCGGTCTCGGTCTGCGGCGTCGTGTCGAGTGTGCGGGCCATGAGGTCAGCCCCCCAGCTTCTTGCGGTTGTGGCGGGAGACGAGCGCCTGGACGCCGCCGACGAACAGCAGGAGCAGCAGCATGACCCAGGCGATGGCCGAGGCCTGGCCCAGCGCGCCGGTGATCCACCCCTTCTCGTACATCAGCAGGCTCAGCGTCTGGAACTGGTTGCCGCTGCCGCCGCTGATGCCCACGCTGCCGCCGAAGAGCATCGGCTCACCGAAGAGCTGGGTGGCGCCGATCGTGGAGACGACGATCGTGAAGAGGATGGTCGGCCGGATGGAGGGGATCGTGACGCTGACGAACTGGCGCCAGCGCGAGGCCCCGTCGAGCGACGCCGCCTCGTACAGGTCCTGCGGCACGGCCTGCATGGCGGCCAGGTAGATCAGCGCGTTGTAGCCGGTCCAGCGCCAGGTGACGATCACGGAGATCGCGATCTGCGCCGGCCACTTGGACGACTCCCAGTTCACCGGGTCGAACCCGACCCAGCCGAGGACGCCGTTGATCATCCCGTAGTCGGTGTTGAACAGCTGGGCGAAGACCAGGGTCGCCGCCGCGATCGAGGTGGCGTACGGGGCGAGGATCGCGACCCGGAAGAAGCCCCGGCCGCGGAGCTTGTAGTTGAGCAGATGCGCGAGACCGAGGGCCATGAGCAGCTGCGGAACGGTCGACAGCACCCCGATGGTGAAGGTGTTGAAGAGCGCGTTCCAGAAGAACTCGCTGGTCGCGAGGTCGGTGTAGTTCTCCAGGCCCTTCCACGTCGGGTCACCGCCGAGCTCGACCCGGTTGAGCGAGAGCCAGCCGGTGTAGATGAGCGGGAAGAGCCCGAAGGCGGCGAAGGTGAGGAAGAAGGGGGCGATGAAGACGTACGGGATCGCCTTGAGGTCCCAGCGGTAGAGCGTGCTCCGCCAGCCGCTCCGGGCGGAGTGGCGGCCGCGCGGGCCGGGGGAGGAGGGCGGTACGGCGGGCGGCGGGGAGCCGTCGGGCCTCGCCCGAACGGAGGTGGCCACGGGGGCGTCCTTCCAGGTCGATGCGTGCGGTGGCGCGGACGGTGCCGGTCCGCCGCCGCTCACGGGCGGCGGCGGACCGGCAGACGCCCCCCGCTACTGGTCGATCTTGTCGTCGACCAGCTTCTTGACGTTCTCCCAGGCCTTGGCCGGGTCGGTGCCGCGCTGCTCGATGTCGAGGATGCCGTTGTCGGTGAGGAAGGTCTTCACCTGGCCGTCGTAGCGGCTGATGGACGCGGGCGTGATCCCGGCGGCCGCGCTGGAGAAGATCTTGCCGACGGGGGTGTCACCGAAGTACGGCAGCTTGGCCTCCTGGACGGTGGACGAGGTGAGCGTGTCCTTGGAGGAGGGGATGTTGCCGTTCACCGCGAACACCTTGGCGTGCTGCTCCGGCGCCGTCAGCCACGCGGCCAGCGCGGCGGCCTCCTTGGTGTGCTTGCCGGACTTCGGCACGGACAGGAAGGCGCCTCCCCAGTTGCCGGCCACCGGCGGTGCGGCGATGTCCCACTTGCCCTGGTTGGCCGGGCCCGCCTGGTCCTTGATGATGCCGGTCATCCAGCTGGGGCAGGCGACGGTGGCGAACTTGCCGTTCTTGAAGGCGGCGTTCCAGGTGCCCTTCTCGTCGAACTGGCGCAGCTTGGCGGTGAGTCCGCCCTGGGCCGCCTTGACGGCGGTCTCCCAGGCCTTCTTCACCCCGGGGCTGTTCTCCCAGTCGAGCTCGCCGCTGGTGTTGGCGTACTGCACGGGGTCGCTGGAGACGACCGCGTTGAAGAGGCCGCTCGCGGAGTCGTGGAAGGCGGTGCCGGCGGGCGCGGCCGCCTTGTACTTCTCGCCGGTCGCGATGAACTTGGCCCAGTCGCCGGACCACAGCTTGCCGACGGCGTCGCGCTCCGTGGGCAGCTTGGCCTTGGCGAAGAGGTCCTTGTTGTAGCAGATGGCCATGGGGCCGATGTCGGTGCCGAGGCCGATGAGCTTGCCGTCGGCGGTCGTCGCCTGCTTGACCTTCCAGTCCAGGAAGTCCTCGGGCTTGGCGCCGCCCTCCTTGCCCAGGTCGACCCACTTGTTCGCCATGGCCGGTCCGGTCGCCTCGGCGATGTAGCCGACCTCGACCGCCTGGATGTCCGCGAGGCCGCTGTTCTGGGAGAGGCGCAGCTTCAGGGTGTCCCAGTACTTCTGACCGTCGGAGACGTTCGACTCCTCGATCTTGATGTTCGGGTGGAGCCGCTCGTACTCGGCGTAGAGCTTGGCGCCGGTCTTGTTGTCGTAGCCGAAGGAACCGAAGGTCCCGACCCGCAGCGTGATCTTCTCGCCGGCCTTGGCGCCGGTGCCGCCCTTGCCGTTGTCCTCGTCGCTGCCGCAACCGGTGAGCAGGGTCGTGCCGGTCACGACGACGGCGACCGCCGCGATCGCCGCCCGGCGTCCGCGTCTGCTGCTGGAAGTGCGCATTCCACTCTCCTCGTCCAAGGTGGTGCTCGTTGTGCGCCAAGAGGTCCGGCCGAATGATCGCGGCTCGGCGGTGTCCGCCAGGACCTGATGCAAGGCTGTACGCGTCCCGGATGGGAGCGCTCCCACGTCGTTGCCGGAAGGTTGCTGCCTGGCGGGTACGGGTGTCAAGACATGAACGCGGATTCGTTACCGGAAGGTTTTCCGGGGGTTTCGCGGCTCAGGGGCGTGATGTTCGCGTCATCTCCTGAACGCACGCGCGTGGCGCGGGGGCGTGGGAGTGGACTACGGTGGGAGCGCTCCCATCGCTGCTTTCGTTCTTGGCGGGCGTGTGGTGAGCTGCGCGTTGTCCTACGAGGGGAGTTCGGGAGTTGTGAGCGGACGGCAGAGCGGCAGACCCACCCTGGAGCAGGTGGCCGCCAGGGCAGGGGTCGGCCGGGGCACGGTCTCCCGGGTCATCAACGGCTCCCCCCGGGTGAGCGAACAGACCCGTACGGCCGTCGCCCGAGCCGTCGCCGAACTCGGCTACGTACCCAACCAGGCCGCCCGCGCCCTCGCCGGCAGCCGCACCGACGCGATCGCGCTCGTCATCCCCGAGGCCGAGGCGCGGCTCTTCGCCGAGCCCTACTTCCTGGACCTCATCCGCGGCGTCAGTGTCGAACTCGCCGAAGCCGACAAGCAGTTGCTGCTCACGCTGGTCCGCAGCGAGCAGGAGCGACAGCGCTTCGAGCAGTACCTCGCGGCCCAGCGCGTCGACGGCGTCCTGCTCGCCTCCGTCCACGGCGACGACCCGCTGCCCGACCGGATCAGGGAACTGGGCCTCCCCGTCGTCATGAACGGACGCCGCGCGGAGGCCGAGCCCGTGCCGTACGTCGACTCCGACAACATCGGGGCCGGGCGCGCGGCCGTCGCGCACCTCGTGGGACGCGGCCGGAGCAGGATCGCGACCGTCACCGGGCCGCTCGACATGTACGTGGCACGCGCCCGGCTCGGCGGCTACCGGGCGGGGCTCGCGGAGGCCGGGATCGGGCCCGACGAGGCGCTGGTGTCGACCGGGGACTTCACCGAGGAGGGTGGCCGGCGGGCCATGCGGACGCTCCTCGACCGCAGGCCGGACCTGGACGCCGTCTTCGCCGCGTCCGACGTGATGGCCGCGGGCGCGCGCGGGGCGCTGCGGGAGGCGGGGCGCCGGGTGCCCGAGGACGTGGCCCTGGTCGGCGTCGACGACTCGGCGGTGGCGCGGCTCATGGACCCGCCGCTGACGAGCGTGCGGCAGCCCATCGAGGAGATGGGCCGCACGATGGCGCGGATGCTGCTCCAGGAGATCGCGGGCGCGCCGGAAGGAGCCGGCCGCCACGTCCTGCCGACGGAGCTGGTGGCACGGGAGTCCTGCTGAGCCCGGGGCCAGGGGGGCCCGCCGCCTCCGGCGCGGCCTGAGCGGAGGGGCGGAGTGCGGGCGGCCGCGCCGGGTCTGTCGGGGAAGGCCGACTGGCTCGCCTTCCCGCCGGTGCTGGCTGGGGCGTGCGCCGGGGCCCTCCAGGGAGGCACCGCCTGCTCGGCCTGCCGGAAGGGTCGAGCGTGGGGTGCCGGGCCTGTCCGGGAAGTCCGGTCGGTTCGGCTTCCCGGGCGGGCCGAGTGCGGTCGTGCGCCGGACCTGCGCGGGCCCGCGGGGCCGGCCGGCCCGGCCTGGGGGGAGGGGCTCAGCGTGGGCGTGCGCACCGGGGCCCGCCCGGGAAGCGTGGCCGGTTCGGCTTCCCGGGCGGGCCCCGGCGTGTTCGGGGTCAGTGGGGCGGGTCAGATGCCGCAGCTGGGGGCGGACCAGAAGCGGCTGCCCCGGTGGTCGAGGTGGGTGTGGTCGTCGTGGCCCGCGTAGCCGGGGCCGAGGATGCCGTTGAAGCCGTGGTTGCGGGCCTGCTGGGCGAGCCGGCACAGCGAGTGCGGGCCGGCGCCGAGGTCGGCCGCGTCACCGTAGAGGTGACGGCTCGACGAGGCGCCGCCGACCGCGTCGTTGCAGGCGTGGCTGCGGAAGCCGCTGGTGACCCGGATCGACGCGTCGCCGAGGGCGTGGCGGAGCGCCTCCAGCTTCCACATGGTGCGCAGGGCGTTGGACTTGGCGGTGGCCGCGCTCACCGCGCCCCCGGCCCAGGTGCTGTTGCAGTTGTTCAGTTCGGCGTAGGAGAAGTGGATCGGGGTGCAGTCGTCGTCCTGGAGGTCGTAGATCTTGGCGAAGGTCGCGGGTCCGGCGACTCCGTCGGAGCCGAGGCCGTACGCCGTCTGGAAACGCTTGACGGCGGCGACGGTGGCGGGCCCGTAGGACCCGTCGATCGCGAGCACGCCCCCGCTGCCGGGGTAGCCGGCCACCCGGATCTGCAGTTGGGTCACATCGGCGCCGGAGGCTCCCTGGGACAGGGTGCGCGACCAGGTGTAGCAGCCGTCCGCCCGGGCGGTCCCGGCCGTGGCGACGACGCCCGCCAGACCGGTGACCATCAAGGCGAAGGCGAGGAGGAACCTCGGGAGAAGGGAACCGAGAACGTGTCCGTGCATCGTGCGGGCCATCGTGCGGGCCTCCGTCAGTCGGTTGATGTGCACCTGCCACGGGCAGAGTGGACGCTCGGTCGACGCGCGTCAACCACGCGGGAGCACTGCCACATGTCCGACCAATGACGGTTCCCCGGCGCGCGCGACGGTGCCGCACCCGTCCCCCCGGACGGATGCGGCACCGCGTGCGCTCGTGTGCGCCGGTCCGCTACAGGGCCGGGTGGGCGTTCTTCATGAGCTCCTGGAACTGGGCCGAGAACCACTGGCCCGAGATCGGCGCGTCCGGCAGCGCGCCCGACATGCTGTTCCCGTTACGGGCGTTGCCCGTGTACGTCGGGTCGCACATCCGGTCGAAGCCCTTGCCCTCGTTGTTCGGGATCTCCTTGGAGGCGCCGTCGGACTCGCCCGGGGGCTTCATCCAGACGTACGCGTCGATGCCCGCGGCAGGGGCCGCCTTGGGCCGTTCGCCGAGGCCCGCGCCGGCCTGGTTGCACCAGTTGCCGAGGTGGATGCGCCGGTCGTACTTGCCTCCGTTGACGTACGTGTCGACGTTGGTCAGCGCGCCCGGACCGGTGGGCCGCTGGGCGCCGCCCCAACCGTTGCGGGAGGTGTCGATCAGCATGCCGAGGTTGCTGTCGAAACCGAGCGAGACCAGCTTGGTCCGCATGGCCTGGGCGTAGGACAGCTCGTCGGTGTACCGGTTCCAGTCGACCCACTTCGACTGGCGCACCGAAGTGCCGTTGACGGAGTCCTCGATCTTGAAGTGGTCCTCCTTCAGGGCGCTGTAGTTGGCGGTGTTGACGATGAAGCCGTGGACGTTGGACACCGTGGAGCCCTCGGCCGTGGCGGCCTGCTTGAACAGCTCGGCGGACGCGCCGAAGTTGTCGTCCCAGCCCAGCCAGCCGTGGTGACCCGCGTCCACGTAGTTGTAGACGTTGCCGATCGAGCCCAGCTTCTTCAGCGCGTAGCCGACGCCGGTGATGTAGTTGCCGTTGGCCTTCATGACGTCACAGTTGGGGGTGGCCGTCGGACGCCCCGAGACGTTGGTGACCAGGTTCGGCAGCGAGTCGATCTCGACCGTGGTGACGATGCGCAGACCCGCGTACTTGGGGTCGCCGACGATCGCGGCGATCGGGTCGATGTACTCGGTCTTGTAGCGGCCGATCTCGGTCGGGCCGAGCTCTCCGTTCGATGCGAGCGCGGCGCAGTCGCGGCCGGGCAGGTTGTAGACGACCAGCTGGACGACGAGCTCTCCGCTGCCCTTCTGCTTCAGGGCCTCGTCGAGGTGGGCGCGCAGCCCCATGGAGGTGGCGGAGCCGTTGATGGCGGCGATGCGGTCCAGCCAGACACCGGTGGGCTGGCCGGAGATCCTGGTGCCGCCCGGCTCGGCGGCGGCCTTGGCGGCCCACTCGGGGTTCACGTACACCTTGGCGCCGGCGTACGGGTTGTCGGCCTTGGTGCCCGGCGGCGGGGTCGTCGGCGGCGTGGTCGGCGGGGTGGTCGGGGGCTCCGTCGGCTCGGTGGCCCCGTTGCAGACGACGCCGTTGAGCTTGAAGGTCGCGGGCACGGCGTTGGTGCCGCTGTACGAGCCGTTGAAGCCGAAGGAGGTGGAACCGCCGGTGCCCAGGGTCCCGTTGTAGGAGAGGTTCTTCGCGGTGACGGCGGCGCCGGACTGGGTGATGGTGGCGTTCCAGCCCTGGGTGACCTGCTGGTTGCCGGCGTAGGACCATTCGAGGGTCCAGGCGGAGACCGGGTCACCGGTGTTGGTGACGGTCACGTTGGTCCCGAAGCCGGTGCTCCACTGGTTGGTGACCTGGTAGACGACCTTGCAGCCGGGGGCGGCGGCGCCGGCGGTGGCGGTGCCGAAGACGGTGGCGGTGGCGCCTGTGGCCGTGACGAGGCCGAGGGCCGCCAGGAGGGCGGTGCGACTGGTGCGACGGGTGCGGCTCATGCGGGTGGGGGTTCCTTTCAGGTGACTTTCGTGGGACTTCACGGGGTGAGGGCGCGCAGGCGGTCGCGCAGCCCGATGCCGAATGCGGTGGGGGTGCCGTCGTACGAACTGATCAGCGCGGGACCCGAGGCGCAGTTCCAGGTGTTCCAGGTCCAGCCCAGGTACGAGAGGCCGCGGTCGTCGAACCACTTCATGACGCGGTCGATGAACGCGTGTCCGCAGGTGTTCTCACCGATCTCGCCCGCCAGCAGAGGTACCTGGGCGGCTACCGGGGCGAGGGTGTCGTTCCAGCACGTCTCGGTGGAGCAGGTGTTGAAGTTGTAGACGTGCCAGGCGGCGGCCAGATTCTCCGCCGGGTCCGTGGGGCGGTGCGCGAGCCACTGGCTCAGGTCGTTGGAGTACGCGATGCCGGGGACGAGGACGAGGTTCTTCGCCCCCGTGGCCCGGACGGCGTCCAGGAGGTCCTGCATGCCGGCGACCTCGTAACCGATGCCGGGGCAGGTGCCGCCGTCGCGCCAGCAGGACCAGGCCTGTGCCGCGGTGGAGGTCGCCCGGTCCGGGTAGGGCTCGTTGAACAGGTCGAAGACGACCCGCTCGTCGTTCTTGAAGGTGTTCGCGACCGAGGTCCAGAACGCCGGGGTGTACCGCGCGTTCGGCATCGGCTTCTGGCAGGAGGCGTGGACGTCGGAGCAGCCGGCGGAGTTGCCGGTGTACTCGCCGTACGTCCAGTGCAGTTCGAGGACCGGGGTCATGCCGTGGGCGAGGACCCTGGTCACCAGGTCCTTCACGGCGTCCGTGTAGTGCGCGCCGCGGTACTCGGGCTTGATGTTGTCCAGGCCGAGCCAGCACTCCTCGTTCAGGGGGATGCGGACCGTGTTGGCCTTCCAGCCGGCGATCGCCCTGATCGAGGCGTCGTCGACGGGACCGTCCCAGATGCCGTGGCCCTGGACGCACATGAACTCGCCGCCGGAGCGGTTGACGCCGAGCAGGCGGCGGACCGCGCCGTTCTGGTCGACGAACTTGTCGCCGACGACACCGAGTTCGGGCGCGCCGGACACCGGCGTGGGCGGGGGGCTGGTCGGAGGGGTGGTGGGAGTCGTCGGGGGAGTGGTGGGCGGGTCGGTCGGAGGAGTGGTGGGGTCGGTCGGTGCCGGGGTCGGGGTGGGTCCGTCCGTGGTGCAGGGCGTGCCGTCGAGCGTGAACGCGGTGGGGGCCGGGTTGCTCCCCGTCCACGAGGCGATGAAGCCGGCCGTCACCTTCGCGCCGGTGCCGAGCACGGCGTTCCAGCTCTCGTTCACGACCGTGACGTCCGTCCCGGACCGGGACCACTTGCCGCCCCAGCCCTGACCGACGACCTGGCCGGCCGGGAAGGAGAAGCGGAGGTTCCAGCCGTTCAGGGCGGCACCGCCGTTGGAGACGGTGACGGCACCCTGGAAGCCCCCGGCCCACTGGTTCGAGACCGAGTACTCCACCGTGCAGTCGGGTGCGGCCGCGGCTCCAGCGGCCGTACCCATGAGGGCGAACGCGCTGCTCGCCATCGTGAGCGCCACTCCGGAGAGCAGCGCGGTCAGACGTGGGGGATGTCGCATGAGCGAGTCCTCGCAGCGAGGGCACACCCCTGACGGTGTGCCGACCGGACGGATTCGCTCCCACTGGTCGGGCAGACCGTAGCGTCAACTCACGCCAAGCAAAAGAGGGGTTGGGTAAATTTCCTCGTCGATTGCCTTCGACTCTTCGCGCACCTTGACGCCGTTGCGTCCCAACTGCACAGTGGGAGCGCTCCCACTGGTTCAGAGCTTGTCTCCAGGCACCTACCGCGCTCTTCGCTCCCCCCCGACCTCCCGAGCCGCGAGGAGAACCACCCGCATGCCACGCCTACGACCAAGAACGAGCCCACGCCGGCCGCTGACCGCCCTCGCCGCGGCGCTCTCCCTCCCCCTCGGCCTGCTGGCCGTCGGCGCCACCACCGCCACCACAGCCCAGGCCGCCGCCGTCCAGTGCAGCGTCGACTACAAGACCAACGACTGGGGTTCGGGCTTCACCGCCGAGCTCACGCTCACCAACCGGGCCGCCACCGCGCTCGACGGCTGGACGCTCACCTACTCCTACGCCGGTGACCAGAAGCTCACCAACGGCTGGAGCGGCGTCTGGACGCAGTCCGGCAGAAACGTCACCGTGACCAACGCGTCCTGGAACCGCACCCTCGCCGCCGGTGCGGCCGTCACAACCGGCGCCCAGTTCACCTACAGCGGGACCAACGCCGCCCCGACCTCCTTCGCGGTCAACGGCGCCCCCTGCACGGGCGCCCACCAGCCCCCGGTCACCGTCCTGACCAGCCCCACCGCCGGAGCCGTCTACACCCAGGGTGACCCGGTGCCGCTGGCCGCCACCGCCGCCGCGGCCGACAGCGCCACCGTGGCCAAGGTGGAGTTCTACGACGACACCACGCTCCTCGGCACCGACACCACCGCGCCCTTCACCCACA
This sequence comes from Streptomyces sp. NPDC058671, assembly GCF_042716475.1. Taxonomy (NCBI): domain Bacteria; kingdom Bacillati; phylum Actinomycetota; class Actinomycetes; order Kitasatosporales; family Streptomycetaceae; genus Streptomyces; species Streptomyces sp. NPDC058671. The sequence goes on along the minus strand of NZ_JBHXSA010000004.1, from coordinate 155,991 downwards.
GCGCGGCCGGCCTCCGCGCCGGCGCCCACTCCCTCTACGCCAAGGCCTACGACAGCCTGGGCGCCTCCGCCGAGTCGGCCCCCGTCGGCATCACCGTCGCCGCGGGACCCGCGCTCGTCGCCTCCCCGAGCCAGCTCGGCGTCCGCCAGGGCGCCACCGGCACCTTCGACCTGAAGCTGTCGACCGCCCCGAGCGCGAACGTCACGGTGAGCGTCGCCCGTACCTCCGGCAACACCAACCTCACCGCGACCCCGGCCGCGCTCACCTTCACCCCGGCGAACTGGAACACCGCCCAGAAGGTGACCGTCGCCGCCGCGGCCACCGGCACCGGCTCCGCCGTCTTCACCGCGTCCGCCCCCGGCCACACCAGGGCCGAGGTGACCGTCGCCCAGCTGGCCGCGGACTCCACGTACGACGCCCGCTTCCTCGACCTCCACGGGAAGATCACCAACCCGGCCAACGGCTACTTCTCGCCCGAGGGCATCCCGTACCACTCCGTGGAGACCCTGATCGTCGAGGCCCCCGACCACGGGCACGAGACGACCTCGGAGGCGTACAGCTACCTGATCTGGCTCCAGGCCATGTACGGCAAGATCACCGGTGACTGGACCAAGTTCAACGGCGCCTGGGACACCATGGAGAAGTTCATGATCCCCACCCACGCCGACACGCCCACCACCGGCTCCTACAACGCCTCGAAGCCCGCGACGTACGCCCCCGAGTGGGACCTGCCCTCGCAGTACCCGGCCCGGCTCGACTCCGGCGTCACCTCCGGCCCCGACCCGATCGCCGCGGAACTCAAGAGCGCCTACGGCACCGACGACATCTACGGCATGCACTGGATCCAGGACGTCGACAACGTCTACGGCTTCGGCAACGAACCCGGCAAGTGCTCCGCCGGACCGACGGCGACCGGCCCCTCGTACATCAACACCTTCCAGCGCGGCCCGCAGGAGTCCGTCTGGGAGACCGTCACCCACCCGACCTGCGACAACTTCACGTACGGCGGGAAGAACGGCTACCTCGACCTCTTCACCGGGGACGCCTCCTACGCCAAGCAGTGGAAGTTCACCAACGCCCCCGACGCCGACGCCCGCGCCGTCCAGGCCGCCTACTGGGCCGATCTCTGGGCCAAGCAGCAGGGCAAGGGCACCCAGGTGTCCGCGACCGTCGGCAAGGCCGCCAAGATGGGCGACTACCTGCGGTACGCCATGTTCGACAAGTACTTCAAGAGGGCCGGGAACTGCGTCGGCCCGACCGCCTGCCCGGCCGGCACCGGAAAGAACAGCGCCCACTACCTGATGTCCTGGTACTACGCCTGGGGCGGCGCCACCGACACCTCCGCCGGCTGGTCCTGGCGCATCGGATCCAGCCACGCCCACGGCGGCTACCAGAACCCGCTGGCCGCCTACGCCCTCAGCTCCTACGCCCCGCTCAAGCCCAAGTCCGCGACAGGACAGGCGGACTGGGCGACCAGCCTCGACCGGCAGCTGGAGTTCTACCGCTGGCTCCAGTCCGACGAGGGCGCCATCGCGGGCGGCGCCACCAACAGCTGGCAGGGCCGCTACGCCACCCCGCCGGCCGGCACCCCCACCTTCCACGGCCTGTACTACGACGAGAAGCCCGTCTACCACGACCCCGCGTCCAACCAGTGGTTCGGCTTCCAGGCCTGGTCCATGGAACGGGTCGCCGAGTACTACCAGCAGACCGGTGACGCCGAGGCGAAGACCGTCCTCGACAAGTGGGTCTCCTGGGCGCTGTCCAAGACCACGATCAACCCGGACGGCACCTACCGCATCCCGTCGACCCTCCAGTGGTCCGGCAGGCCCGACACCTGGAACGCGGCGAACCCCGGCGCCAACGCCGGCCTGCACGTCACCGTCGCCGACTACACGAACGACGTCGGTGTCGCCGCCGCCTACGCCAAGACCCTCACCTACTACGCGGCCAAGTCCGGCCACGCGGAGGCGAAGCGGGTCGCCAAGGCCCTCCTCGACGGCATGTGGGACCACCACCAGGACCCGCTGGGCGTCGCCGTCGAGGAGACCCGCGCCGACTACAACCGCTTCGACGACCCGGTGTACGTGCCGAGCGGCTGGACCGGCGTCATGCCGAACGGCGACACGGTGAACAACACCTCCACCTTCGCCTCGATGCGCAGCTTCTACCAGGACGACCCGGCCTGGCCGAAGATCGAGGCCTACCTGGCGGGCGGCGCCGCCCCCGTCTTCACGTACCACCGGTTCTGGGCCCAGGCGGACATCGCCCTGGCCATGGGCTCGTACGCGGAGCTGCTCGAATAGCAGCCGCCCCGCACGGAGGAACTCCGCGTACGACGAGACCGGGCGGGCCCCGCGAGGGGACCGCCCGGTCCCGACCGCCGTCCTGACCCGAACCCGCCTGGACAGCCCGCCGAGCGGCCGCTTAGGGTCAGGGTTCGAATCACCGACGGGCACCGGACGCCCGGAACACCGGGACTGCCGAGGAGCGCGCACGTGGTCACCCTCGCCGATGTCGCCCGCCACGCCGGGGTGTCGGCCAGCACCGTCAGCTACGTGCTGAGCGGCAAACGCTCCATATCCGCACCCACCCGCGAGCGGATCCAGCACAGCATCGACGCCCTCGGCTACCGGCCGCACGCCGGCGCCCGCGCGCTGGCCAGCAGCCGGACCGGCATCCTCGCCCTGATGATGCCGCTCCGCACCGGTCTCTACGTACCGGTCCTGATGGAGATCGCCATGGCCGTCACCACCACGGCCCGTTCCCACGGCTACGACGTCCTGCTGCTCACCGGCGAGGAGGGCCCCGAGGCCGTCCGCCGCGTCGAGGGCAGCGCCATCGCCGACGCCATGATCGTCATGGACGTCGGGATCGACGACCCCCGGCTCCCCTGCCTCCGGGAGGCCCGCCGGCCCGCCGTCCTCATCGGGCTCCCCACCGAGTCGGCCGAGACCGCCGACACCGCCGGACTCGACTGCGTCGACCTGGACTTCGAGGCCGCGGGGGCCCGCTGCGTCGATCACCTCGCCGGCCTCGGCCACACCGGGATCGCCGTCCTCGGCGAACCGCCCGCCGTGTACGCACGGGGTACGGGCTTCGCCGCCCGCACCCTCACCGGTCTGCGCGCCGCCGCCCGCGCCCACGGCGTCGGGCTGCTCCACCGGCCCGTCGACGGCACCTACGCGGCCGTCGCCGCCGCCCTCACCCGGATCTTCGAGGAACGCCCCGGCACCACGGGGCTCGTCGTCCAGAACGAGGCCGCCGTCGAACCGCTGCTCGCGCTCCTGCGCCAGCAGCGGCGCGCCGTGCCCGAGGACGTCTCCGTCGTCGCCATCTGCCCCGACCAGGTCGCGGTCCACGCCTCCGTACCGCTGACCGCCGTCTCCGTACCCGCGCAGGACATGGGGCGGCTCGCGGTCGAGCGGGTCGTCCGACGCCTCTCGGGGCAGGACCCCCGGGGCACGGAGCTCATCGCGCCCCGGCTCACCGCCCGCGCCAGCACGGGTCCGGCCGCGCCCGGCGCCCCCTCCGCCCGCACCGAGGACCGGCGTGATCACGACGGACACTGAGGGCGGCGAAAAGGCCGCGGAGTTCCGGGACTTCTTCGAGCGCCACTACGCCGAACTCGCCCGGCTCGCGCATCTGCTGACCGGTGAGACCGACGCCGCCGACGACCTCGCGGCCGACGCCATGCTCGCCCTCTGGCACCGCTGGGACCGGGTCCGCGCCGCCGACCACCCCGCCGCCTACGCCCGGGGCGTCGTCGCCAACCTCGTCCGCACCCGGATCCGGGGGACCGTCCGCGAGCGGCGCCGTATCGCCGCCTTCTGGGACCGGCGCCCCGACCACACCGAGGGCCCCGACGTGCCCGCCGTCCTCGACGTCAGGGCGGCGCTGCGGGCCCTGCCGTTCCGCAAGCGCGCCTGTGTCGTGCTCCGGCACGCCTTCGACCTCTCCGAGCGGGACACGGCCCTCGCGCTCGGCGTCTCGGTCGGTACGGTCAAGAGCCAGACCGCCAAGGGCATGGCGGAACTCCAGCGGTCGCTCGGTCCCCGGGCCGCATCCGAACTCGCCTCGGGAAGGCACTGATGGACGAGACACGGCTCCGTCGCGAGCTGCGGGAGGCGGCGCTCGCGCACCGGCCCGACCGGGCCCGCATCCTCGCCCGGGTGGAACGCGGCCTCGCCGAGCCCGCCCCGGGAGCCCGGCCGCCACGGCCGGCAGGCCGGTGGAGCGGGCGGCGCATGACGGCGGTCGTGGCCGTGACCGCGGCCGTCGCCGGGCTGGTCGGCCTCGGCGGTCTCGCGGCGACCACCCTGGGGGAGCGGCCCGAAGGACCCGCCACCGCGGTGCCGGCGCCCGGCCCGTTGGCGCGGGTGGCCGCCACCATCGACCCGGCCGGCAACCGCTGGTGGGCGCAGAGCGAGCTGGCCCTGACGACGGAGACCCCGGTCGGCGGGCTCACCGTCGAACTGCGGGTGGCCCGCACCCCCGATGTCGTGAGCACGGGCCACTGGCGCACCCGCCCCGCCGAGGACTTCACCGTGACGGTGGCCGAGGAGGCCGGGGCCCTGGTCTACCGCTGGACCCTCAGGCCGGGCCGCACGGTTCCGCCCGGCCCCCATGTCTTCGCGGGCCAGTACAACCACGCCGAGGGGGTACGGGACGCCTCGGCCGACACGTACACCGTCGTCCTGACGGGCTCCGACGGCGGCCGGTCCACGCTTCGGGGCGCCTTCGGGGCGACTTCCGCGAAGTGACCCGCGGGGGTGCGGTCACGCGCCCGTGGTGGAGCCGGGCCGGACGATCATCAGGACGACGACGACCGCCCAGAGGACGTTGAAGACGCCGGTGAGCATCGCCAGACGGGTCGCCGTGGGCCGGGCCTCCGTCTCGGTCGTGGGGCCCTCGGCCAGGGCGAGCAGGCGTCGCTGGCCGGGCAGGACGGCAAGCCCGAGGAGGGCCGCGGCGATCGTGGTGAGGAGGAGCGAGGCGATCAGCCAGGCGTCGGTCAGCACGCCGAGCCGGGCGCCGGTGGCGATTCCGAACACCGGCACGACGACCCCGCGACGGCGTAGACGGAGCAGACGCGGTGCAGGAGGACGGCCGTCCCGAGCCCCTCGGGGCTGCCGTCCGGCGTCTCCCCGCGGCAGGCCCGCAGCGCGTGGCGCGCGGGCGTCGCCATGGCGGTGACGACGCTGGCCCTCGCCACCGCCGCCGCCCTCGCCGTGAACTGGCCGTTGCTCGCCTGCGCCGGAGCCCTCGCGGCCGCCTCCCACGCGGCGGTGGCGACCTCGGCGCGCGCCTGCCGCCGCTGCGCCCGGCTGCCGGAGCCGAAGTCGCCGCCCCTGCCCTCGTATTGACATCACCCGCGCGTGAATCGTGGCGATCTCGGTGTTGGCGCCGCCCGCAACCGCGATGCCACGCTGGGGCCATGGACCTCTTCAGGACGACACACGGCGCGGTGCGCGGCTTCCGGGCCTCCGCCGATGTCGTCGCCGTGCTCGGCATCCCCTACGCCGCCCCGCCGTTCGGCGCCCACCGGTTCCGAGAGCCCGCCCCCGCGTCCGGGTGGACCGGGGTACGGGACGGCACCGCCTTCGGCCCCGTCGCCCCCCAGTCGGCGGAGCTGCCCGGCGCGCCCGTGTGGTCACCCGGCGACGAGGACATCCTCACCGTCAACGTCTGGACCCCGGCCCCGGACGGCGGGGCCCTGCCCGTTCTCGTCTGGATCCACGGCGGCGCCTACACCTTCGGTTCGTCGGCCCAGCCCGACTTCGACGGCGACGCGCTCGCCCGCGCCGGTCTGGTCGTGGTCACCTTCAACCACCGCGTCGGCTTCGAGGGTTTCGGCCACGTCCCAGCCGACGGGACCACCGCCCACCCGGACAACCGGGGCCTGCTCGACCAGGTCGCGGCCCTGCGCTGGGTGCGCGAGAACATCGCCGCGTTCGGCGGCGACCCCGACAACGTGACGGTCGCCGGGCAGTCCTCCGGGGGCGGTTCGGTGGCCTGCCTCATGGTGATGGACCGCGCCCGTGGACTGTTCCGCCGGGCCGTCGTCCACAGCCCCGCCAGCCCCTGCCACCCGCTCGACGTCGCCGCCGCGACCACCCGCGAGGTCGCCGCCGCCGCGGGCTGCCCCGCCACGCCCGACGGCCTCGCGGGCGCGACCCCGCAGGCCCTGGTGCTCGCTTCCGACCAGGTGGTCGACACCTACCGGAGAGACCCCGCCTCCGGGTCCCGGCACTACGACCCCTCCCTCTACGCCCCCGTCCTCGACGGCGACGTCCTGCCCACCGACCCCCTCACCGGGATGGCCGCGGGACTGAGCACGGGAGTGGACCTCCTCGTCTGCCACACCACCGAGGAGTACTGGCTGCTCGACGCCGTCGGCAGCAGCGCCAAGGTCACCACCGACGCGCGACTGGCCCGCTTCGCCCAGGACTTCGGCCTCCCCGGCGGTCTGGTGGCCGGCTATCGCGCCGCGCTGCCCGGGGCGCCGGTGCTCGACGTCTACCTCGCCGTCTTCGGCGACCTCCTGTTCGCGGAGTACGCCCACCGGCTCGCCGAGCTGCACGCCCGCGCCGGCGGCCGGACGTACCTCGCGCGCTTCGACCGACGCCGCACCGGCCCGGACGGGGAGGTGCGGGCCTGGCACTGCGCGGACATTCCCTTCGCCTTCGGCAACGTCGACAGCGAGGACATCGCCTTCCTCATCGGCGGCGCCCCCACCCCCGAGGACCACGACCTCTCCCACCGCATGGTGCGGGCCTGGGCCGACTTCTCCGCCACCGGAGACCCGGGCTGGCCTCCGGTCGACGACTCCGGCACCCACGCACGGACATGGCGCACCGACGACACCCCCGCCGACGACGTCCCCACGGCCCCCCGCACCCTGTGGGCCGACGCCCGCTTCCCCCTGCTGCGCCCGTGAGGACTCTCCGGCCGGAGCCCGCCGGGGAACGGGAAGACCACCGGACCCCGTGGAGGGGCCCGGTGGTGGGGTGTTCCCGTCAGGGGCAGGGGCGGCGGGGGACCCAGTCGCCCAGGTACGCCGCCGCCGTCACGGTGGCCGCCTCGTCGGCCGTGAGCTGGGGACGGTTCGCCGGGACGTCGATCCGCGCGCCCGGACCGGTGTTGCGGTACTCGGCGAAGCGCTGCTCCTGCCACGGGAAGGTCTCCCGCATGTTCGCGTACGGGGTCACCGCGTCGACGCCCGCGCCGAGGAAGCTGTCCCGGACGACGAGGGACGGCCGGGCGGTGAGGTCCGAACTCGGCACCCACGGCCGGGCCAGCTTGTAGAAGCCGTCCGGGGCCGAGCCGGTGACCCGGCAGCGGGTGGCGAGGAACCCGTACGGGTTGGCCCGGGCCGTCGACGGGGCGAAGACGAAGCCGTGCGGCGCCGACGCCAGGTCCGGGCGGAGCAGCGTACGGAAGCGGCAGTGCTCGAAGACGGCGGTGCCCCGGCCGAAGACGAAGTCGACGTCCCCCTCCACGTGACAGTGCGCGAAGTACTGGCGGGCGAAGGCGGACAGGGCCGAGGAGTCGGCGTACAGGGTGTCCTGGTGGCCGAGGAACCGGCAGTGGAAGAAGGCCGACCGGTCGCCCTGCACCTTCAGGGCGACCGCCTGGGTGCCGGGGTTCCCCGGCAGGTCGGTGCGGAGGAAGTCGTTGGCGAAGGTGACCCCCTGGGCGGTGAAGCCGTCGGCCTGGACGGTGGTCGTGGCGGAGCCGGAGGTGCCGTACGTACCGCCCTCCGGCCGGGGCGTCCCGGCCGCGTTGGCGTACACGACGACGACGTCCCGGGGGTCCCCGCTCGCGCCGATCCAGGTCATGCCGGTACGGGACGGACCGACGGCGACCGTCTCCCGGTACGTCCCGGGGGCCAGCACCAGGGTCCGGCCGGGCCCGTCGGCCGCGGTGACCGCGGCCTGGACCGTGGTGTGGTCGCCGAGACCGCCGGGATGCACGTACAGCGTCCGCCCGGTGAGCCGGTCGGCGGGTGAACCGAACCGGCCGAACGGGCGCCGGAGCGGCGAGGCCGCGGCGGGCGCGGCCGGCAGGACGAGGGCGAGCGCGGCTCCGGCGCCGCCCAGGAGCAGGGAGCGGCGTCCTGGGACGGCTCCGGTGGGGTACGAGGGCATGCGGGGTCTCCTGGAGGGTGGGAGCTCAGCGGGAACGGCCGGCGCCCGCGCCGAGGCCGACGAGCCAGGGCACGGCCCTCGGGTGGTCGACGCGGGTGCGCAGGACGGGCGTCCAGCCCGCGTCGGCGCGCAGCAGCTCCTCGGGGAACTGCGCGTTGTGGACGGCGAGGAGGTCCACCGGCCTGCCGTTCACGTAGTTGCCGACGGTGGTGACCGGCGCGTCCTTCCACTTCTTCAGGATCTTCCCGGCCGGCACGCCCGCGGCCAGCGTGAACGCGTTCTTCTCCGCGACCAGCTGGGACTCCTGCCCGATGCCCAGGCTGTACGCGTAGGCCGCGTCCGGCACCACGAAGTGGTTGTTGTACGCGTCGACCTGACCGAACCGGACCCGGGGCGCCCGCTCGATCACGTTCTTGAAGAGGTTGTGGTGGAGGGTGACCCGCAGCTTCCCCCGGTCGGTGGCGCCCGCGCTGTCGCTGTTGCCGATCATCAGGGTCTTGTCGTGGTCGGTGAAGACGTTCCAGGACACCGTGACGAGGTCAGCGCCGCGTACGACGTCCAGCTCGCCGTCGTGCTGCTGGTAGACCTCCCCGTAGTACGAGGGCAGCGAACTGTCCGGGTGGGCGCCGTCTGTGAACGTGTTGTGGTCGATCCACACATGGGTGGAGCCGTACACGACGAGGCTGTCGTACTCGGAGTTCCACGCCCCCGTCGCACCGTCCGTCGGGTCCCACTGCGGGAAGCAGTCGAGCGGGCTCTCCAGGGTGAGGTCGCGGATCACGACGTTGTCGACGCCCTGCACCTGGAGGCTGGCACCGGTGATCCCGGCGTGCCTCCCGACCCCGGCGATCGTGGTGTTCGACGGCACCTTGACCTTGATCGCCTGGCCCTGGGCGGTCGCGGACGCGGCCCGCAGGTCCTCCTGGGGACCGCTGACCTCCGTCTCGTACCCCCAGACGGCCGGGTCGTAGTCGGCGAGGTAGCGGGCGAAGTCGTAGCCGGGGGCCTCGAAGGCGGCGCAGCCGGCGGCGGTCGCGTTCAGCGTGCCCGCCACCTTGACGATCCTCGGCTCGGTGCCCGGGACGGCGAGCGCGGCCCGGAACTCCTCCCAGGTGGTGACGGTGAAGACCCGGGAGGCGTCGGCGGCGGCCCCGCCGGTGGTGCCGGTCCCGGTGGACGCCCAGCCGTCACCGGCCGGCAGGGTCGCGCGGGCGGGGTCGGCCCCCGGCCGGTGACCGGCGTGCGCGCCGGCCGCGGGGGCGGTGACCGTCAGGGCGAGCGCGGTCGCGGCCACCACTCCCAGCTGCTTGCGTCGATTCATGGACGGCTCTCCTCGGCATCGGGCCAGGTGATCAGGTCGGTGGGGATGTCGTCGTCCAGGCGGCGCGTCTCACGCGGCGCGAGGACATGGGTGCGGAGCAGTTCGGCGGCGACCAGACGGGCCACCTCGATCGCTCCCCGCGGGTTGAAGTGGGTGTTGTCCTGCTCGGTCGCGGTCCAGTTGAAGTACGGCTTCGTGGCCTCGGGGCCGAGCCGGTGCCACAGCGCGAACGACAGGGCCTCGACGTCGAGGAGCGGGACGTCCGAGGCGCGGGCGGTCTCCCTCATCGCCGCCGGGTACGCGCCCAGCGTCCGCAGGGCGGTGCCGTCGGCGCCGAACTTCCGCCGCTCCACGGAGGTCGCGAGCACGGGGAGGGCGCCCCGGGCCCGCGCGCCCTCGACGAAGACCCGCAGGTTGTCCTGGTACGTGGTCCACGGTTCGGTGTAGCGGGAGGGGTCGGCGACCTTCTGGTCGTTGTGGCCGAACTGGACCAGGAGCAGATCGCCGGGGCGGATCGCCGTCAGGATCGCGTCGAGGCGCCCCTCGTCGAGGAAGCTCTTGGTGCTGCGCCCGTTGACGGCGTGGTTGGCGACCCGTACGCCCCGGTGCAGGAAGAAGGGGAGGGCCATCCCCCACCCCGTCTCGGGCGCCGCGTCGGCGTACTTCTGGGCGGCCGTGGAGTCGCCCGCGAGGAAGAGGGTGCGCATACGGGGGTGTCCTTGGGAACGGGCCGGGGGAGCCCCGGCCAGGGCGAGCGCGAGGCCCGCCCCGGCCGTGACCACCGCGCGGCGGCCTACGCTCACGAGTTCTGCTGCTGCCACTCGGCCTGCGCCGCGTTCAGCTGCTCGGCCAGGTGGTCGAGGAACGCCTTGGCCGTGGACGTGCCGAGCAGGACCTTCTGGAAGCCGGACTCGTTCTCGGCCTTGGAGATCGTGTTCCAGTCCGGCAGGTAGTACGGCAGCTCCACGATGGTGGCCTCGCCGCTGAAGAGGACCTCCGCGCCCAGCTTCGTCGGCTCGGACTCCTGGAGCCACGGGTCCTTGGCGGCGTCCGTGTTCGCGGGGATGGCGCCGGCCGACTTGTTCCACTTGCTGTTGGAGGCGTGCGAGGCCGCGAACTCGATGAACTTCCAGGCGGCTGCCTTGTTCTTGCTCGTGGAGAACAGACCGAGACCGTCGACCGGGTTGGAGACCTGGACCCGGGTGCCGTCGTCGAGGGTCGGGTTGGGAATGCCCCGGAACTTGTCCGTGCCCAGCGCCTTCACATGGTCCTGGTAGGAGCCCAGGTTGTGGTTCAGCATGCCGATCTCGCCGCTGTCCCATTGCGCGACCATCTTGGTGAAGTCGTTGTTGACGTCGGCGGCGGGGGTGGTCCGCTTGAACAGGCCCGCGTACTTCTCCAGGGCCGCCACGTTCTTCGGATCGTTGACGGTGGTCTTCTCGCCGTTCCAGAAGCTGGTGATGCCGCTCTGGCCGTACATGGCGTCCAGGGCCTGCGCGATCGAGCCCGCGCCGCCGCGGATCGTGTAGCCGAAACGGTTCTTGTCGGTGTCCGTCAGCTTCTCGGCCGCCGTGTAGAACTTCGACCAGGTGGAGGGTTCCGGAAGACCAGCCGCCTTGAACAGGTCGGTGCGGTAGTAGAGGACGCCGTTGCTGGCGGAGGTGGGGACGGTGAACAGCTTGTCCTGACCGCCCGCCGCCGTGACGCTCGTGACCATGGCGGTGTTCAGCTTGCCCTTGAGCGAGCTCGCCTCGACACGGGCGTCCAGCGGCTCGAGGGCGTTCTGCGCGGCGATCCCCGCGAGCATCGCCGCGCCGACGCCGCCCACGTCCGGCAGTCCACCGCCCTGGATCGCGGTGTCGTACTTGGACTGGACCTCCTTGGAGGCGATCCCGACGTACTCGACGTCGATGTCGGGGTTCGCCTTCTCGAAGTCCGCGATGATCTCCTTCCAGATGTCGGTGCGGACACCGCCGTTGTTGTCCCAGAAGGTGATCTTTCCCTTGCCCGATCCCTCGGTGCCCTTGCCGCCGCCCGCGCCGCTGCCGTCGTCACCGCAGGCGGTGGCGGTCAGGGCGAGGACACCGGACAGGGCGAGGGCGAGGGCGGCTCTGCGCCGTCCGCCGGGGAAGATGGTCATCGTCGGCTCTCTTCTCTCGGATGTGATGGGGACGTACGGGGGATGCGATGTGGGGGAGTACGGGGGCGTCGGGGACGCCCGGGGGAGGAACCGTTCAGGCGGGGGTGACACGGAACGCGGAGAACACGGCCGTCCCGGCGTGTCCCGCGCCGGCCGGAGCCCCGGCGAACAGACCGAGCAGCGCGCCGACCCAGCGCCAGGGCGTGGCGGCGAACTCCGGACCGAGCCGGACCGGACCGGCGGCGGCGTCGGCGGCGTCGGCGTACGAGAACCGGCAGCGCGCGTCCGCCGTGACCTCGATCCGTAACAGGACCCGGTCACCGGCGACGGGCACCGGGTGCGCCGCGTCCCGTTCGACGTCGGCGCTGGCCGGGGCGAAGCGGTGCACGAGCCGGGCCGTGCCGTCCGGGGCACGCTCGAGACCGATCCACGCGTACGCGTCGCCGAGGACGACGAGCCCCGCGCGGGCCCCCGGCGCCGCGGAGTCCAGCCGCAGCCCGACCTCGACCACGAGGGCCCCGGCCGGCAGCCGCTGGGTGAGCACGTGCGGCACGCCCCGCAGATCACCGAGGCGGTCCGTGCGCACACAGCCGAGACGCAGACCGTCCCCCGCGTGCTGACCGGCCCAGCCCTCGACCGGGTTGGCGGTCCACTGCCACTGGAGCCCGAACCGCCCGCCCGGAAACGTGTCGTCCACGGCCGGCCGTGCGGGCGGCTGCTCCGGCAGGTCCGGCTTGCGATGGACCAGGACCGGCGCGCCGCCGTCGCCGAGCACGGGCCAGCCGTCCGCCTGCCACCGCATCGGCTGGAGGTGGACGATCCTGCCGTGCGCGCCCGACTGCTGGAAGTGCAGGAACCAGTCCTCGCCGCGCTGGGTGCGCACCCAGCCGCCCTGGTGCGGGCCGTTGACGTCGGTGTCGCCCTGCGCGAGGACGATCCGCTCCTCGTACGGCCCGAGGAACGACCGCGACCGGAACGCCCCCTGCCAGCCGGTGGCCACGCCCCCGGCCGGCGCGAGGATCCAGAACCGCCCGTCGTGCCGGTACAGCTTCGGACCCTCCAGGGTGAACCAGCCCGGTATCCGGTCCGCGTCGACGAGGACCCGGCCCTCGTCGAGCACCTTCGTGCCGTCCGGGCTCATCCGGTGTCCCAGGAGCCGGTTGTTGAAGCCGGCGCGGGACTTGGCGAAGGCGTGCACGAGGTACGCCTCGCCCGACTCCTCGTCCCACAGGGGGCAGGCGTCGATCAGCCCCAAGCCGGCCTTCACCAGGTGCGGCGCCGTCCAGGGGCCGCGCACGGAAGGGGCGTTGACCTGGAAGATCCCGTGGTCGGGGTCGCCCCAGAAGATCCAGAACCGCCCGTCGTGGTGCCGGAGCGAGGGCGCCCACACCCCCCGGTCGTGCCGGGGCTCGGTGAACGCGGCGGCAGGTTCGAGCCGTTCGAGGGCGTGGCCGACGAGCGTCCAGTTGACGAGGTCCCGTGAGTGCAGCAGCGGCAGGCCGGGAGCACGGCCGAAGCTGGACGCGGTCAGGTAGTAGTCCTCGCCCACGCGCAGGACGTCCGGGTCGGACCAGTCGGCCGCCAGGACCGGATTGCGGTACGTACCGTCGCCCAGGTCACCGGTGACGGTCGCCGCGCTCATGACGCCACCGCCTTGCGGACCAGGGCCGCGGCCCCGTCACGGTCGAGACGGCCGTCGGCGACGACGGTCACCACCCTCCGTACGACGGTCTCCCCGTCCCCGACCGCGAGCCGCTCCCCGTGGGCGAGGGAGGAGCCGACCCCCGGGTACTCGGCGGCGCGGACGAACCACGGGTCCTCACTGGTCCGCGCGGTCGCCCCGGCGAACACCAGGGTCCAGCCCTCGCCCGCCAGCGCCACCCAGTCGGAGCGGACCCCGTGCACCGCCTCCTCGCCGTCGGCGTCCGCCCCGAAGACCACCGGGGCCGTCGCCTCCATCGGCGCCCGCCAGAAGAAGCCGCCGTACGCGGCGCCGGGCCGGCCGTTGGTGGCCGGGCTGCCGATCGACAGGTCCCGCCCCGACGCGTTGGTGAGGGAGAACGTGAGATCCAGCGCCCAGGCGGAGTCGGTGAGCGCGACGGCCGCCACCGTACGGTGCTCACGGAGCAGCCGCTCGCCACCCGCCGTCCAGCTCAGCTCCTCCACGAACCCGTCCGGATCGAGGAGCTTGAACCCGTCGTGCCGCTGCACCCCGTGGTTGTCGAGCGCGACGGGACCGCGACCGCGGACGAAGGTGCGGCCGCCCCAGAAGTTGTGGCCCGCCACATCGGGGACGGCGACGCCCGCCCCCAGGTGGTGCCGGTGGTCCGCCGGCACCGTCTCGGTCACCGGCCGCCCCCCGAGGGTGGTGACGGGGTGGAGGTACGGCCGGGGGGAGTGGTCGAGGGCGAGGCCGGGCCGGGTGGTGTAGTGGGCGACCACCCGCCCCGCGCAGCGCAGTACCGTCGGGGCATCCGGGGTCATCGGACCCCCGCCCGGGTCGGGGGCGCCCAGGCTGCGCCGAGTTCGGAGAAGAGGCGCAGCTCGTCGGCGCTGGCGTCCACCAGCGCGTCGACGCCGTCGACGACGCGGCGCGGCGCGCTGCCACCGGCTTCGGTGTGCCAGTGCGCGGCGGGGATCTCCACCGGGTCCGGTGCCGTCCGTACCGCCTCGACGACCCGCATGAACGCGCCGGTCTCCGCCGGCGGCACGAGCAGCGCCCCACCGTCGGTGACGTGCGCGACGAGGTTCTCCAGGAGGTCGGTGCGGCCGTACTCGGTCTCCACCGGGCCGTGCCCGGCCCGCTGCACGAGGACCCGGTCCTGCCGGTACCAGAAGGTGATCCGGCCGTGGCTGCCGTGGACGACCACGTACGGCTCCGACGACGTCTCGGCGCACAGCGTCGTCGCGACCGTGACCTGCGTGCCCGCCGAGGTCACCACCCGTACCGCGGAGGTGTCGTCGGACTCGATGGCGTGGGCGCGCAGCAGTTCGGTCTCGATGTGCACGGCGTCCTCGGCCCGGGTCGAGCCGGACAGCGCGAGCGCGGTGGCGACGGCGTGGGCGAGGGGGTTGGTGAGCGCCCCGTCGACGACGTCGACCCCGCCGAGCCGGCGGTGTCCCGCCCAGGGGGAGCGGCGGAAGTACGCCTCGTCGCGGACCCACGCCCCGGCCGCGCCGACCCCGAGCAGTTCGCCGATGGCACCCTCCTCGACCAGTCGGCGGATCGCGGGCACCGCGTGCGAGCCGAGCGACTGGAAACCGATCTGGCAGGCCACCCCGGCCGCCTCGACGCCCTCGGTCATCCTGCGGAACTCCGCGAACGACGGGGCGGGAGGCTTCTCCAGGAGGATGTGCGCCCCGTGCCGGGCCGCGGCGAGGGCCATGTCGGTGTGGGTCTGGATGGGGGTGCTGAGCACGGCGATCCGGGCTCCGGTCGAGGCGAGCAGCGCCTCGAAGTCAGTGGACTGCTCGGGGTTCCCGATGCCGTCGAGTTCGGCCGCGTCGAGGGGGCGCAGCTCGCACACCCCCGCCAGCCGGACGAGCCCCCGCTCCTCGATGCGGCGGATGTTGAGGAGGTGGCTGCGGCCGTGGCCGCGGGCGCCCGCGAGGACGACGGGCAGCGGGCCGCGTGCGGCGCGCACGCCCTCCTGGCTCGGGTGGGCGCCGCTCATCCCTTCACCGCCCCGGCGCTGAACCCGGTGACCAGCCACTTCTGGATGAAGCCGAAGACGATGACGACGGGGACGGCGGCGATGACCCCGCCCGCGGCGAGCGCCCCGAGGTCGACGCTGTCGGCGCCCATGAGGGTGTTGAGACCGACCGGGATCGTCTGCTTGTCCTGGCTGCTGAGGAACATCAGGGCGAACAGGAAGTGGTTCCAGGCGTGCACGAAGGCGAAGGAGCCGACCGCGACCAGACCGGGCCTCAGCAGTGGGAGGACGACGACCCGGAAGGCGCGGAAGCGGTTGCAGCCGTCGACCCACGCCGCCTCCTCCAGGGAGTACGGCACGTTCCTGATGAACCCGCTGATGAGGATCATCGACAGCGGCAGCTGGAAGACGGTCTCGGCGATGATCACACTGCCCAGGGAGTTGATCATCCGCAGCTCGGCGAAGATCTGGAACAGCGGGACGAGGAGCAGGGCGCCCGGCACGAACTGGGAGCAGAGCAGGGCCAGCATGAAGCCCTTCTTGATCCGGAAGTCGAAGCGGGCGAGCGCGTAACCGCCGGCCAGGGCGACGAACGTCGTGCTGATCAGCACCGCCACGCCGATGAGCAGGCTGTTCTGGAAGAAGACGCCGAAGCTGCGCTCGTTCCACACCTTCTCGAAGTGCGCGGTCGTCATCGGCCAGGGCAGCAGCGACGTGGACCCGGCGGGCCGTACGGCGAAGAGCAGGATCCAGTAGAAGGGGATCAGGGTGAAGAGGAGGTAGATCCCGAGGGGCAGGTAGATCTGCCAGCGGGGCACCTCGTCCCAGGCGCGGTGCCTGGAGCGGGCGGGGACGGGCGGGGTCCGGTCGGGCGGCGGCGCCGCCTGCGCGGCCGGGGCCGGGGCCGGGCTGAGGATGGACTCGGCAGTCACTTGCCGTCGCCTCCGAACTTGCTCAGGCGCAGATAGATCACGGAGCAGAAGAGAAGGATCACGAACGCCACCGTGGTGAGGGCGGACGCGTAACCGAAGTTGTGGGCCTCGACGCTGGTCTCGGCGATGTAGAGCGGCAGCGTGGTCGTCACGCCCGCGGGGCCGCCGCCGGTCAGCGTGTACAGCAGGTCGACGTTGTTGAACTCCCACACCGCGCGCAGCAGCGTGGACAGGACGATCGCGTCCCGGATGTGGGGCAGCGTGATGTGGACGAACTGGCGGACCCGGCCCGCCCCGTCGACCTCGGCCGCCTCGTACAGGTCCTTCGGTACGGACTGGAGGTCGGCCAGGATGAGGATGGCGAAGAAGGGCACCCCGCGCCAGAGGTCGGCGACGATCGCCGCGGGGAACACGGTGGCCGTGTCGGAGAGCCAGGACGTGCCGTACGTGCCGAGGCCCATGTCCGCCAGGTAACGGCTGATGCCGGTCTGCGAGTTGTAGAGCAGCACCCAGATCGCGGAGGTCAGCACACCCGAGACGGCCCACGGCGAGAAGACCAGGGCCCGGCCGAGGGCGCGGCCGACGAACGTCTGGTTCACGATCAGGGCGAGCGCGAGACCGAAGAGGAGCTGGAGCGTCACCTCGACGACGACCCATTTGAGGCTGAAGGTCAGCGTCCCCCAGAAGTGCGGGTCGTCCGTGAAGATCCGGGTGAAGTTCTCCAGTCCGGCGAAGCCGTTCCGCCAGGGCTTCGTCGGGTTGTAGTGCTGGAGGCTGTAGTAGAAGACGCTGAGCACCGGGTAGGCGATGAAGCCCAGCATCAGCAGTCCGGCGGGGGCGATCAGCAGGTACGGCAGGCGGCGGGGGGCCGCCCCCGTGCGGCGGCGTACCCGTGCCGTGACGGCTTGGGGCGGTGGGGTCACAGCTGAGGCCATGACGGCGGCTCCGTTCTCGGTGAAGCGCTTCGCGAACGACGTGCGAGATGTCGGACAGGTCGGACGGGGTGCGGGCAGGGTGGAGACAGGGGGCCGGAGGGGCGCGTGGCGCGGCTGCGGCCGGTGGGGTGTACGGGTGGGGTCTCAGCCCGCGTACGGATCGGGGGTGGCGCCCGGCCGCGCCAGGAACTCGAAGTCGCAGCCGGTGTCGGCCTGCGAGATCTGCTCCATGTAGAGCGCGCCGTAGCCGCGTTCGTACCGGGGCGGCGGCGGGGTCCACGCCTCCCTGCGGCGGTCCAGCTCCTCGTCCGGGACGTGCAGGTGGAGGGAGCGCGCCGCGACGTCGAGGGTGATCGTGTCGCCCGTGCGGACCAGGGCGAGGGGCCCGCCGACATACGACTCGGGCGCCACGTGCAGCACGCACGCCCCGTAGCTCGTCCCGCTCATCCGCGCGTCGGAGATCCGCACCATGTCCCGTACCCCCTGCTCCAGGAGGTACCGGGGGATGGGCAGCATGCCGTACTCCGGCATCCCCGGACCGCCCTTGGGACCCGCACCCCGCAGCACCAGCACGTGGTCGGCCGTGATGCCGAGCGCCGGATCGTCGATCGTCCGCTGCATCGAGCGGTAGTCGTCGAAGACGACCGCCGGACCGGTGTGCGCGAGCAACCGGGGCTCGGCCGCGATGTGCTTGATGACCGCGCCGTCGGGGCACAGGTTGCCGCGCAGCACCGCCACCCCGCCCTCGGCCGCCAGCGGCCTCGACCGGACCCGGATCACCTCGTCGTCATGGACGAGGGCCCCCTCCAGCTGCTCCCGCAGCGTGGGGTGGGAGACGGTGGGCCGGTCCAGGTGCAGGACGTCGGTCAGCCGGGAGAGGAAGCCCGTCATCCCGCCGGCGAAGTGGAAGTCCTCCATCAGATACCGGCCGCCGGGCCGCAGGTTCGCGAGCACCGGGACCGTCCGCGCGATCCGGTCGAAGTCGTCGAGCGTCAGCTTCACCCCCGACCGCCCCGCCATCGCGATCAGATGGATGACCGCGTTGGTCGAGCCGCCGAGCGCGAGCACCGCGGCGACCGCGTCCTCGTAGGCCTCCGCCGTCAGGAGCCGCGAAAGACGCAGGTCCTGCCGTACGAGTTCCACGATCCGCAGCCCCGACGCCGCAGCCATCCGGTCGTGCCCCGAGTCCACCGCCGGCACCGACGAGGCGCCCGGCACGGTCACGCCCAGGGTCTCGGCGGCCGCCGTCAGCGTGGAGGCCGTGCCCATCGTCATGCAGTGACCGGGGGAGCGGGCGAGGCCGTTCTCCAGCTCCGCCATCTCGCAGTCCCCGATGAGACCGGCCCGCTTCTCGTCCCAGTACTTCCACATGTCCGTGCCGGACCCGAGAGTCTCCCCCCGCCAGTGCCCCGGCAGCATCGGCCCCGCCGGCACGAACACGGTCGGCAGGTCGACCGAGGCCGCGCCCATCAGGAGCGCCGGGGTCGTCTTGTCGCAGCCGCCCATCAGCACCGCCCCGTCCACCGGGTACGAGCGGAGCAGCTCCTCGGTCTCCAGGGCGAGCAGATTGCGGTAGAGCATCGGGGTCGGCTTCTGGAAGGTCTCCGAAAGGGTGGAGACCGGGAACTCGAGCGGAAAGCCGCCCGCCTGCCACACCCCCCGCTTCACGGCCTGGGCGCGGTCGCGCAGATGGACGTGGCACGGGTTGATGTCGGACCAGGTGTTGAGGATCGCGATCACCGGCTTGCCGAGGTGCTCCTCGGGCAGATAGCCGAGCTGCCGGGTGCGGGCACGGTGGCTGAACGACCGCAGCCCGTCCGTGCCGTACCACTGGTGGCTCCGGAGCTGCTCGGGCCGCAGCCCTCCCGTGGACGGCTGCCCGGCTGACCGCGGCGCGGCGGGACGCTGTTCGATCGGCCCCTGTCCGGTGGACCGCAGCTCGTCGGGTCCCTGCTCGGTGCGCCGGGTCCCGTCGCCGCTCATGCCGACCAGCCGGCGGCTATCGCGGCGACCTCGGCCCGCTCGGACTCCGGGAGTTCCCGGCTCGGCGGGCGGACGGAGCGGCGGCAGAGCCCGAGGGAGGCGAGGGCCTCCTTGACCACGGTCACGTTGTCGGCGCTGCCGTTCGCCGCGCGCAGCTCCTCGAAGCGACGGATCCGCTCCCACACCTTCATGGCGGCCGTGTAGTCGCCCGCCCGCAGGGCGCCCAGCATCTCCAGGGAGACGGCGGGGGAGACGTTGACCAGGCCCGAGGTGAAGCCGGTGGCGCCGCTCGCGAAGTAGGCGGGGGCGTACGGCTCGGCGAGCCCCGCCACCCACACGAACCGGTCGAGGCCCGCGTCCCGGGCGAAGCCGGCGAACCGGGCCGCGTCGGGGACCGCGTACTTCACCCCGATGACGTTGGGGCAGGCGGCGCCGAGTTCGGCGAGCCGGGCCCCGCTCAGCAGCGGGTTGCGGATGTAGGGGACGACACCGAGTTCCGGGACGGCCTCGGCGATGGCCCGGTGGTAGTCGACCCAGCCGCTCTCGGAGACGTACGGGTGGACCGGCTGGTGGACCATCACCATCCCGGCACCGGTGGCCCGTGCGTGCCGGGCCGCCTCCACCGCCGTCGGTACGTCATGGCCGATGCCGACCAGGATCGCGGCGCGGTCGCCGGCCTCCTCCACGGTCACCTCGGTGAGGAGGCGGCGCTCCTCGGGGGTGAGGGCGTAGAACTCCCCGGTGTTGCCGTTGGGGGTGAGGGTGCGGACCCCGCCGTCGAGCAGCCGGCGCAGCAGCGCGCGGTGCGTGACGGTGTCCACGGAGCCGTCCTCGGCGAACGGGGTCACCGGGATGGCCACGACGTCGGCGAGGGCGGTCCTGAGGGTCTCGAAATCGATGCTCACGTGCTGCTGCCCGCTCATTCGCTGTCCAGGGGGGAGTGGGGGAAGGCGCGCTCGACGAACGACGCGATGTGGGCGTGCACGGCCCGGCCGGCCCCGTCGACGTCACCCGCGACGGCGAGCCGCAGGATCGCCTCGTGCTCCGCCGCTTCGCGCTCCCAGGAGGGGACGGCGGCCCAGGCGACCGTGGAGACGAGCGCGGCCTGGTCACGAACCTCGTCGAGCATGCGGCCGAGCAGCGGGTTGCCGCAGGGCAGGTAGAGCGCGCGGTGGAAGTCCCGGTTGGCCAGGGACCGTTCGGCCGGGTCCTCGGCGCCGGCGGCGCGTCGCAGGGCCTCGTGGGCCGTGTCGAGCGGGGCCCCGGAGGCGACGGCGCGGCGGACCGCCTCGGGCTCGAGGAGCAGCCGTACGTCGTAGACGGCACGGGCCATGTCCGCGTCGACCATCCGGACCGTGACGCCCTTGTACTGGCTCATCACCACGAGTCCGCTGCCCGCGAGGGTCTTGAGCGCCTCGCGGACCGGGGTCTTCGACACCCCGAAACGGGCCGCGAGTTCGGTCTCCACCAGCGCCTGGCCGGGTCTGAGTCCCCCGGTGAGGATGTCGTGCTTGATCGCTTCGAGGACGTACTGGGTGCGGGAGGGGATGGGACTGGGGGCGAAGGACATGGCGCGCTCTCAGATCTCATGTATCGCGTCTCATATATGACGTACGAAGTGCAACGGGCATGAAGCTAGGGGGACGTGGGTGTTTCGTCAATGCTTCGCGCAAGCGTTTTCTACGGCCCCGGCCTGGGGCCTTCCTTCCGTCGCCCGCGGGCGGCGGCCCTGGGGCCGGGGGTCATGACGAACACACGGGCGGTACGAGGACCGGTGTGGCGCAAGGTGCTCGTCGCGGTGGCGCTGCCCGGCGCCCTGGCCGCCGCGCGTTCGCGCCCGCCCCGCGGATCCGCGGATCTCAGGTCGGCGGCAACCTCCACGCCCCCGGCGGCGACAGAGACGTAGCCACCCGTCCACGGGTCCACGGTCGCGAAGGAGGTTTCCGTCCCCCCACCAGGACCACGTCGGCTCCTGGCCGGGCAGTCATTTCGAAGCGCTTCGACGGTCATCTCCCCCGCGTCCGGCCGCACTTGGGCGCGGAGATCCGGTGAGTTTCTGCGGAACGACCCTTGCCGCGTCCGTGACGTTCACTTAACCTCGCAGCAATGTCGAAGCGCTTCGACTCCACCGTCGCAGGCGCCCGGGATCCGCCCCGCCCCGCACCACCTCCACCACCGCAGCCGGCCGGCACCTCCACGGGCCGCTGGTCCTGGCGCGTGCCATGAAGGGTTGACGCAATGACGCCGAACGCCGTCTCCACGGGCTCCCGGAGAGCCGCCCCGAGCCGCAGGGGCTTCCTCGCCTCCACCGCCGTCGCCGCCGCGGCGGTGGCCGGCGGCGCACCGCTGCTCACGGCCTGCGGGGGCGGCGGAACGGACGACGGGAAGAAGGACGGCACCACCACCGGCAAGGACGCGGCGAAGCTCCTCCCCGCCTTCGTCCCCAGCGCCGTCGTCGCCCCCGACATCGCGCCGAAGAACGGCTCGGCGGCCGGCTTCACCCGCGCCGTACCGAGCGCCGACCTCAAGGCCTCCGTCGCCGCGAAGCGGGGCAAGGGCGGCGCCGTCACCGTCATGGCCCCCTTCTGGGGACCCCCGCCCGCCCCCGACAACCCGTACTACACGGCCATGAACGAGGCCATCGGCGTCCGGGCGGCCTGGCAGAACCAGGACGGCAACGTCTACGACCAGAAGCTCGGCGCCGTCCTCGCGTCCAGCGAGATCCCCGACGTGGTCGTCGTCCCCAGCTGGAACCTCGGAGGCAAGATCCCGAGCGCGATCGACGCCAAGTTCGAGGACCTCGGCCCGTACCTCTCCGGCGACAAGGTCAAGGCCTACCCCAACCTCGCGGCGATCCCCACCGACGCCTGGCAGCGCTCCCTCTTCGGCGGCAGGCTCCGCGGCCTGCCCATGCCGGCCTCCTCCGTCACCAACATCGCGCCCTTCTACCGCAAGGACCTCTTCGACGCCAAGGGCTGGCAACTCCCCGAGAGCGCGGCGGAGTTCCTCGCGCTCGCCAAGGAGATCACCAGCGCCAGGGCGAAGGTGTGGGCCTGCGGCGACATGACCTGGACCGCGTACAACATGTTCGGCGTGCTGCCCGGCAGCGACAAGGCGCTCGGCTGGCACCTGGTCGACGGCAAGCTGGTCAACCGTATCGAGACCCCCGAGTACCTCGAAGCCCTGGAGTGGACCCGCAAGCTCTACGACGCCGGAGTCGTCCACCCCGACGAGAGGGCCCAGAACCAGGGCGACACCGGCAACCGCTTCACCGCCGGCCAGTGCCTGATCTACAACAACGACCTCTCCCACTGGTACGCCAAGTCCGCCGAACAGGCGGCGCAGAACCCGTCGTTCGCCATGGCCGCGATGGACATCCCGGGTCACGCGGGCGGCCTCCCGAAGCTGTGGGCCACCAACCCCGCCAACATCTGGGCCTTCGTCAGGAAGGGCAGCTCCAAAGCGCTCATCGAGGACGTCCTCGCCATGGCCGACTTCACGGCGGCCCCCTACGGCACCAAGGAGCGGATGCTCACCGACTACGGGGTCGAGGGCGTCCACCACACCGTCAAGGACGGCCTGCCGGTCAAGACCGACAAGGGCAACCAGGAGGTCAGCAGCTCCTGGATGTTCGTCGCCAGCCCCGCCCCCTACATCGCCCACCCCGACACCCCCGACGTCACCCGGGCCATGATCGAGTGGCAGCAGCGCATGGGCGCCGTCACCTCCAAGTCCTCCTTCTACGGCATGACGGTCACCGAACCCTCCCGGTGGACCGGCCTGATGAACGACTTCGAGCAGTTGGAGAAGGACATCGTCCGGGGCCGCAAGAAGATCTCCGACATGCAGCAGGCCGTCTCCGAGTGGAAGACGAAGGGCGGCGACCAGCTGCGCGACTGGTACCGCAAGCTCCTCGACACCAACGGCTCCACGGCGAGCTGACCGTGAGCACGCTCGACACCCACAGGCCGGACCCGGCAGGGCGGGCCGCCGCCGGCCCGCCTCCGCGCGGCGACCGCCGCCGGAGCCGAACGGACGGGCGCGTCCCGCTCGGCAGACGGCTCCGGCGCGACCGGACCCTCCTCCTCATGACCGCCCCCGCCCTCGCGCTCGTCCTGGTCTTCCACTACGTGCCGATCCTCGGGAACGTGGTCGCCTTCCAGGACTACGACCCGTACGTCTCCACCAACGGCGTCACGGCCATGCTGGAGAGCCCCTGGGTCGGACTCGCCCAGTTCGAACGGGTCCTCGCCGACCCCGGGTTCTGGCACGCCGTCGAGAACACCCTCGTCCTGTTCCTCCTCCAGCTGCTGCTCTTCTTCCCGGTGCCCATCGCGCTCGCCCTGCTGGTCAACAGCGTCCTGCGGCCCCGGGTCAGGGCGATCGTCCAGGCCGTCCTGTACCTGCCGCACTTCTTCTCCTGGGTCCTCGTCATCACGGTCTTCCAGCAGATCCTGGGCGGCGCGGGGATCATCGCGCAGACGCTCCGGCAGCACGGCCACGAGGGTTTCGACCTGATGACCGACCCGGCCGTCTTCAAGTTCCTCGTCACCGCCGAGGGCATCTGGAAGGACGCGGGCTGGGGCGTCATCGTCTTCCTCGCCGCACTCGCCGCCGTCAACCAGGACCTGTACGAGGCCGCCGCCATGGACGGCGCGAACCGGTGGCGCCGCATGTGGCACGTCACCCTGCCCGCGCTGCGTCCCGTCATCGCGCTGCTGCTCGTCCTGCGCGTGGGCGACGCCCTGACCGTCGGCTTCGAACAACTGCTGCTCCAGCGCGACGCCGTCGGGCCGGGGGCTGCCGAAGTCCTCGACACCTTCGTGTGGTGGACCGGTCTGCGCAGCCAGGACTTCAGCTACGCGGCCGCGGCCGGACTGGTCAAGGGAGTCGTCGGTCTCGTGCTCGTCCTCTCGGCGAACAAGGCGGCCCACCTCATGGGCGAGCAGGGGGTGTACCGGAAGTGACCCGGAGTCCCAGGTCCCGGTGGGCGGCGCCCACCCGACCCGTGTGGGAGGAACCGCCCGGCAGGGCCGGACTCGCGGCCAAGGGCGCGGTCCTCGTCCTCGCCTGCCTCGCGGTCCTGTTCCCCCTGTGGATCGTGGTCGTCACCAGCCTCTCCTCCAAGAGGACGATCACGGAGACCGGCGGTCTGGTGGTCGTCCCCAGGGACATCACCTTCATCGCCTACCAGGAACTCCTCAGCGGCGGCCAGGTCACCCGCGCCGCCGTCGTCAGCGTCCTCGTCACCCTGACCGGCACGCTCTTCTCCATGGCCGTGTCGATCCTCTGCGCGTACGGACTCTCCCGGCCCGGCTCGCTCGGCCACCGCTTCCTGCTGCTGACCCTGATGGCCACCATGTTCTTCGGCGCCGGCCTCATCCCCACGTACCTCCTGGTGCAGACCCTCGGTCTGACCGACACCTACCTCGCGCTGATCCTCCCGAGCGCCGTCAGCGTCTTCAACATCCTCGTGCTGCGCGGCTTCTTCATGGGCGTCTCGCCCGAACTCGTCGACAGCGCCCGTATCGACGGTGCGGGAGACCTGCGGATCCTCTGGCAGATCGTGATGCCGCTGTCCCGGGCGGTCATCGCCGTCATCACCCTCTTCTACGCGGTCGGCTACTGGAGCGCCTGGTTCAACGCCTCCATCTACCTCAGCGACCAGAACATGATGCCGCTGCAGAACGTCCTCATCCAGCTCGTCCAGAAGCAGGAGATCCCCGTCGGTCTCGGCCAGGCCGTCAAGGCGGGAGACCTCTCCGGGCTCGCGGTCCAGATGGCGGTCATGGTCCTCGCGCTGCTCCCCGTCGCCGTCCTCTCGCCCTTCGTCCAGAAGCACTTCAGGAAGGGCATGCTCACCGGCGCCGTGAAGGGCTGACCCACCCGAAGTCCCCCTCGCCCACGGAGAGCCGGATGCCGATCCCCGATGACGTGACCCCGCCCCGCACGTACGCGACCGCTTCCGCCACCGGTCACGGCGGCGGGGGAACGTCCGTCGTGCACGGCACCTGGGAACCCGCGCCCGCCTCCCGCTGGGAGGACGCCTTCCTCACCGGCAACGGCCGCCACGGCGCGCTGGTCCACGGCGACCCCGAGGACGACCGGGTGATCGTCACCCACCACACCCTCGTACGGCCGAACAACCCGCCCGCCGCCACCGCGCCGCCCCGGCTCGCCGCCGCGCTCCCCGCCCTCCAGGACGCCCTGCTCGCGGGGGATCCGACAGCGGCCGCAGCGTTCACGGACGGGCGACCCCTGCGCTGGGTGCGGCCCTTCCACCCCGGTTTCCTGACCCGGGTCCGGCGACCGCCCGACATCCCCGCCCTCCCCGTACGCCGCTCCGTGGACTTCACCACCGGGGTCGTCTCCTGCCTCCGCGGGGAGCGGCGGAGCGAGGTCTTCGTCTCCCGCGCCGACGACGTCCTCGTCCAGTACGTCACCTCGCCCGGGCCCGTCGTGGAGATCGAGCTCGACCACCGGCTGCCCGGCGTCCCCGCCGACCTGGAGGCGGGGCGCGGCGTCGCCACCGCCCGCGGGGAGACCGTCCTCACCCTGCGGGTCCGCTACCCCGGCAGCGCACTCGGCTACACCGGCCTCACCCTCCTGCTCACCGACGGCGGACGCACCACCGTCACGGCCTCCGGCCTCCGCGTCGAGGGCGCCGGACGGCTGCTGCTCCTCACCCGGGTACGAAGCCACACCGGGGACCCCGACACGACCGGAGGGACGGAAGCCCTGCGGGCGCTGGCCGGCGGAGGACCGCCCGTCGACCCCGAGGCGCTGCACGCCCGGCTGCTCGCCCGCCACACCGCCCTGCACGGCACCGCCTACCGGCGTGTCACCCTCGACCTCGGCGCGGACGAGGCCGACCGGGCCCTGCCGGGTTCGGCCCTCCTCCGTCGCCCCGACAGCCCCGCCCTCCTGGAACGCCTCTTCGCCGCGGGCCGCTACCACCTGCTCTCCTCCTCCGGTACGCACCCGCCCCGGCTCACGGGCCTCTGGACGGGGGAGTGGGAGACGGCCTGGTCCGGGGCGTTCACCACCGACGCCAACCTCAACCTCCAGACCGCGTCCGCCGTCGTCGCCGACCTCCCCGAGGTGACGGAGGCCCACGCGGCCCTGCTCCACCGGCAGGTGGAGGACTGGCGGGACAACGCCCGCGCGATCTTCGGGACCCGTGGCATCGTCGCCCCCTCCCACACCGACGGCATCTCGGGGCACTCGTACCACTTCAGCCGCGACTACCCGCTCCACCTGTGGACGGCGGGCGCCGACTGGCTCCTCAAACCGCTCCTCGACGACGAGGAGGCACACGGACGGCGAGACCCCAGGACCTCGCTCCTCCTCCGCGAACTCGCCCTCTTCTACGAGGACTTCCTCACCCGGACCGGCCCCGACGGGCGGATCGCCGTCGTCCCCTCCTACTCCCCGGAGAACCGGCCGCGCGGATGGAGCGGGGGCGCGGCCGTGAACGCCACCATGGACGTCGCCGCCGCCCGGCACGCCCTGCGCGCCGCCGCCGAGCGGGCGTCGGCCCCGGACGCCACCCGTCTGCGGGCGCTCGCCGCCCGGCTCCCGGAGTACCGGGTCAACGGCGACGGAGCGCTCGCCGAATGGGCCTGGGCCGGACTCGACGACCGCTACGACCACCGGCACCTCAGCCACCTCTACCCCGTCTGGCCGCTGGACGAGATCAACCCGTACGACACCCCCGCCCTCGCCGGGGCCGCCCTGCGCGCCCTCGAACTCCGGGGCCCCGAGAACGACTCGGCCCACGGACACCTCCACCACGGCCTGGTCGCGGCCCGGTTGGGGGACGCGGGCCGTACGGGCGCCGCACTCGCGCGCGTGCTCACCGGCGACTACTTCCACGACTCCCTGATGAGCGCGCACTACCCGGCCCGTGACGTCTACAACGCCGACGCCGCGCACACCCTGCCCGCACTCCTCATCGAGGCCCTCGTCCAGTCCACGCCCGGGCGGCTCGTCCTGCTGCCCGCGCCGCCGGACCGGTGCCCGCGCGGGCGACTGACGGGCGTACGGACCCGGTTCGGCGCCCGCCTGGACCTCACGTGGTCACCAGGGGCGTACCGGGCGGTCCTCCACCCCGACCGGGACGCGGAGATCGACCTCAGGACCCCGAGGGGGACGAGCCGCCTGGTCCTGCACGCGGGCGAGGAGCGGACCGTCGACTCCTGAGGGCGCGTCTCGCGGGGGTGGGGGGCGTGGGGCCGGCGTCTCGTGGCGGTGGGGGTGGGGGACCCGGGTCTCGTGGGGGTGCAGGGCCCGTCTCGCGGGGGTGCGGCGCGCGCGGGTTCCCCCTACCCGCGTGGGGCGTCCGGCGCGGGCCGTCAGTCCCCGCCGGCGCGCGGTGCCGGGCCCGAGCTGGCCCGTACCGTCAGTGCGGGAGTCAGGAGTTCGACTCCGACGGCGCCCTCCCCCTCCGGCCGGGTCAGGCGCCCGACGAGCCGCTCCACCGCCCTGCGGCCCAGCTCCTGCGCCGGGATCGGCACCGAGCTCACGGCCACCGAGGCCTGGGCGGCGATCTGGTCGGCGCACACCGCGACCACCGACACGTCCTCCGGTACGGCCCTGCCCGTCCGCCGCAGCAGCGCGAGCAGCGGCTCGACGGCCGTCTCGTTCTGCACGACGAAGGCACTGGTCGCCGGCCGCTCGTCGAGGATCCGGGCGAGCACCGCCGCCACGGCGTCGTGACCGCCCTCGCACGGCCGGTGGAGCAGGCGGACCCCGAGTCCGGCCGCCCGGTCGCGCAGCCCGCGCAGGGTCCGCTCGGCGAAGCCGGTGTGCCGCGCGTAGACACCGGGGGACTCGCCTATCACTGCGATCTCCCGATGTCCGAGACCGGCCAGATGCTCCACGCACAGCGCCCCGGCCGCCGCGAAGTCCAGGTCGACGCAGTTGAGCCCCGCGGGATCCGCGGGCATGCCGACGAGGACGGCCGGCGGGCCCTCCGCGCGCAGCACCGGCAGCCGCTCGTCGTCGAGTTGCACGTCCATGAGGATCACCGCCTCGGCGAGCCCGCTGCCGGTGACCCGGCGCAGCGCCGACGGGCCCTCCTCCCCGGTGAGGAGCAGGACGTCGTAGCCGTGGGCGCGGGCGGCGGTGGCGACGGCGACCGCGATCTCCAGCATCACCGGAACGTACATGTCGGTGCGCAGCGGCACCATGAGCGCGATGATCCGTGACCGGCTGCTGGCGAGCGCGCGGGCGCCGGCGTGGGGCTGGTAGCCGAGCCGGTCGATACTGTCCCGCACCCGCTGCCGGGTGTCCTCCGAGATGGGTCGCTTGCCGCTGAGGACGTAGCTCACGGTGCTGGCCGACACCCCGGCGTGCCGGGCGACCTCGGCAAGCGTGACCATCCGTTCTCCCCGCGGGCCGTGACTGTGGTGAATCGCTTCGACGAAGATCTGCCGCGCCGTCGGAGGATCACGGTCGAACGATCACGTCGGCAGCTCAGCGAGACCGTAACGCGGCCGGGTGGACGTGTCCAGAGAACGAGCAGAGGAAGATCGAAGCGCTTCGACGCAGAGGAGGCCCTGACGGGGTCGCGGACCCGGGGGCGCGGACCGCGGGCGGCGCGGACCGAGGGCGCGAACCGGGGACCGCCCAGGCTCCGGACGCTCCCCTCAGGCCTCCGCGGCTGCGGACCCGGCACGCCGGCCGTCCCGCCGCTCCCGGGGCCGGCGCATCCGGCCGATCGGGCCCTCCGACCTCCTCGGCCACCCGGTCGACCCCTCGGTCTTCCGGTACGAGGACGGGCACGTGGCCCTGCCCACCGGACCGGGCCTGGGCATCGAGGTCGACGCGAAGGCGGTCGAGCGGACGGCCGAGGCCGGGCACCGCTGGCGCAACCCGGCCTGGCGCCGGGACGACGGCTCGCCGGCCGAGTGGTAGGGGGGAAGCCGGAGGGGGCGGGCCCGGACACGAGCCCGCCCCCTCCTCCTGGTGTGCGGTCAGCGGTGGGCGAACCGGCCCGCCGCCGGCAGCAGCCTGCTGTCGTAGTCGAACAGGGCCTGGTTCTCCCAGCCGTTGCCGGAGGAGGGGTCGGCGGGGTCCCAGCCGTTGCCGTCGACGGCGGTCCAGGCCGGCTCCCAGTAGACGACTCCGAGGCCACGGCCGTTCGGGACGGCCTCGACGACGTTCATGACGTCCCGCAGCCAGGCCGACTGCCCGGCCGGGCTCGCCGGATAGCCGGGGACCAGCTCCGACGGCAGGTCGATGATGTTCTCGTGCGTGTCCTCGCTGTCGAGGCGGAACGGGTACGCGGTCTCCACGACGAGGACCTTCTTGCCGTAACGGGCCGAGATGTCGTCGAGGTTGGTCTGGAGCGAGGAGAGGGCGCCGTGCCAGTAGCCGTAGAAGGACAGCCCGATCACGTCGTAGTTCACGCCCCGCGCCTTCGCGTTGTCGAACCACGTCCGGTACAGGGCGTTGTCGCCGCCGTGCGCGAGGTGCAGGGCGATCTGCGTGCCGGAGGAGACCGCCTTGGCGGCCGAGATCCCCGAGTCGAGCAGCCCCGCGAGCTGTGACCAGTTGCTCGTCGAACCCTCGGGCCACAGCATGCCGGTGTTGATCTCGTTGCCGATCTGCACCATGTCGGCCGTGGTGCCCTGCGCCTTCAGGGCGTTGAGGACGTCGTACGTGTGCTGGTACACGTCCGTCCTCAGCTGTGCGTACGAGTGGCCCTGCCAGGCGGCGGGCTTGGTCTGGGCGCCCGGGTCGGCCCAGATGTCGGAGTAGTGGAAGTCGACGAGCAGCTTCATGCCCTGGGCCTTGACGCGCTGGGCGGTGGCGAGGACGCGGGCTTTGTCGTTGTAGCCGTCGGCGGGGTTCACCCACACCTTGAGACGTCCGTAGTTCGCGCCCGCGTTCCGCAGGATCGCGACCGGGTCTCCGGCGGCGCCCGCGCTCGTCCGGTAGACGCCGCCCAGGTCCTGGCTCTTCTTGAGCGTGGACAGGTCGACGCCCTTCACGGTGAGCCCGGTCGACCCCGGGGTGAAGGCGAGATCGTCGACGTTGAGCCAATGACCCGCTCCGGCGTCCGAGTTGATGCTGACCGTGCAGGCGCCGCCGGTCACCTCGACGGAGGTGACGAGCCGTATCCAGGCACCGTTCGAGGTCACCGGGAGGTCGGTGCGCCGCTCGGCGGAGCCGCAGCCGCGCAGGGCCAGGTAGGCCGCGTTCTGGCCGCCGCCCGAGCGCACCCAGGCGCTCAGCGTGTACGTGCCGTCGGTGAGCCCGGAGAGGTACTGGTACGTCTCCACCTTGTACGCGGACGCCGACCAGTGGCTGAGGCGGTGCCCGCCGCCGCGGCCCCCGGCCTCGGTGAAAGAGGCCGCGTGCTGCCCGGCGGCCGAGTAGGTGGACCAGCCGGCCGGGGTGGCGGTCCCGGTGGCGCCGGCCTCGAACCCGGCGTTGGTGAGGGTGGCGGCGGCATCGGCTCGCGGGGCAGCGGGCAACGGCGCCAGGAGGAGGGCGCCGAGCGCGGCGGCGACGGCAGAGGCGCGCAGCCGGAAGCGGCGTCTGCGGGGGGCGGGGTGCATGGTCGAGTCCCTTCGACGGTGGCGGACGGGAGGTGTCGTGCGGTGGTTCCTCGTGGGGCACGGCTCGCCCGGGGGCGGGGCGGCGGGCGCCGCCGTCCCCGGGGAGAACGGGGGCCCCGGCGACCGGCCGGGGTAGGGGGCGGTGCGGTCAGGCGTCCAGGCGTACGACCCTGACGGCGCCGGCCGGGACGGTGAGCGTGCCGACCGCCGGAGTCCCGCCGGTGAGGAGTTCGGTCCCGGCGCCGTCCAGCGGCACCTCCGCGTCCTCGCCGGTGTGGTTCAGGACGAAGACGTACGTCCCGCCTTCCCCGGCGCGCCGCACCACCTCCACGTCTCGCGGGAGCGCGGTGCGCGGGGCGACTCCGGCGTCCTCGCAGGCGGCGGCGACGATCGCGTCGAGCGCGGCCGCGTCCAGCCGGGTGGAGACGTACCAGGCGGTGCCCCGGCCGAGCCGGTGCCGGGTGACGGCGGGCCCGCCGGCGGCGGGCCCGTCCGCGTACGTCCAGACGGTCTCGGCGCCGCACGGCCGGACGAACTCCGTCCACACGTCGCCGGTGAGGGTGGCACCGTCCGGCCCCGCGATCCGTACGCGCTGGTCGTCGAGGAGCGGCGACCACTCCTCCACGGTCACGCCGAGGACGTCCCGCAGCGCGCCGGGGTAGGACCCGGGGTGCACGGCGTCGTGCTCGTCGACGATCCCGGAGAAGTACGAGACGACGAGGGTGCCGCCGTTCTCGACGTAGGCGCGGAGGTTCTGCCCGGAGGCCTCGGTGGTGAGGTAGAGCGCGGGGACGACGACCAGGGGGTAGGCCGAGAGGTCGGACTCGGGGTGGGCGAAGTCGACGGTGAGGTGCCGGTCGTAGAGGGCCTCGTAGAAGCTGTCGGCGCGCTCGCGGGCGTCGTGGGCCTCGTTGGGGCGCCACTCCAGGCCCTGCGCCCACCAGGAGTGCCAGTCCCAGAGCACGGCGACGTCGGGGACGGTCCGGGTGCCGCGTACCCCGCTGAGCGCGTCCAGGCCGGCGCCGAGGGCGACGACCTCGCGCCAGATCCGGGTGTCGGTGCCGCCGTGCGGGAGCATCGCGGAGTGGAACTTCTCGGCACCGCGCCGGGACTGCCGCCACTGGAAGAACAGGGCGCCGTCGGAGCCGCGGGCGACGTGCGCGAGCGAGTTGCGGGCCATCTCGCCGGGGCGCTTGGCCGGGTTGCGCGGCTGCCAGTTCACCCCGGACGTCGAGTGCTCGAGGAGCAGCCAGGGCGCGCCGCCGGCGACGGAGCGGGTGAGGTCGGCGGCCATGGCGAGGTTGACGTGGGTGCGGCGTCCGTCGGTGATGAGGTAGTGGTCGTTGGTGACGAGGTCGACCTCGCGGCCCCAGGCCCAGTAGTCGAGGGAGTCGCACTGGCTGAGGGCGGTCATGAAGTTGGTGGTGACGGGGATGCCGGGCGCCAGCTCGTGGAGGATGTCCCGTTCCGCCAGGAAGTTCTCGCGGAGGGTGGTGTCGGTGAAGCGGCGGTAGTCGAGGCGTTGCGCCGGGTTGCCGACGGTGGGCGTGAGCCGGGGCGGGTCGATCTCCTCGTACGAGCCGTACCGCTGCCCCCAGAAGGCGGTGCCCCAGGCCTCGTTCACGGCCTCCACGGAGCCGTACGTCCCGTGGAGCCAGCGGCGGAAGTGGGCGGCGCAGCTGTCGCAGTAGCAGGCGCTGACGGGGACGCCGTACTCGTTGTGGACGTGCCAGAGCGCGAGCGCGGGGTGGTCGCCGTAGCGGCGGGCCAGTGCGGTGGTGATGCCGGCGGCGGCCGTGCGGTAGGCGGCGGAGCTGTGGCAGATCGCTCCGCGTGAGCCGTACGAGTACCGGATTCCCTCGGCGGTGACGGGCAGGGCCTCCGGGTGGGCGCGGTAGAACCAGGCGGGTGGTGCCACGGTAGGGGTGCCGAGGTCGACCCGCACGCCGTGCTCGTGGAGCAGGTCGAGCAGCCGGTCGAGCCAGCCGAAGTCGTAGCGGCCCGGCTCCGGTTCGAGGAGGGCCCAGGAGAAGATCCCGACGCTCACCATGGTGACGCCGGCCTCCCGCATGAGCCGGACGTCCTCCCACCAGACGCTCTCCGGCCACTGCTCGGGGTTGTAGTCCCCGCCGAACGCGAGCCGGTGCAGGCCCTTGGGCGTGGGCTGCGTCATGAGTCTCTCCTGAAACCTCGATCGATGAAAGCCGTGTTAACTGGGAACGTGCACACACTCGATGACGAGCGGGCAACGCAACATAACCGCACACGAACAACCATTGACAAGTGTCCGGAACATTTCTCTACTGTGAACGCTCACAGATGCATGGCCGGCCTCACCCTCCCTGGATGAGGCCCCTTTCGGTCAGGGAGAATCCCCATGCCCCACCTCACGCGCCGCGGCCTCGCCGCCGCCACCGCCGTCCTCGTCGGCGCCACCACGCTCACCGCCTGCGGGTCCGGCTCCGGCTCCGACGGCGGGGCGGGCGCCGGATCCGGCCCCGTCGAGCTCACCTACTGGGCCTGGGCGCCCGGCATGGACAAGGTCGCCGCCCTGTGGAACGCCGAACACCCCGACATCCGGGTCACGGTGCAGAAGCAGGCCTCCGGCGACGACCTGGTCACCAAGATCATCACAGCGGCCAAGGCCCACAAGGGCCCCGACCTGGTGCAGGCCGAGTACCAGGCGCTGCCGACCCTCGTCAGCAACGACGCCCTCGCCGACATAGCGAAGGAGACCCAGGACGCGAAGGACGACTTCGCCCCCGGCGTCTGGCAGCAGACCACCTTCGGCGGCGACGCCGTCTACGCGCTGCCGCAGGACTCCGGGCCGATGATGTTCTTCTACCGCCAGGACCTCTTCCAGCAGTACGGCCTCTCCGTCCCCACCACCTGGGACGAGTTCGCCACCACCGCGAGGGAGCTGCGGAAGAAGGCCCCCGGCAAGGCGCTCACCACGTTCTCCGCCAACGACGCCGGCCAGTTCGCCGGCCTCGCCCAGCAGGCCGGCGCCAAGTGGTGGACCTTCGAGGGCGACACCTGGAAGGTCGGCATCGACGACGCCGCCACCCGCAAGGTCAGCGACTTCTGGGGCGGCCTGGTCGCCGAAGGCGCCGTCGACAACCAGCCGATGTACACCCCCGCCTGGAACAAGGCCCTCAACACCGGCAAGCAGATCGGCTGGGTCAGCGCCGTCTGGGCCCCCGGCGTCCTGACCACCGCCGCCCCCGACACCAAGGGCAAGTGGGCCATGGCGCCCCTCCCGCAGTGGACCAAGGGCGATTCCGTCACCGGCAGTTGGGGCGGCTCCTCCACCGCCGTCACCGCGGACTCGAAGCACAAGGAGGCCGCCGCCCGGTTCGCCGTCTGGCTGAACACCGACCCGAAGGCCCTCGCCGCCCTCGTCAAGGAGAGCGGCATCTACCCGGCGGCCACCGCCGCCCAGACCAGCGGCGCCCTCGCCAAGGCCCCCGACCACTTCCCCCAGCAGCCCGACTTCTACGCCCGCGCCGCCGAGATCGCGAAGACCACCGCGCCGGCCGCCTGGGGCCCCAACGTGAACGTCGCCTACTCCGCCTTCAAGGACGGCTACGGCAAGGCCGCCAAGGCCAGGTCGGGCTTCGGCGAGGCGCTCACCGCGATGCGGGACGCCACCGTCGCCGACCTGGAGAAGCAGGGCTTCGAGGTCGCTCGGTGACCACCGCACGCCGGACGCCGTACGGGGTGAAGGCCGCCCCGTACGGCTTCCTCCTCCCCGCCGTCGTCCTCTTCGCCCTCTTCTTCGCCCTGCCCATCGGCTACGCCCTCTGGCTCAGCCTCCACAAGGTCCAGGTGAAGGGCCTCGGCCTCGGCAAGGGCGCCCGCTCCGAGGTGTGGGCCGGAATCGAGAACTACACGGACGCCCTCACCGACCCCGAACTCGGCCACGGAGCCCTCCGCGTCCTCGGCTACGGAGCGATCGTCGTCCCCGTCATGCTGGGCCTCGCCCTGCTCTTCGCCCTGCTCCTGGACACCGAACGGGTCCGCGCCCGCTCCTTCGCCCGACTCGCGATCTTCCTCCCGTACGCCATTCCCGGCGTCGTCGCCGCGCTCCTGTGGGGCTTCCTCTACCTGCCCGACGTCAGCCCCTTCCATCACCTGCTCGACCGGGCCGGCCTGCCCCGCCCCGACCTCCTCGACGGCGGCATGCTCATGGGCGCCATGGCCAACATCGCCGTCTGGGGCGGCACCGGCTTCAACATGATCGTCATCTACACCTCGCTGCGCTCCATCCCCACCGAGGTGTACGAGGCGGCCGAGCTCGACGGCGCCACCCCGCTCCAGATCGCACTCCGCATCAAGATCCCGATGGTGGCCCCCTCCCTGGTGCTCACCTTCTTCTTCTCGATCATCGCGACCCTCCAGGTCTTCGCCGAGCCCACCACGCTCAAGCCGCTCACCAACGGCATCTCCACCACCTGGAGCCCCCTGATGAAGGTGTACAGCGACGCCTTCGTCGCCGGGAACGTCCACAGTGCGTCGGCCACCGCCGTCGTCCTCGCCCTCGCCACGTTCCTGCTCTCCTTCGGCCTGCTCAGGCTCACCACCACCCGCACGAAGCAAGGAGGGAGCCGGTGAGCACGCTCGACACCACCGCCCCGATCCGCACGTCCGCCCCCGCCGCCGGCACCACCCCCGGCCCCCCGCGCCCCCGCCGCACCGCCGTCCTGCCCACGGCGGCCCTGCTGCTCGGCGCCGCCTACTGCCTGCTCCCCGTCGCCTGGGTCGTGGTCGCCTCCACCAAGTCCGGCACCGAACTCTTCTCCACCTTCACCTTCCTCCCCGGCAGCGGATTCGCCGACAACCTCGCCGACCTCGACGCCTACCGGGACGGCGTCTACTGGAAGTGGATGGGCAACTCGCTGTTCTACGCGGGCCTCGGCGCGATCCTCTCCACCATGGTCTCGGCCGTCTCCGGCTACGCCCTCGCGATGTACCGCTTCCGCGGCCGGGAGACCGTCTTCAACGTCCTGCTCACCGGCGTCCTGATGCCCCCGGTCATCCTCGCCGTCCCGCAGTACCTGCTCATGGCGAAAGTCGACCTGACGGACAGTCATCTCTCCGTCCTGCTGCCGCTGATCCTCTCCCCGTACGGCGTCTACCTCGGCCGCGTCTATGCCGGCGCCGCCGTCCCCGCGGAGCTGGTGGAGGCCGGCCGGATGGACGGCGCGGGGGAGTGGCGGATCTTCCTCAGGATCGCCGTCCCGATGATGGGCCCCGGCCTGGTGACGATCTTCCTCTTCCAGTTCGTCGCCATCTGGAACAACTTCCTCCTGCCGTACATCATGCTCAGCGACGACGAGAAGTTCCCGATGACCGTCGGCCTCTTCACCCTGCTCGCCCAGGGCTCCAACACGCCCGCCCTCTACACCCTGGTGATCACCGGCGCGCTCCTCGCGATCGTCCCGCTCATCGCCCTGTTCCTGGTCATCCAGCGCTTCTGGAGCCTCGACCTGCTCTCCGGCGCCGTAAAGTCCTGAGCACAGGGGATCGAGGGGAAACACAGAGCATGAGCGCAGCAGCGAGCAGGCGCCGACCGGCGACCATCCACGACGTGGCCCGCGAGGCCGGGGTCTCGCGCGGCACCGTCTCCCGGGTCCTCAACGGCGGCCACTACGTCAGCCCGACGGCGAAGGCCGCCGTCGACGCCGCCATCCGCAGAACGGGCTACGTCGTCAACCGGCACGCCCGCTCGCTGATCACCGGCAGGTCGGACTCCGTCGCCTTCCTCCTCACCGAGCCGCAGGAGCGCTTCTTCGAGGACCCCAACTTCAACGTGCTGCTCCGCGCCTGCACCCAGGCGCTCGCCGCCCAGGACATCCCGCTGCTCCTGATGATCGCGGGCACCGAGGACGAGCGCCGCCGCAACCTCCGCTACATCGAGGCCGGCCACGTCGACGGCGTCCTCCTCGTCTCCAGCCACTCCGGCGACCCCGTGGTGGCCCGGCTGCACGAGGCCGGCGTCCCCGTCGTCGCCTGCGGCAAGCCGCTCGGTCAGACCGCCAAGATCGGGTACGTCGCCGCGGACGACCGCGACGGCGCCCGCGACATGGTCCGCCACCTGTACGCCTCCGGGCGGCGCCGGATCGCCACCGTCACCGGACCGCTCGACACCCCCGGCGGGGTGGAACGCCTCGCCGGCTACCGCGAGACGCTCGCCGAGTGCGGGCTGCCCGTCGACGAGACGCTGATCGCCGCCGGCGACTACAGCCGGGCCAGCGGCGAGGACGCGGCCCGCGCCCTCCTGGAACGGGCCCCGGACGTCGACGCCGTGTTCGTCGCCTCCGACCTGATGGCCCAGGGAGTCCTCGACGCGCTCGCCCGCGCCGACCGCAAGGTGCCCGAGGACATCGCCGTGGGCGGCTTCGACGACTCCCCGGCCGCCCTGTCCTCGCGGCCCTCGCTCACCACGATCCGCCAGCCCTGGGACCGGATCAGTTCCGAGATGGTACGGATGCTGCTGGCCCGGATCGCGGGCGAGGAACCGTCGGCGGTGATCCTGCCGACGGAACTCGTCCACCGGGAATCGGCGTAGGCGCAGGGCGGCGCCTGCTCGACGGTGGGCGAGCGGGCGGCGCCCACCCGCACGAACACGTGCCGCTCCTCACGGAACCGGTCGTCCGTCACTGGAGGTCGACCGGGCGCTGACGCCCGTACGCACGCGTCCGCCGACGGTCACCGACCGTCGAAGAGGTGCGCGAGCGTCGTCGGGGCGAGACGGAACGCGTCGAAGTCGACGCGGCAGCCCTCGCCGACGGGCGACTGCGCCACGACGCCCACCCGTGCGGCACCGTCGCCGCCCAGGGCGAACTGCCGTACCAGGCGCCAGATCGCGCCGTCGTCCGATACGTGGAAGGCGTAGCCCTCCCCGGTCCGGCTGATGCGCAGCCACAGTGCGTCCGCCGCGACCGGGCCCGCCAGCGCGTCGTCGGACCGGCCGCGGGTCACGACCGAGTAGACGCTCGGAGCTCCGTCGTGCGCCTGCTCGAAGGTGAGCTTGGCCCAGTGGTCGTCGTCCGCCCACACGACGAGCGCGCCCGCGTCCCAGGCGGACCGGAAGTCGACCCGGAGCCGGGCCGAGAGCTGCCAGTCGCCCTCCGGCGGAACGGTCAGGGCCACGGCGGCGTCGCGGCGGGCGCCACCGCCGATCGGGTCGGTGAAGACGTCCGTGTGCGGGGCGGCCGTGACCGAGAGGACGCCTGCGGCGAGGGACCACGCCTTGGGCGCGGTCACCCAGGCCATGGCGAGCGGGAGCGGGATGTCATCGTTCATACGGCCATGATCGCGAGCCGGCCGACCGCCCGCCACGGGGTCGGAAGAGGATCCACGAACCGGCACGAAAGTCCAAGCCGACGACCTCCGCCCGCCAGGACCAGGCCCCTGGGCGGGCGTCGCCACATGCCCGACGCCCGCCCGTTCCCGCGGATGGA
This sequence comes from Streptomyces sp. NPDC058671, assembly GCF_042716475.1. NCBI lineage: Bacteria > Bacillati > Actinomycetota > Actinomycetes > Kitasatosporales > Streptomycetaceae > Streptomyces > Streptomyces sp. NPDC058671. The sequence continues at coordinate 117,847 of NZ_JBHXSA010000004.1, read as the reverse complement.
CAGGCTGCCGCGCTAGGGGCACCTGTCAGAGGCCGGGGACCGACGCTCGTCCGGCAGCCGGTCCCGTCTCCTCGCCCATGCGTACCGATGTCAGTGGGTGCCCCTACGGTTTTCACCATGACGACGACGACCAGGCCGAGGCGGCCGCAGGATGTCACCGCCGCCGGACGGCGGCTGCGATGACGGCGGGGCCGGGGGCCGGTGGCGCCTTCGAGGCGGCCACCGGCGACGGACCGCCGCTGCCCCCTGCCGATGCCGAGCAGCGGTCCCGGGAGATACGGGCCGCTGTCGACGGGCTGCTTCAGATCAGACGGCTCACCCGGGGCCGGGGCGGGGACCCGAGGACGGCGCCCGCCGACTGGGAGCGCCGGCAGCCCGTTCGTGCCGTGGCCCTCGCCCTGGAGTCCGGAGGACTCGTGGCCTCGGCCGTGGACGCCTCGGGAGTGCGGGTCACCACCGGATACCGGGTCCGCGCGGGGGACCGGTCCGGCACGGCGGTGGTGGAGTGGCTGGGCCCGTCGGGTTCGGGCGCCGCGCGGGAGGAGGAGGCGGCGCTCGGCGCGTGTGTGCCGGCCCTGGCGCGGCTCGGCTGGGAGGCCCTCCTCTACAAGGGCCCGCGCGGGCGCCGCTTCCTGGAGGTGGAGCCCATCCGAGGGTGAACCGGGGGCAAGGAGCCGGGTGTCAGGCGATCGAGGCGGAGACGATCGCCGAGACCGCGAGGTTGCAGGAGGCGGTCACCCAGACCGCCGGGTGCGGCTGCGGGTCGACCAGTGTGGCGCCCAGCTTCCCCGGCGTGACCAGGTCCACGACCAGGAACGCCACGGCCATCATCACCAGGCCGAGGAGCCCGAAGGCGGCCGTCGAGACGAGGCCCTTGCCGAAGTCGTCGTACGTCGTCCAGATCGAGGTGAAGACGATGCCGCCGATGCCGAGGAGCGCCGAACTCAGCAGCGTCGCCGCGTTGCGGTTGCGCTCCTCCCAGATCTGGCGCCCGAGCTTCCCGGGGGTCAGCAGGTCCACGAGCACGATGCCGAGGATCAGCAGGACCACGCCGAGGGCGCCGTAGGCGCCGGCCCGGCCGAGGCCGTTGACGATGTCGCTCATGGGGTGCCGGCTCCGCAAGGTCGCGATCACGGGGGATCGGTGGTCTAGGACCGGCAAAATGTAGCGCACGCGTCAACAGTGTCCGCCGCCCGCCCGGGAATCGGGCGGACGGCGGGGTGGGACGCGTGCGACGGACGGGACAGAGGGGAGAGGGCGAACCGTCGCGTCACGCCCCTGTCGGCAGGTGCCTGGCGCGCGAGCGCACCTGGACCGCCGTCACGATCTCGACCGCGCCGACGGCGACCAGCCAGATCCCGCCGAGGAGCGCGAGCACCGCCGCGGACTCCAGCGGGGACACGATGAGCACCACGCCGGCGAGCGCGTTGACGACGCCCAGGAAGATCTGCCAGCCGCGCGCCGGCATCGCGGGATCGGACGCCGCCGCCATGGTCTGGGTGATGCCGCGGAACAGCCAGCCGATGCCGATCCAGAGCGCAAGCAGCAGGATCGACTGCATCGGGCCACGGAAGCAGAGCAGGCCGAGCAGGATCGACAGGGCGCCGCTGATGAAGGCCATGACCCTCAGCGCGGTACTCGCGTGCGTACCGAACGCGGCGATCAGCTGCATCACCCCGCTGAACAGCAGGTAGAGACCGAAGAGCACTCCGGCCACCAGCAGGGAGGCGCCGGGCCAGACCAGGACGAGGACACCGAGGACCAGCGCCGCGACTCCGGCCACCAGCAGCGCCTGCCAGGCGGCGCCCGCGAGCGCGCTCAGCGGTCCCGGCGGTATGTCCTGCTGTCGCGAGCGGTCATGAGTCTGTGTCATGAACGGTCTCCGTCCCTTCGCGGTGGACTCGGCGGTCATGCGTACGCACGTCCCCGGGCCGCCGCGAGGCGCGGCTCGTGAGGCCCTCGTGGACGGTGACGGCCCTCCCACTAAAGCAACAGCGAACACATGCCGCAAAACATGACTCAAGCGGAGTATCCGGCCGCCGCCCCGGCAGGCGCGGGCCGGAGAGGGCGACGACAGTGGAGGGCGTACGTGTCCGTCCACCCGCACAGGAGAAACACATGGGCCACCCCAACCGGCGCGATCTCGGCCTCCTCGTCCTGAGGGTCGGCACCGGTGCCGTACTCGCCGCGCACGGCACCCAGAAACTCCTCGGCTGGTTCGGCGGGGGCGGCATCGAGGGCACCACCAAGGCGATGGAGGCCATGGGCTTCCGGCCGGGCCGGGAGAGCGCCGTCGCCGCCGGTCTCGGCGAGGCGGGCGGCGGTGTCCTGCTCGCCCTCGGCCTCGCCACCCCGGCCGCCGGAGCCGCGGCCGCGGGGGCCATGGCGGGCGCCGTCGCCGTCCACGCCCCCGCGGGCTTCTTCGCCCAGGGCGGCGGTTACGAGTACCCGGCGTTCCTCGGCTTCGTCGCCGCCGCGATCGGCGTCACCGGCGCGGGCCGGTACTCGGTCGACCACGCCACGGGGCACGTCCTCGACCGCCCCTGGGTGGTGGCCACCGCCTTCCTCGGCACCGCCCTCGCCGCCGCCGCCGTGGTCGGCCGCCGCGCCGAGGCCCAGTCCGCCGCGGAGCCGGACGCGGAAGAGGCGTAACCCCACTTCGGTCGGGCCCCCCTTCGGTCAGGCCCCCAGTTCGGTCGGGCCCCCACCCCGGTGGGACCCCGGCCCCCCCCGGAACCCCCAAGGGCGGATCCGAAAGCCGCGTGACCCCCAGCCGGGTCCGGAAGCCGGCCGGCCCGTCCCGGGGTGGGGGTCCGCAACGCCTGCGCCGCGCGGGAGGGTTAGGCTCGCCACAGAGGAAGGGACGGCCGCCGCGCATGAAGATCGATCTGACGGACACCGACTCCAGTAAGATCAACAAGGCGATTCTGCAAGGCCGCAGGGCGGTCGGCACCCCCGCCGCCGGCGTCGTGCTCACCCTTGTCGTCGTCACCGACGAGGAGCACGCCTACGACTCCGTCAGGGCCGCCAACGAGGCCTCCCGGGAACACCCCTCCCGCATCCTCGTGGTCATCAAGCGCCATGCCCGCTCACCCCGCGAGCGCCACGGGACCCGGCTCGACGCCGAGGTCCGCCTCGGCACCGACGCCGGATCCGGGGAGACGGTCCTGCTCCGGCTCCACGGTGAACTCGGCGCCCGCGCCGACTCCGTGGTCCTGCCGCTGCTCCTGCCGGACGCGCCCATCGTCGTCTGGTGGCCCGTCGACGCCCCGGACGTGCCCTCCCGGGACCCGCTGGGCTCCCTCGCGCAGCGCCGCATCACCGACATGTACGCGGTCGAAGACCCCCTCGCCGCCCTGGAGGTCCGAGCCGCCTCCTACGCGCCCGGGGACACGGACCTCGCCTGGACCAGGCTCACCCCCTGGCGGTCGATGCTGGCCGCCGCGCTCGACCAGGCCCCGCTGACCGTGACCTCGGCCGCCGTCGAGAGCGAGGCGGAGAACCCCAGCGCCGAACTCCTCGCCCGCTGGTTCGAGGTGCGGCTCGGCGTCCCCGTCGACCGGGTCGTCACCGACGGTCCCGTCGTCACGGCCGTCCGCATGGGCACCGCGGACGGCGAGATCCGCATCGACCGTCCCGAGGGGCCGGTGGCCAGGCTCGCGATCCCCGGCCAGCCCAGCCGGGTCCTCGCCCTGAAGGTGCGGACCACCGCCGAGCTGATCGCCGAGGAACTGCGCCGTCTCGACCCCGACGAGGCCTACGCGGCCGCGCTGCGCGGCCGCGCCTGACGCCCTTCGCTCCGGCGGACGTTCAGCCCACGGAGGTGAACGTCCGCCGACAGCGTCGCCATGCCGCGCACGATGCCCCCGCGCCGTACCTCGCCGCGGGCCGGAGCGGCCGTGGCCCGGACGACCCGGCCACTCCCGTGCCGTCGACGCCGCTCCCGCGCGGGAGCGGCCGGGGCCCCGTCCGGCCGGACACTCCGCGCCGCCGACGCCACGAGCACGTCGTCGGGACGATCTCCGTGACATCCTCGGACGAATCGCCCACCCCGTGTCCGGACGTGGGTCTTCCTCGTCCCGCGCGGAGGATCACCATGCTCATCAGCCATGCCGTAAGCGACCAGGTCCTGACGGTCACCCTCCACCGCGACCTGGACGTCACCAACCGGGCCGCCGGCGCGCTCCAGATCCAGGCCCTGGTGCAGGCGCACCGGCCCACCAGGGTGGTCATCGCCGTCCCGAGCGCCGACCCCACCCCCGCCACCCTCAGCACCCTCACCCGCGCCCACCGGATGTGCGCGAGCCTGGGCATTCCGCTGGCGCTCAGCGGGGCGAGCTCCCGCACGCGCCGGCTCCTGGGCGTGTCCGGCGAGTGAACGGCGGGCTCCCGCCCGGCGGACAGCGGCCCACGGCCTGTCCTCCACCACCCAGCGCCTTGCCTCCTCACCCCCACCCTCGACCGAACAGCGTTTTGCCGGACCGGCAACAGCAGTGGCGGGACGGGGGCGGGGTCGGCGACGGTGGACCCATGACCGACGACATCGCAGCGGGAACGCCCGCCTCCGACACCTCCCCGCCCGCCGACGGATACGTCGGAGACCCCGCGGTACGGGCGGAGTGGGACAACCGGTACGCCGACCGGGAACGACTGTGGAGCGGCCGACCCAACGGCGCGCTCGTGGCCGAGGTCGCCGCGGCCGGACTCACCCCCGGCCGGGTGCTCGACGTCGGCTGCGGCGAGGGCGCGGACGCGGTATGGCTGGCGGGCGAAGGCTGGGACGTGACCGCCCTGGAGGTCTCGGGCGTGGCCCTGGAGCGGGCGGCCGGGCACGCCCGGGACGCCGGCGTCGACATCCACTGGGTCCACGCCACGCTGACGGAGGCGGCGCTCCCCGCCGGCTCCTTCGACCTGGTCTCCGCGCAGTACCCGGCACTGCAGCGCACTCCCGACGCCTCGGCCGAGCGCGCGCTGCTCTCGGCCGTCGCGGTCGGCGGTGTGCTCCTGCTCGTCCATCACGCGGGAATGGAATCGCAGCAGGTCGACGAGAGCGGCTTCGACCCCGCGGACTACGTCTGGCCCTCCATGGTCATGGCGCTGCTCGACGACGACTGGGTGGTGGAGGTGGACGAGCAGCGCCCGCGCGTGGCACCGGACGGCGGAGCCGGCGCGCACCACACCGACGACGTGGTCCTGCGCGCCCGCCGACTGCGCTGAGTCCGGAGGGCCGGCCCCGGTCCGTGGACCGGGGCCGGCCCGCGCCCCTCAGGCGTTCCGGCCGCGCGTCACCAGGTGGACGGTGCCGGCGGTGCGACGACGGGCGGGCGGTCGTCGCACGTGATGGTGTTGGGCAGCAGCCAGGGCGCCAGCCAGCCGCCGTCGTTGTCTCCGCGGTCGGTCAGCGCGAACTCCGCGCCGGTGGCCGGGAAGTTGAACGAGCCGCAGTTGTTCACGCCGACGGCCCCGACGTTGCGGGCGTCGACGTTCTCGAAGGTGGCGGAGCCCTTGGTCCGGGCGCTGAGCACCGAGTTGCCGGTGCCGTCGACCCGGATGTCCTTGAAGTGGACGGCCGGTATGCCGTGGCGGTCCTTCACCCCGTACTCGCTGACCAGCATGATCGCGTTGTGGGTGGAGTCGAGGTAGTGGTCCCCTGTGACCCGGACGTCGGCGTCGATCGAGCCGTCGAGGGCGTAGAACCAGAGAGCCCCGAGGCCGATCCTCCAGTTGAGGTCGAGGGTGCCCGCGCGGACCGTGGTGTTGTCGGTGAAGCGGAGCGTGCCGGTGAACGGCTCGGCGCCGAAGCGGGCGCCGGCGTGGAGTCCGCTCCCCTCGCGTACGGGGTCGGCGACGAGGTTGCCGCTGACGGTGTTGTCCTCGCCGCCGTAGATCGCGATGCCGTTCGCCAGGGTCGGGGACTGGACGGTGTTCCGGGAGAAGGTGTTGCGGGCGTCGGCCGTCCCGTCCGACCACATCGCCAGGCCGTCGTCCCCGGTGTTGCGGATGAAGTTGTCGTGGACGAGCGAGTCGGTGACGCCGGTGTGGAAGTTGAGGGCGTCGGCGATCTGGTCGGTGATCACGTTGTCCGTGACCTTCACGTTCCGCATCGGGCCGTCGAACCAGAGGCCCACCTTGGTGCGGTGGAGGTACAGGCCGTCGATAGTGGAGTCGCTCATGGCGCCGCCGATCGCGTTGACCTGGTCGCTGTCGATCCGCTCGCGGACGTCACCCTCGACGGCGAAGCCCGAGAGGTGCACGTTCCGGCTGCCGCCCTCGGCGGCGCTCCTGCCGTAGAGGCCGACACCGGTGTGACGGGAACCGTCGGGTGCGGGCTCGGCCAGGGTGACCTGGCGGCCCTTGAGGACGGTGTGCCAGTTGCCCGCGCCGACGACGGTGACGTCGTCGACGAGGATGTGCCGGTCGACCCGGAAGGTGCCCGGCGGCAGGTACACGGGCCGGTCGGTCCTGCGGGCGAGGGCGATGGCGCGCTCGATGGCGGGGGCGGCGTCGCGGCGGCCGGTGGCATCGGCGCCGAAGGCCAGGACGTTCACGCCGCCGCGCTCCACGTGCGGCGGGGCGACCAGTTCGGTGTCGAGCAGGTCGATCACCGTCCAGGCGGCGGGGCTGCCCGCGGGGACGCTCAGCCGGACCCGGTCGCCCGCCTCGAAGGTGCGGTCGAGGTGGAGGCGCTGCTCGTCGTAGAAGTGGGTGGGCCGGAAGGGCTTGGTGATCTCCGGCGCGGGGGTCGTGGCGGCCGGGACGCAGGCGCACTCGGTGATCCACCAGTCGGGGTGGAGCAGGTCGGCGCGGGGGTCGTTGGTGAAGGGGTACTGGTTGTAGAGCCAGGAGTACTGGGAGGTCAGGGTCATCGTCCTGCGGTGGCGTCCGTCGACGCTGATGTCCAGCGGGGCGGTGATGCCGCCGCCACCGGGCGCGTCGGGGATGCTGTAGCGGACGGTGAGGGCGTTGGCGTCCCGTGGGAGGACGAACTCGACGTACTGCCCTGCGGTCAGGCGCACGGCGGAGCGTCCTGACGCCTCGGACGGAAGCGTGTAGGGAGTCCGGTCCGGTCCGACGACCGTGCCGTCGGTGGTGGCGTTCTCCGCCTCCTGCTCGTCGAAGGCGACGGTGGCACCGCGGCCGGCGACGAGGTCCGGGGCGAGGGCCGCCCTGGTGACCACGGGACCGGCCGCGGCCTCCCGGTCCGCGGTCCCCGCCGCCGCGATGCCGTCGAGGGCCATGCTCAGGCTCAGTGCGAGGGCGGCGGTCGCCAGGACGGCTCTTCGGCCGCCGCGCGCGCCGCGGCCGGATCGGCTCGGATGCATGTCGGGCTCGCTTCTGTCAGAGGTGATGCCGCCGTGGGGCGGCGCGGTCAGGTACGCAGCCAGACGGCGGTGTCCGGGGGGAGCGCGCCGCCGGCCGACAGCTCGTCGCTGGCCAGCAGGACGCCGGCGTGCGGCGGAAGGGGTACGGGCTCGCCGGAGAGGTTCACGACGCAGAGGAGGTCCTCCGCGCGGGCGAAGGCCAGCACCCCGTCGGGGGACGGCAGCCAGCCCATGGGACCGTCCCCGAGCCCGGCCTCCGTGCTGCGCAGCGCCAGGGCGGTGCGGTAGAGATGGAGCATGGAGCCGGGGTCGGCGGCCTGCTGGTCGACGGCGTAGCGGGCCCAGTCGGCGGGCTGCGGCAGCCAGGGATCCGTACCGGCGCCGAAGCCGTACGACGGGGCGCCGGCCTCCCAGGGGAGCGGGACGCGGCAGCCGTCGCGGCCGGGGTCGACCCCTTCGGAGCGGAAGTGCATCGGGTCCTGGATGCGGTCGCGGGGGATGTCGGCCTCGGGAAGGCCGAGTTCCTCGCCCTGGTAGAGGTAGACGGAGCCGGGCAGGGCGAGCGTGAGGAGGGCGGCGGCCCGGGCCCGACGGGTGCCGAGGGCCAGGTCGGTCGGGGTGCCGAAGCGCTTCTTGGCGAAGTCGAAGCCGGTGTCGTCGCGGCCGTACCGGGTCACCGTGCGGGTGACGTCGTGGTTGCAGAGGACCCAGGTCGCGGGGGCGCCCACGGGCGCGTGTTCGGCGAGGGTGTCGTCGATGGTCCGGCGGAGCCGGTCCGGCTCCCAGGGGCAGGAGAGGAAGTTGAAGTTGAAGGCGGTGTGCAGTTCGTCCGGGCGGAGGTAGCGGGCGAAGCGCTCGGCGTCGGGCAGCCAGACCTCCCCCACGAAGACACCGCCGTACGCGTCGGCGATCGCGCGCCAGGCGCGGTAGACGTCGTGGATCTCGTCCTGGTCGATGTACGGGTGCGGGTCGACGCCCTCGACGAAGTCGCGGAGGTCGGGGTCCTTGGTGAGCAGGGCCGCGGAGTCGATCCGTACGCCGGCGACTCCTCGTTCGAACCAGAAGCGGAGGATGTCCTCGTGCTCGCGGCGGACGTCGGGGTGGGACCAGTTGAGGTCGGGCTGCTCCGGGGTGAAGAGGTGGAGGTACCACTCGCCGTCCGCGACGCGGGTCCAGGTGTTCCCGGAGAACTGCGACGGCCAGTCGTTGGGCGGGAGTTCGCCGTTCTCGCCCCGGCCGGGCCGGAAGTGGAAGCGGGCCCGCTCGGGGCTGCCGGGGCCCGCCGCCAGGGCGGCCCGGAACCAGGCGTGCTGGTCGGAGACGTGGTTGGGGACGATGTCGACGATGACCCTGAGGCCCAGGTCGCGGGCCTCTTGGATGAGCTTCTCGGCCTCGGCGAGGGAGCCGAAGGCGGGGTCGATGGTGCGGTAGTCGGCGACGTCGTAGCCGCCGTCGACCAGTGGAGAGAGGTACCAGGGCGTGAACCAGAGCGCGTCGACACCGAGTTCGGCGAGGTAGGGCAGTCTCGCCCGGACGCCCGCGAGGTCCCCGGTGCCGTCGCCGTCGCCGTCGGCGAAACTGCGTGGGTACACCTGATAGATGGCGGCGCTGCGCCACCAGTCATCGGTGCGGGGGAGGTCAGGGGCTGCCACGTGAGGGTCCTTTCGGGCAGGTCGGGGTTCCTCGTCGCCGGCCCGGTGCGGCGGGGCACGGGAAGACGGGCCGGCGACGAGGTTCTGGGGTGCGGTGGGGAGGACGGAGGGGCTCGGTCAGCCCTTGAGCCCGCCGGCGGTGAGGCCGCTCATGATGTTGCGCTGGAAGATCAGGAAGAGCAGCAGGGTGGGAATGGAGGCGATGGTGAGGGCGGCGATGAGGACGTTCACCGGGACGCCGTTGGAGAGCGAGTAGATGCCGACGTTGAGGGTCTGCTTCGTCGGGTCGGGGAGGGTGAGCATCGGCCAGAGGAAGTCCTTCCACACGCCGACGACCGCGAAGATCGACACGACGCCGAGGATGGGCCGCGAGATCGGCAGCACGATCGACCACAGGACCCGTGTGGACGAGGCCCCGTCCATGGAGGCGGCGTCGAGGAGCTCCTTGGGGATGGAGTCGAAGAACCGCTTCAGGAGGAAGATGTTGAAGGCGTTGGTGACGGCCGGCAGCCAGATCGCCCACGGCGTGTTGAGCAGGTTGCGCTCGATCACCGGTACGTCGAGCACGGTGAGGTACTGCGGCACGACGAGCACCGTCGCCGGGATCATCAGCGTGGCGAGCATCATGCCGAGGATCGCCTTGCCGAAGAGGGGCCGCAGCTTCGAGAGCGAGTACGCGGCCGCCACGTCCAGGACGAGCTGGAAGGCGAGAGCTCCGAAGGCGTAGTAGAGGGTGTTGAAGAGGAGGGTGGCCAGGTCCATGACCTCCCAGGCCCGCGAGTAGTTCTCGGGCTCGAAGCTGTCCGGGACGAGGGTGGGCGGGGTCTGGATGACCTCCTGGGCGTCCTTGAAGCCGCTGGACACCAGCCAGTAGAGGGGACCGAGGAAGACCAGGGTGAACAGGAGGACGACGGCGGCGAAGACGGTCCAGTAGAGGACCTTGCCGCGGGGCCTGGCGAGGACCGCCGGCGAGATGAGTGTGCGTGTGGACATGGCTGCTCTCCGGTCCTACTCGTCCTCGGCGCGGCTGAGCCTGACGTACACCGCCGAGAATCCGGCGAGCAGTACGAGCAGGAGCAGGCCGAGCGCCGCCGCGGCACCGTAGTTGTTGAAGTTGAAGGCGTACTGGTAGATCAGGTAGACGACGGTGGTCGTCGACCCCTCGGGGCCGGCGCCGCCGGTGAGCAGGAACGGCTCCACGAAGACCTGCATCGTGGCGATGACCTGCATGAGCGCCATCAGCGACAGGATGAGCCGGGTCTGCGGGACGGTGACGTGCCAGATCTTGCGCAGCAGTCCCGCGCCGTCGAGCTCGGCGGCCTCGTACAGCTCGCCGGGGATGGACTGGAGGGAGGCGAGGTAGATCAGGGTCGCGCCGCCCATGTTCATCCAGGTGGAGGCGACGACGACGGCGACCATCGAGATGTCGGGGTCCTGGAGCCACTGCTGCTCGGGCAGGCCGAAGGAGGCGAACAGCTCGTTGAGGAGGCCGTAGCCCGGGTCGTACAGGTACTTGAAGAGGAGGACGGAGGCGACCGGCGGCAGCATCACCGGCAGGTAGACGAGGAGCCGGAGGTAGCCCTGGCCGTGGTGGAACTCGTTGATGACGATCGCGACGAGGAAGGGCACCGCGAAGCCGAGGACGAGCGCCAGCACGGTGAACAGGGCCGTGTTGCCCCAGGCCTGCCAGAACGCCGGGTCGTTGACCACCGTCGCCAGGTTGTCGAGCCCCACCCAGGTCGTGCGGCCGTTCTCGGTCTTCTGGAAGGCGAGGAAGAACTCCCGGACCATCGGGTACCAGGAGAAGACCCCGAAGCACAGGACCGCGCCGATGAGGAATCCGTGGGCGGTCAGATTGCGCCGCAGGCTCCGGGCGAACCGGCCGCCGGCGGGCACGGGACCGGCCTCGGTCGGCGGGGACGGGCGGGGGCTGTCCGCCTTGCTCGGGGTCAGGCTGGGGGCCGACATCGTCGCTCCTTGGTACTGGCTGCCGGTTCGGGAGATCGGGACGGGCGGTGGGGGAGGGGCCGGTCGTGAAGGTCCGGTCCGCGGGCGGGGGGCGGGCGCGGCCCCGCCCCCGCCCGGCCCGTCACTGGTTGGCGAGGACCTGGTTGACCTGCGCCTCCGCGGCGGCGAGGAGCTTGTCGATGTCCGCGTCCTTGTTGGTCAGGAGCCCCGACATCACGTTGTCCAGGACCTTGTAGACCTCCTGCGCCTTCGGCGGCTCGTTCTTGCCGGCGACGGGGTTGTCCATGAACGCCTTGAAGTTGGCGACCGGCATGGTGGCGTGCTGCACCCGAGCGGCGTCGTCCGTCGTCTTGGACCCGTTCAGCCAGAAGTTGGGCTGCGGGATGCCCACCGGGAGGCCGTCGGCCTTGGTGCGGGCCCAGTCGAACTGGCCCTTGCCGACGGTGAGGTTCTTGAAGTTGAGCCAGGCGACGGCGGCCTTGATCTTGTCGCCGGAGATGCCCTTCTTGATCATGTAGTTGTTGCCGCCGGCGAGCGTGTTCTTGCCGCCGGGTATCGGTCCCATGCCGAAGTTCTCGTACTGGGCACCCAACTGCTGGACCATGTACGCGATGTCGTCGGGGGCGGCGAGGAACATGCCGAGCTTGTCGGTGGCGATCTGCTTCTGCAGGTCACCCCACTTGAGCAGCTGGGTCTTGCCCATGGAGTCGTCCTCCCAGCGCATGGCGTGGAGGTTCGCGGCGACCTGCCTGCCGAGGTCGTTGTTGAACGCGGCCTTCTTGCCGCTCGCGTCGACGACCTCGCCGCCGATGCTGTACATCTGCGCGGTGAAGTGCCAGCCGCCGGTGTTGCCCGCGCTGTACTCGCCGAAGCCGGCGACGCCCTTGCCCAGGCCCGCGATCTTCTTGGCGGCGGCGCGGACCTCCTCCCAGGTGCGCGGCGGGGCGTCGGGGTTGAGACCGGCGTCCTTGAAGAGCTTGCGGTTGATCAGCAGGCCCATGGTGTAGTTGCTGGTCGGCAGCCCGTAGAGCTTTCCGCCCTGCTTGAGGGAGTCGAGGACGTTCGGGTCGATGTCCTTCAGCGCCGGCACGCTCTTGTCGTGGACGTACGCGGTGATGTCCGCGGCCCCGTCCTCGGACAGCACCTGCGGCAGGTCGGTGAAGTACGTGTAGAACACGTCCGGCTGCGACTTGGCCTTCAGCATCGCGGTGAAGCGCGGGGGTTCGAGGCACTGGCCGGGGGTGGAACGGCCCTCGATCGTGACGTTCGGGTACGTCTTGTTGAACTCGGCGACGTCCTCCTTCCACTCCTTCAGCTCGGCCGCCTTCGCCGTGGGCGGCATGCAGTCGATCGTGAGCGTGACCTTGGTCTTCGGGTCCAGCGGGGCCGACGGGTCGGAGGACCCGCTCTGCTGGGCTCCGTCGCTGCCGTCGTCGCTGCTGCTCGTGCCACAGGCGGCGAGCGCGGTCAGCGAGAGTGCGGAGACGAGGGTGACTGCGGCGGCACGGCGGCTGCGGCGGAACCGGGCACTTCTCATGGGTGGACCCCTTCGGGCAAGAACGTGGAGGTGGCCCCATCGCCGGTGCGTTGTGGGGCGCGGCACACTCAATCACCACGAACAAGTGAACGCAAGATCTCGCGCTGATTTCGTAATTGCCTGACAGTCACGTGTAACGCAACCGTGATCACGTCGCAGTGAATCGACAGCCCGGTCGGGCGGGGGACAGGGACGCCGCCCGACGGGGATGAGGGCACAGCACCCACGTTTCGCATGCCGCGCACGCGCCTCCGCCCTGGGATCGGAAGGCGGGGGGAAGGCGGGTGGGCGAGGTCGTCGCCGCGGTCCGCGTGCCGCTCGCACCGACCGTCGGAGTCGCGGCGCGCCACGGAACGTCAGGGCAGGACGCCCTCGGGCGCGCGGGTGGGCCACCCGGCGTGATGCCCGTTCGGCCTAGCGTCACGCGGCCCCGGTCGCCGGCCGCTCTTAGCGTGGGGTGACGCCTACGAGGTACTGAGGAGGTCTTCCGATGAGCAGTCGCAGCGTGGTCGTCGGCATAGCCCTGGCGATCGCCTCCGTCGCACCGGTGTCCGGTGTCGCGCACGCCCAGGATCTCGACTGTCGGCACTTCCGGTATCAGGAAGACGCCCAGGAGGAGTTCGACCGGGACACGCGCGATCCGAACCGGCTCGACGAGGACCAGGGCCCCGATGACGGCATCGCCTGCGAGGCACTTCCCCGCCGCAGCGGCATGGGCGCGGTGCCGCCGGTGAGCCCGAGCGCTACGAGCATGCCGCCGGTGCGCCCGAGCGCTCCCACGGTGTCGCCGCCGCTTCCGAGTGCCCCGACCGCGGCGCCGCTGCTTCCGAACGTCCCGACTGTGCCGCCGGTGAGCCCGCGCTCCACCGCCGTCCAGCCGGCGGATCCCGGCGCCGCCCCTTCGCAGCCCACGGCCCCCGTCGTTCCGAGCCGTGGCACCCGGGCGGGGATCGGCGGAGCGTCCGGCCCGTCCGGCCTCAGCGTGGGCATCGGCCTCGCCCTGGCCGTCGGGGCCACCGTGGCGGGCGGATACCTCACCGCACGGCGCCTGCGCCGCGGATCGAAGCAGCCGTGACCGTGAGGCCCAGGAGGCGGCGGCTCCGGGTCCGGACAGCAGGCGGCCGCCCGCGCTCGGGGCTGCGGGCGGCCGGGTCCTTCGGGCAGCGGGATCCCACCGCGGCGGTCCGCCGGCGCGGGCCTCCTGGAGGCCCGCGCCGTCGGGCGGCGGCCTACGGGAGGCCGCCGGGGGAGTGACCGGCTACGGGTTGATGTTGATCTTGAAGGTGGAGGTGGTGTTGCGGACGTCGACGGCGTTGCCGTTCATCCGCAGCCCGTTGAAGGTGACCTCGCCGACGGCGGGGCCCTGCCCGGACTCGGGCATCTCGTTGGCCCAGAGACCGAAGCCGGACTTGGCGTCCCAGGCGTCACCGCTCTTGCGGGCCCCGGTGACGGAGATGTCCGTGAGGACGGTGTCCTTGATCGGGAACTGCGGCTGACCACCGACGTAGTTGGTCTGGAACATGATGCCGCTGTAGGTGGGGTCCACGATGTCGACGTTGTTCACCCGGATGCCCTGGAACACCTTGGAGGCGGAGAACAGCCAGATGCCGGGGAAGGTCTGGTTCCCCCAGAAGTGGCCGCCGGCCCGGACGATCGAGATGTTCTCCAGCGTCGTCGGCTCGGTCCCGAAGCCGTTCATCGCGTAGCCGAAGTCCAGCGAGGAGATGGTGACGCCGGAGTAGACCAGGGTGTCGGCGATGTGGATGTTGCGGAAGGTGTTGCTGTAGCCGCCGTACACGGCCACGCCCGCCGCCCGCCAGGTCAGCGTCGACGTGAGGTTCTCGTAGACGTTGTTCTTCATGTCGGCGCCGCCGGCGTCGATCGCGGAGAACAGCGCGAAGCTGTCGTCACCGGTCGCCCTGGCGTCGTTGTTGACCACGTGGTTGTCCGTGGAGCCGTTGGTCATGTTGATGCCGTCGGCGAACATGTTCCGGATCCGGGAGTTCTTGATCGTGATCCGGTCCGTGTTGGCGCCCCAGTAGAGGCACACCATGTGCTCGGTCCAGATGTTGTCGATCTGCATGTCGGTCACGTTGGCGAAGTCGAAGACCTTGCCGGGACCGTCGATGCGCGAGGTGTAGTTGCCGAAGTAGGCGAAGTCACGGAAGGTCGAGCCCTTCGCCGCGGCCTCGGCCCGGAAGCCGACGTCGGTGTTGTTCTGGGAGGCGGGCGCGTGGAACCTCGTGTACCAGGGGCCCGCGCCGACGACCTTCGCCGGCTTGCCGTAGACCTGGAACTTGCTCGACGTCTGGTAGTCGCCGGGCGGGAGGTAGACGCCGACGAGCTTGCCCGTGGAGTCCATCCGCACCCGGTCGAGCGCGTTCTGGACGTCCTGCTGGCCGAAGCCGGCCGGGACGGCGTACGCGGCCGGGTCGGGGTTGGCGACCGGGGCGACCTGCTCCAGGTTGACGAAGTCGATCGCGTAGTTGGCGGCGCTGTTGGCGGCGTCCTTCTGGAGGCGGATCCTGCTGCCCGCCGGGACCGTCTGCCCCAGCACGAGGTGCGCCTCGTCGTAGATGTGGCGGGGGCCACCGGCCGACGGCGCGTTCTCCGGCATGGTCTCGGCGCCGTAGAGCCACGCGTACTTCGAGGTCAGCGGGAGGGCCTTGGTGAACACCCCGTTGACGTAGACGTTGATCGTCGAGTCGATGCCGCCGCCGCCCGGGGCGTCCGGTATCGAGAAGCGGGTGACCAGGGTGTTGGTGGACGCCCGGGTGGTGAACTCGACGTACTCGCCGGTCGCGTCCAGGTTCACCGCCTTCCGGCCCGAGGCCTCGCCCGCGATGTCACCGACGGTCCGGTTGGGACCGACCGCGGTCGCGCCGCCGCCGGCCGTACCGTCCTCCGCCTCGTACATGTCGTACGGCATGCTGGCGCCCCGCCCCACGAAGAGCGGCTGGGCGGACGTGTTGTTCTCCCGCTTGACCGGCAGCTCGTTGGCGTCCGCGGCGAGGACGGTCCGCACGGTGTACGAGCCGTTGGCCGCGGTCCAGGGGCCGAGGTTCACCTCCGCCGTGGTTCCGGCGGCGATGGTCCCGGTGTGCGCCCCCGTGAGGGTCTTGACCGTCGCGCCCGTGGAGTCGACCAGACTGAGGGTGACGCCGTGGCCGCCCGCGGCGGACGCCTGGGTGCCCTGGTTCCGCACGGCCACCTTGAAGGTGACCGTGTCACCGGCGGCCGGGCTCGACGGTGACGTGGTCACCGAGGCGGTGACCAGGTCGGAGCTCGACACCGGCTTGACGACGAGCGCGCTCGGGCTGGTGAAGGTGTTGTTGGTCTCGTTCTGCTCGACGACCGCGTTCGCCTCGTCCGCGACGGCGCTGAGCTGGTACGACCCGGCGTCCCGCGCCCCGAGGGTGGCGGTGACCGTCGTCTGCGCTCCCGCGGCGAGGGCGCCGACCGGGGCGGTGGCGACCTTGGTGCCGCCCAGGCGCAGCGCGACGGAGCTGGCCGGCGCGGTGGCAGGACCGCTGTTGCGGACCGTGGCCGACACGGTGATGACGTCCGACTCGACCGGCGCGGCCGGCGTCGTGGCCAGGCCGGTCACCTCCAGGTCCGGGTTGGGCGCGGGGACGCCGACGACCTGGAACTCGGCGAGCTGCCCCGCCGCGGATCCGGAGTTGGCCGTGAACCTCAGCTGGACGTCGGCGACGCGAGCGGTGACCGGGACGGTCACCGTGTTTCCGCCGGCCGGGTCGAAGGTGTAGCTCTTCGGGGCGACCAGGCTGGTGAGGCCCGACGCGTTCTGCTCGCGGCCGAGGACCTCGATGGTCTGGTTGCGCGCGCCCCAGGCGGTGTCGGGGTTCAGTTTCAGGACCAGCCGGTCGAGGTCGGCGTTGGCACCGAGCTTGACGGTGAGGGTGTTCGGGTAGCTGCCGCCCGCGCCCTCCCAGTAGGTGCCGGTGTTGTTGTCGTTGGCGTTCTCCGCCGTGAAGCTGTGGACCGTGGAGGATGCGCTGATGGGCTTGCCGACGGCCAGGTTGGAACCGGTGGAGCCGCTGCCGTTACGGGTGACG
The DNA here is from genome assembly GCF_042716475.1 of Streptomyces sp. NPDC058671. Taxonomy (NCBI): domain Bacteria; kingdom Bacillati; phylum Actinomycetota; class Actinomycetes; order Kitasatosporales; family Streptomycetaceae; genus Streptomyces; species Streptomyces sp. NPDC058671. The sequence continues at coordinate 101,292 of NZ_JBHXSA010000004.1, read as the reverse complement.
GTGTTGCTGTTGCCCGACTGGTTTCCGGCGGCGTCCTTGGCCCTGACGTGGTAGGTGACGGTCTGGTTGGCGGGGCGGTTGTCCGTGTAGGTGGTGGTGTTGCCGGCGACGCTCGTGAGGAGGGTGTTGTTGGCGTAGATGTCGTAGCCGGTGACGGCGGTGTTGTCGGTGGAGGCGTTCCACACCAGTCTCACCTGGCCGGTCACGGGCTCGGTGTACGCCAGGTTCGCCGGGGCCGTCGGCGCCTGCGTGTCCCCCGAGTCGGCCTGCCGGGTGACGGTGTTGCTGTTGCCCGACTGGTTTCCGGCGGCGTCCTTGGCCCTGACGTGGTAGGTGACGGTCTGGTTGGCGGGGCGGTTGTCCGT